>NZ_CEXBBO010000004.1:137955-223183 GCF_982611455.1 Stutzerimonas sp.
CTTAGTGCTTAGTGCTTAGTGCTTAGTGCTTAGTGCTTAGTGCTTAGTGCTTAGTTTGGTTTGGTTTGGTTTGGTTTGGTTTGGTTTAGCGTCATTTTGGCCAGCAGCTATCGCGCGATATTTACCAGAACACACGACACAACTCCGACCAGTCCCCTCTCCCCTCCGGGGAGAGGGCTAGAGTGAGGGGACGGCGGTTTCGCCAAGCATCCAGATCGAGATACACAACCTAATCAACCTCTACTCCGCCTGCTCATCCAGCACCCACGCCACCACCGAATCCCCGATTTTCGTCCCGAACGACCCGTGCCCGCCGGCCATTTGCACGACGTACTGCTTGCCGGTCTTCTCCGACACATAGGTCATCGGCGTCGCCTGGCCGCCCGCCGGCAGCCGCGCTTTCCACAGCTCTTTACCGTTCTGCATGTCATAGGCGCGCAGGTAGTAATCCAGCGTGCCGCTCATGAAGGCCACACCACCGGCAGTGACGATCGGGCCGCCCAGCGCCGGCGCGCCGACCGGGAGCGGAATGCCCAGCGGTGCACTGTCGCGGCTGGTGCCGTTCTTGTGCATCCAGACTTTCTTCATGGTGCGCAGGTCGACAGCCGTGACATAGCCCCACGGCGGGGTCTGGCATGGCAGGCCCAGCACCGACAAGAGCGGCTCCAGCCTGACCATGTAGGGCGCACCGAGATTGGGCTGCAGGCCGGTTTCACCGCCGCCGGAACGCTCGTCGGGGTCGACTTCGCTGCGCTTGACCATGGTCGAAACGAACGCCAGATAGTTCGGCGCACCGAACAATAGCTGTCGGCTAGGATCGACCGCCACGGAGGGCCAGTTGAAGGTACCGACATTGCCCGGATAGATCAGCGAGCCCCGTTCGGACGGCGGCGTGAAATCCCCGTCGTAACGCAACTTGCGGAACTGGATCCGACACATCATCTGGTCCAGCGGCGTCCCGCCCCACATATCCTTCTCATGCAGCGGTTCGTCAGGCGCATAGCTGAGCGCCGACGCCGGCTGAGTCGGGGCGGTGAAATCACCGTAATCGGTGCCCTGCGGCACGGAAAATTCCTCGACCGGCACGATGGGCTCACCGGTGCGGCGGTCGAGCACATAGAGGTCACCGCGTTTGGTTGGTTGGATGATGGCCGGCACCTTGCCCTGCGGCCCGTCGATGTCGACCAGGGTTGGCTGGGACGGCAAGTCGCGGTCCCATAGATCGTGATGCACGGTCTGGAATTCCCAGCGCACCTTGCCGGTCGCGAGATCCAGTGCGACCAGTGTATCGGTGAAGCGCTCCGACTCGGGCGTACGCGGCTGCGCCCACTGGTCCGGCGTCTGGTTGCCGGTGGGGATGTAGACCAGACCCAGCGACTCGTCCGCTACCGACGTAGTCCACCAGTTCGGCGTGCTACGGGTGTAGTTTTCGTCCGGCGGCAACGGCTCGGTGGCGTCCGGGTTGCCAGGGTCGAAATTCCACAGCAGTCGGCCGTTGCGCACGTCGTAGGCGCGGATCACGCCGCCGGGGGAATCCACAGACCCGTTGTCGGTAATGGACCCGCCGACGATAACCAGTCTCTCGGTCACCACAGGCGGCGATGTCGGCAAATAGACGCCCAGCGCGCCCTCACCCAACCCGACTTTCAGATCCACCACGCCGGCGTTGCCGAAGTCTTCGCAGGGTTTGCCGTCTTCCACGTCGAGGGCGATCAGTGTGGCGTCATTGGTCGGCAGGAACAGCCGACGCTCGCAGCGTGCAGCGGGCTGGCTCGGCTGGCCAGTGGCCGAGGCCGCCGTGGCGTAGCGGGTCGCATCATGGAAGGCCAGGCCACGGCAGGTCATGTGCTGGTAATACTGGGCATCGCGGTTGATGTTCGGGTCGTAGCGCCAGCGCTCCTCACCGGTATCGGCATCCAGCGCAATGGCGATGCTGTGCGGTGTGCAGATGAACAGGCTGTTGCCGACCTTGAGCGGCGTCACTTCATACGTGAATTCGCCGGGATCGTTCGGACCGGGCAAGTCGCCTGTGTGGAACTCCCAGGCCTTCTCCAACTTGCCAACGTTTTCCGGGGTGATCAGATCGGCCGGTGAGTACCGGTCGCCGCGATCGGAGCCACCGTAGGCCGTCCATTCGTTAGCCTGTCGGCCCGCCTGCCCTTCAGGGTTCAAGCCCTGCATTTGCGCATCGCTGAATTGGCCCTGGATCGAGTGGTAATCCTGCGTCAGTGAGTAGCCCGCCATCAGCGCGCCAGCCACCAGCCCCAGCCCGAGCAGCCCGCTGGCGCCGTCACGCCAGACCAGCCGATCGCCGAGGTAACGGTTGACGAATGGCAGGATCAGCCACAACCCCAGGATGCACCAGAGGTCGATACGCGGCGCCAATTGCCACCAGTCGAAGCGCACCTCGTAGACCGTCCAGACCAGGGTCGCCAGCAGCAGCACGGCATACAACCAGATTGCCGCGCGGCGCCGCGCAAACAGCAAGCCGCCCACCACCAGCAAACCGATACCCGCGATCACGTAGTACCAGGACCCACCCAGTATCGCGAGGTAGCCACCGCCAATCGTCATCAACGCGCCCAGCACCAGCACGACAACGGCGGTCAGGGTGATACGCAAGGGTCGGGGCCCGTATTCGATACTCATCCAGACTCTCCTGCCAATTCGTTTTCAATTAACGGCGGGCGAAACCTTCTGAAACAAAATCTCGACCAGTTAGCAGTGGGATACGACAGCGAGGCCTTAGTTCAGCCCTTTGGCAGACGCGCTCAAGCGACGGCATCGATGGCCAGGGGCTGTACCTCGGGCCTTTTGATCACTGCGTAGATCACTCCAGTCAGCAGACTGCCCGCAAGAATTGCCAGCAGATACAGCAGCGCATAATTGATCGCATTGGGAATCAGCAGTACGAACAGCCCGCCATGGGGCGCCAGCAGCTTCGCACCGAAGGCCATCGACAGCGCGCCGGTCAGCGCGCCACCGGCGATGCTGGCGGGGATAACCCGCAGCGGGTCTTTCGCAGCGAAGGGAATCGCCCCTTCGGAGATGAAGCAGCAACCGAGCACCAGTGCGGCCTTGCCGGCTTCGCGCTCGCTCTGGGCGAATTTGCGACGGGCAAGAATACTGGCGATGCCCATGCCGATCGGCGGCACCATGCCGGCGGCCATGGTCGCGGCCATCGGTGCGTAACTCTGCGAGGCGAGCAGGCCGACGGAAAACGCATAGGCCGCCTTGTTCACCGGCCCGCCAAGATCGACGCACATCATGGTGCCGAGCAGCAGCCCGAGCAGAACGGCGTTGGAGGTGCCCATGGTGTCGAGAAATTCGGTCAGCCCGGCGAGCAGCTTCGCCACCGGTGTGCCCACCACATAGATCATCACCAGGCCTGTGAGCAGGCTGGCCAGCAGCGGGATGATCAGGATCGGCTTGAGCGACTCGACACTCGCTGGCAGCGGAATCCAGCGACTGACCGCCTTGGCCGCGTAGCCGGCAACGAAGCCCGCGATGATCCCACCGATAAAACCCGCGCCCAACGTGCCGGCCAGCAGCCCGCCGATCATCCCCGGTGCAAGACCGGGCCGGTCAGCGATGGAATAAGCGATATAGCCGGCCAGCAAGGGCACCATCAGTTGAAACGCCGTCTCGCCGCCGATCTTCATCAGCGCCGCCGCCAGGGTGCCCTCTTCCTTGAACGCCTCGATGCCGAAGACGAAGGACAACGCGATCAGCAAACCGCCCGCCACCACCATCGGCAGCATGTACGAAACCCCGGTGAGCAGGTGCTTGTAGACGCCGGTCTTCTCACCCTTTGGCTCGCCACTACCAGCACCGACCGCGGCGCCACCGCTGAGCATTGCGGCTTCCTCCAACGCCCGATCCAGCGTTGCATCGGGCTGCTTCAACGCCACACCCGTGCCGCAGCGGAACACTCGCTTGCCGGCGAAACGTGTGACATCCACCTCGATATCGGCAGCTAGCAGCACCGCGTCGGCTTCTTCGATGGCCTGGGCGTCGAGCACGTTGCGCGCACCCACCGAGCCGCGGGTTTCCACCTTCAGGTCGTAACCCTTGCGGATCGCCGCCTGCTGCAAGGCTTCGGCAGCCATGAAGGTATGCGCGACGCCAGTCGGGCAAGCCGTAATCGCGACCAGCTTGGGCTTACCAGCGACGGACGTGCTTGTCGGCTGACCATCCTGCTCCAGCACCGCCGCGGTGTCGGCGGCGCTGCGCAGAAAACCTTCAGGGTCGAGCAGGGCTTCGGAGGGTGTCGATTGCGCGACGCGCTTGCCGATGAAGCGCTGCAGCGACAACGGCCCGGTCTTGACCACGACCACCAAATCGGCGCCCGCGATCTGCGCAGCAGTAAGTGGCGAGCCGATGGCCTTGGGATCATGGACTTCCACGGCGGTCGACCAACCCAGACGATGCGCGGCGGCCTCGAGCAGGCGCGACGTGAGCACGCTGGTGACCATTCCGTTGGGGCAAGCCGTGACGATGAGAAGATTCATTCTTTCACCTCTTTATTGGAATTATGGGTTCAGCGGCTGGAGCCGGACCGCGGCTTCTAGCTCGGCGAGTTGTGCCGTGTCGGTAATGCCGAAGCCGATCTGCCCGACCGCCTGCGCAGCGATAGCGGTGGCATGGCTGAGGGTGCGTTCGGCGGGCCAGCTCTCCAGCAAGCCGTGAAGCATGCCGGCGAGCAGCGAGTCCCCAGCGCCGACGGTGCTGACCACCTGCACCTTGGGCGGATGTGCGTGCCAGGCGCTATCCGGGCCGAACCAACTCACGCCGTCGGCCCCTTGTGAGATGACCACGTGCTCAACGCCTTCGACCTGCAATCGCCAGGCTTCACGGGCAAGCGCCTGAGCATCGGCCGTTTTCATTCCGCGGGCGTCGGCCAGCTCCTCTTCGTTGGGCTTGATCAGCCAGGGCGCCGTCGCCAGTCCGGCGCGCAAAGCGGCACCGCTGGTATCCAGCGCGACCCGTGCGCCGAGCTGCCTGAGCGTGCGCAACAGCTCGATGAACCATTCCACCTGGAAACCGCGCGGCAGGCTGCCGGCCACCACCACCAGATCATGTGCAGGCGCGAGGCGCTTTAGCCTGGTCAGCAGCTCGACGCGCTCCGCCTCGGCAACCATCAACCCCGGACCGTTGATATCGGTAACTCGCCCGCCGGCCTCGGCCAGTTTGATATTGCTGCGGGTTTCTCCGGCGACGCGGACGAACTCATCGGCAAAGCCACGCGCGGCGAACAGTTGCTCGAACGCCTGCGGATTGTCCGCGCCGAGGAAGCCGGTCACGGTCAGCTGATGACCAAGATCGGCCAGCACCTGCGCCACGTTCAGCCCTTTACCGGCCGCATGAACCTGCAGATTTTCACTTCGGTTGACCTCACCGAGCCGCAAAGCAGGCAGCCGCACCGTGACATCCAGCGCCGGATTGAGCGTGACCGTCAGAACGCGAGCCATCAGCAATGCTCTCCGACGAAGGCGCGTACTTCATGCGCACCCGGCAACAGCAGAGCCTGCCGGGCCAACCGCTGGCAAACACCGAAATCCATCTCCCGCACCCGCGCTTTGACCAGCGCAATGCTGCGGGCGGATACGCTCAGTTCGTCGACACCAAGGCCCACCAGCATCGGCACCGCCAACGCATCGGCGGCCAGCTCGCCGCACACGCCCACCCATTTGCCCTGCGCATGCGCGGCTTCGACGGTCATATCGATCAGTCGCAACACCGCCGGATGCAAGCCATCGGCCTGGCCGGAAAGCGTCGGATGGCCGCGATCAATGGCCAGCGTGTACTGGGTGAGATCGTTGGTGCCGATGCTGAAGAAATCCACTTCATGCGCCAGTACCGGTGCGATCAGCGCGGCGGACGGAACCTCGATCATGATGCCGACTTGCAGATCCGCCACCGGCAGGTCCACGCGCAGGCGATCGACCATGATTTTGGCGGAGCGCCATTCGTCGATGTTGCCGACCATGGGGAACATGATCCGCAGCGGGCGGCCGTCGGCGCAGGCCAGCAGCGCGCGCAGCTGGGTTTCGAGAATGTCCGGGCGTTGCAGGCTCAGACGGATACCGCGCACACCGAGGAAGGGGTTTTCCTCGGCTGGCATCGGCCAGTACGGCAACGGCTTGTCACCGCCGACGTCCAGCGTACGCACCACCAAGGGCCGCCCTTCGAGCGCTTCCAGCACGCGGCGATACTCGGCTTCCTGGGTCGCCTGGTCCGGCGCCTGGGAATGGTTCATGAACACCAGCTCGGTGCGCAGCAGGCCGATGCCTTCCGCGCCGAGGACAACGGCTTCGGCTGTCTCCCCGGCTGCGCCGATATTGGCGGCGATCTCCACGGGATGACCGTCGCGGGTGATCGCCGGCTCCATTCGTCTCTCATCGGCCAGACGCTTGCGTTCCTCACGCTCGGCGCGGTCGCTTCTGGCCTCTGCCAGCTGCGCCTCGCTCGGCGCGACCAGCAGTTCGCCGCGCTCGCCGTCCAGCAGCAATAGCGTGTTCGCCGCCAACCCCAGCACGCCGGGCCCGGCGCCGACGATGGCCGGGATGCCCAACGCACGGGCGATGATCGCGCTGTGCGAGGTCGCGCCGCCGCCTGCGGTAAGAATGCCAGCGACGCGCTGGCAGTTGAGCGTGGCAACGTCCGACGGTGCCACTTCGTCCATCACCAGAATGTAGGGCTCTTCCGGCGCCTGCTCGGCCTCGACACCAGTCAGGCAGGCCAACACGCGACGACCGACGTCACGCAGATCCGCCGCGCGCTCGGCCAACAGCTTGTCGTGCAGCGACTCCTGCTGCTGCGCGGCGTTTTCGATTTCCTCGACCCAGGCGGCTTCGGCGCTCAGGCCTTTTTTCAGCCGTATCTGCACGTCCTCGCGTAGCGCCGGATCGCGCAGCATCGCCTGATGGGTGGTGAAGATATCGCGAATACTGGCGACCTCACTTTCACCGATCAGCACGCCGATTTCGCTGAACACGGTATCGAGCGCGGCATCCAGGCGCTGCAGCTCGACCGCTGGGGAATCGCCGTGATTGGGGTAGTCGATCACCTGCGGCTTGCGCACCAGCACCGGGCCGATGGCGATGCCGGGCGAGGCAGCAATGGCCACCACTCGTTCGCCGTCAAGAAACGCCGCTTGTTCGACAGCCTCTCGATCAGGCGGCGCGGCGAGCGACGGACCGGTGTTGTCCATCAGTTGGCCTGGCGCGGGCAAAGGTTCGACCTCCTCGCCCAAACCCTCTTCCACCGCTCGCAACAGCGCTGGCAACACATCGCCCGCTATCGAAGGCTCGGCAATGAATTCCAACACCTGGCCACGATGCGCACCCATCGCCAGCAGTTTGCTCAGGCTTTTGGCCGACACGCCGGCATTCTCGCTATTAGCCAGCCGCACGCGGATGTCGCCATCGAAGGCTTGGGCAATTTCGGTCAGCACCTTGGCCGGGCGCGCATGCAGACCGTGGGCGTTGGCCAACGGCACCTGAGCGCTCGGCCAGTCGGCGGGCACTTCGCCTCCAAGCGCTTCCAACACCACGCGGCTGGATGTCGCCTGACTCAGTTCCTGCCCACGGCCTTCGATCAGAAGATTGCACAAGCGTTCGAGCATCGCCCGATGCGCCTCGCCAAGGCTGGCGAGCACGAACAGGCCGTTAAGCGGCTGTCCCTGGTGAACCAGCGAATTGATTGGCGTGACGAAGGCCAGCCCGGGACGCTGCACCGACTGTTCGCTGCTCAGCCACCACAAACCGTCGCCCAACGGCAGCGCCTGGTTCAGCGCCAGCCCGGCATTGAAACCGGGTTCCACGCACTGGGCACGCTTGAGCAATTTGACGCCCTGCCAGGCCAGCTCGTCGAAATCATCGGCGGCCACACCGAGCGCCACCAACTTACCGTCCAGCGCCAATTCCTGCGGCGCGCCCTGCAGCAGATCGATGATCGCCTCGGGGTTTTTGGCTTTTTGCAGCGCTTCACTCAGATCGCCCTCGCCAAGCGCTCGGGTCAACAACTGCAGCAAACGCAGATGCTCATCCGAACGCGCGGCGATGCCGATGGCGAGGTAGACCTGCTGGCCGTTGCCCCAGTCCACGCCGCCGGGAAAGTGCAGCAGGCGGACGCCGGTGGTGAACACCTGATCGCGGGTTTCCGGCGTGCCGTGCGGAATAGCGATGCCCTGGCCAAGAAAGGTCGAGCCCTGCGCTTCGCGCGCACGGAGCCCGTCGAGATAACCGGGCGCCACCAGCCCGTCAGCCACCAGCACCTCGGCCAGCAAGGCCAGGGCGGCGGGTTTGTCGGTCGCCGTCTGATGCATGTGGATATGCTGGGCATTCAACTCAAGCATGGAGAACTCCTGTGCGGGCTCACGATTGTTTCTTCTGCCGGCCGGGCCGGCAGGAGGCGCTGGCATCGATGGGCTGGCGCTTATGACCGAACGGCTGCTGAAACGTTTCATCTAAGGCTGGCACATTACGCAATATTGGGTAACTCTAGAAGCCCAAGTTCATACCACCCGTCCTTCGCCCAGGATCATCGAGTTGAAACTGACCGACATCGCCCGCCTCGCCAACGTCTCGGTGACCACCGCCAGCTACGTACTCAACGGCAAGGCCGTACAGCGGCGGATCAGCCAGGCCACGGCGGACCGGGTGATGGCAGTGGCTGAGCAACAGGGTTTTCAGCTCGATCAACAGGCCGCCGGGTTGCGACGCGGGCAGTCGCGCACCCTGGGCTTCATCGTTCCCGATCTGGAAAACCCCAGCTATGCGCGGCTGGCGAAATTGCTCGAACAGCGCGCCCGTTTACGCGGCTATCAGTTATTGATCGTCGGCTCCGATGACGAGCCGGAAACTGAGCGCCAGGTTATCCAAGTGCTGCGTTCGCGCCGCTGCGATGCGCTGATCGTGGCCAGCTGTCTGCCGGCTGACGACCCCAGTTACCGCACGCTGCTCGCCAGCGGCACGCCGATCATTGCCCTCGACAGGGCGTTGGACCCGGAACAGTTCTGCTCGGTGGTCAGCGACGATCACCAGGCCGCCGCGCAGCTGACGCACTCACTGCATGTGCCGGCCGATGCGCATATCGCGCTGATCAGCGCTCGGCCCGGATTGCGCATCAGCCAGCAGCGCGAAGAGGGTTTCCGCCAAGCACTCGCTCAGCATCATGGAAAAATCAGCGTGATGCAGGCCGAGCAGTTCAGCCGCGCCTGCGGCCGTGAGCAGATGCTGGCGCTGCTCCATCGCGGCGCGATGCCCGACGCGTTGATCACCACCGCCTACGTTCTGCTCGAAGGCGTCTTCGATGCCCTGAGCGAACGCGGCCTGCTATGGCCTGCGCAGCTGCGGCTGGCGACCTTTGGTGACGCGCAGCTGTTGGATTTTCTGCCGATACGGGTCAACGCCATCTCGCAGCAACATGAGCAGATCGCGGAATTGGCATTGGATCAGGCGATTCGCGCCATCGAGCAGAACGACTATCGCCCCGGCGTGCTCGCCGTGGAGCGTGTGCTCAAGGTACGCCGCACCGCCGCGACCCTTTGAACCGGCGCTGCCCCTTGCGAGCATCGGCGCGCTGACGGAAGCTAGCCGCCTCCCAACGAGCCGCCCTCTGATGAACATCGAACAGATCACCAAACGCCTGCACGCGATCCGCGATCGCAACGACTGGCAACGCTTTCACAGCCCGAAGAATTTGGCCATGGCCGCCAGCGTGGAAATGTCCGAGCTGGTGGAAATCTTCCAATGGCTGACCGAGGACGAATCGCGCCAGCTGCCGGCCGACAAGCTGGAACATGCCGGTCAGGAAGTCGGCGACATCCTTATGTACCTGCTGCTGATGTGCAGCGAGCTGGGCGTCGACATGGAACAAGCGCTGCTGGCCAAGCTGGCGGATAACGAGCGGCGGTTCGCCCAATGACCGATCGCCATTTCGACGAGCTGGCCACACGTTTCGCCGAGAAAATCTACGGCGGTGCCAAAGGCGCGATCCGCCTTGCGGTGCTGCAGGCGGACCTCGCCGAAGTGCTGCCGCAACACCCGCTGCGCGTGCTCGATATTGGCGCCGGGCTTGGCCATATGAGCCTCTGGCTAGCTCAGCAGGGTCACGACGTCACGCTCGCCGAACCGGCCGAACCGATGCTCGAAGGTGCTCGCGAGCGCTTCGCCGCTGCCGGTCAATCAGCCACCTTTATCCAGGCGCCGTGGCAGGACATCGAAAGCCAGGTCGAGGGCCGTTTCGATCTGGTCATCTGCCACGCGGTACTGGAATGGCTGGCCGAGCCCCAGGCGATCCTGCCGGTGCTGCATCGACTGGTTGCCAACGATGGCTGGCTGTCGCTGGCCTTCTACAACCGCGACGCGCTGATCTACCGCAACCTGCTCAAGGGCCATTTCAAAAAGCTGCGCAGCCAGAGCTATGCCGGTGAACGCCAGAGCCTGACGCCGCAACAGCCGCTCGACCCGCGCGAGCTGGGTGCGCAACTCGCGCCGCACTGGCGGGTCGAATCAACCAGCGGCGTGCGCGTATTCCATGACTACATGCCCGCCGATTTCCAGGCCCGCACCGAGCCTGCCGATCTGATCGAGATGGAATTGGCCTACCGCCGCCATCCCGCCTTTGCCGGTCTCGGGCGCTACCTGCACTGGTTGTGCCGGCCTCGCTGAGTGCCGGTCGGGAGGTATTCGATGTTGACCCGTGCTGCATTGACATTGCTCTGCCTGAGCCTTGCGGCTTGCAAGGGCGGCAATCCGTACACGAGCGAATCCGCGCCGATTCCCCCCGCGCCACCCGTCGAGCAGATCCAGTCTCCGATCTACCCGGCGGCGCCGCGGGATTTTTCCAGTTATCAGAGCTGGAGTTGGCGCAACCCGCCGCCTGGTACCGCCTCGCTCGCCGGAGCGGAACTGCAGGAAATGGTCGCCGGCGCCCTCGACCAACGCGGCCTACGTCCTGCCCCGAATGATGCCAAGGGCGATGTGCAGATCAGCGCCAGAGCCAACATGGAAACGCGCGTGCGTCAGGCCTATGACGATTACGGCCCCCATATCGGGGCAGGCCGTTACGGCGGCTTCGGCAGCGGTTATGGCAGCGGTTATGGAATTGGAACCAGCGTCCCCGTGATGCGCACCTACGAAGAAGAAGTGGTCTCGGTATACATCGAAATGTATGACAGCAGTTCAGGCCAGGCCATCTGGAGCAACCGCGCCGAGTCGCGCAGCGGCGGCAGCCAGGCCGAACGCAAGGACGCCGCACGCGATGCAGTCAATGACGCCCTTGCCGACTATCCGCCGCGCTGACACCGGTTTCGAATACCCAAGGAGAATCGACATGTTCCGGCAACTGATAATGCTTCCCCTGCTGTTGCTGTTAGTCGCCTGCCAGAGCACTCAGGTGCAACGCGACTTCGATCCGCAGCGGGACTTTTCCACGTATCGCAGCTGGAGCTGGAAGGAACCAGCGTTGCAGTACCGCCCGGACGATCCACGCATCAAGAGCGACCTAACCGAGCAGCGCATCCGTAGCGCGATCAGCGAACAGCTCGACCAGCGTGGTCTGCGCCAGGCTCAGTCCGGCAGCCAGCCGGATGTGCTGATACAGGCCTGGTTCATCGTCGACCAACGCAGCCAGCAATACACCTCGTCGTCGATGGGGGCTTGGGGCAGCCCGTGGCATGGTTTCTGGGGCGGACCGATGATCACCGACACCCGCACCATTAACTATCAGGTCGGCACTCTGCAGGTGGATTTTTATGATGCAGATGATGGCAAGCTGGTCTGGCGTGGCAGCGCTGAGCAGATCCTGAGCGACGATCCTGGCAGTCCGCAAGAGCGCGCCGGGATGTTCCGCGAGACCGTCGCCAAGGTGCTTTCGCAGTACCCACCGCAGTAAACTGCGCTCCGTTCCGAATCCGGCCTGCTGCCGTGGCGGGCTTCGGACTGCCGGCTAAGGCAAATGCTTCGCCCCGAGGGCGGGATTCCTACACAAACCTTGAAACCGTGCCGAACCGTGGGAGGCGCACCCCGCGGCGAATACTGACTCAACAGCCCGTCATGACCACGGGCTCGCCAAAAGGTGGAGCGCAGTAACGAAACACCTGCAAATAGCCCCGAGAGCTGGGGTTCATCATCGATCTCCGGCCTGCCGCCCTGGTGGGCCGTCTTTGTAATCACCGGAGTAAATTCGCATGCCTGTCGTAGCCTGGTGGCTTCTCGTTCTGCCTTTGATTGCCGGGGCGTTTCTGCCGCTGCAGGCCGGTATCAACGGACAAGCGGCCAAACACCTGACCAGCGTCATGAGCGCGGCGATGCTTTCATTTGCCGTAGGCACCGTGGCGTTGATCTTTGTCGTTCTGGTCCAGCGCGATATGCCCTCGATTCAAGCACTGAAGGGTTTGAACTGGTACCACTGGTGCGCCGGCCTCCTCGGCATGTTTTTCATCGCGACTGCAGCGTTCGCCGGCCCACGCATTGGGGCGTTATTGTTCATGGCGTTGGTGCTGGCCGGGCAACTGGGCATGGCGCTGCTGCTCGATCACTTCGGCTGGGCGGGGTTTCGTCAGTCATCGATCAGCGTCGGCAAGGTTGCCGGGCTGCTGCTGATCTTAGGTGGTGTGTGGATGATCCGCCGCGGCTGATGGCGGCGAATCCAGAAACGGCTATTGGCGCTCGAAGGCGTAGAACAGGTTTGGTTCGCTGACCAGATAAAGATCGCCTTTGGCATCGAAAGTCATGCCCTCTGCCTGGGGCACGCTCTTTTCCAGCCCGGCAAAGCCGCTCCATAGCGAGCGGAAGCTGACCATCCCGCCTTCACTGTCGAGCTCCAGCATCATCTTCGCTTCGTCGCTGAGCAGCACCAGATGCCCAGTGCGCTCATCGAAGTGCACGGAGGCGAGATCGGTCGCCATGTCCTTGTCTTCGATCCAGGACTCGCGATCGATGATCTTCAGATTCAACTGGCCGTTCAGGCTGGCCTTGATGCCTTGAATTTCATACAGCTTGCGTGGCGAATTTTCTTTCACCACGAACAACCGATCACCGGCCCGATCGTAGCCAACGCCTTCGAAACCGGCATTGTCCGCCTCGCCCAGTGCCAGCGAGACCGACGCATAATCCTCACGCTGCAACGCACCGGGACGGTCCGGCACCGGGATTATCACCACCGATTGGCTGCGCTCCTCGACAACCGCCAACAGGTTGTCGCCCAGGTAGGTGATGCCCTCGACGTCGGTGAAGCCCTGCAAGGGGTAACGTTCAAGAAAATTGCCATCCTGATCCAGCGCGACCAGTGACTCGGGGTTGTTCACCACCGCCCAGAGATGGTTGCGCCGATCATCGAAGGTCAGCCCGGACAGGTTGTTGGAAACCGACGCCACCGGCTGCGCCTCGACGCGCACCTTGTACTCGGGAAGCCACAAGCTGCGTGCTTCCCAGCTGTTTTCGTGCCAGGCGGATTTCAGCCCATAAAACACTCGCTCATCCAGATGAAAGGAAGCGGCAGAATAGAGCAGGCCGGCAGCCAGTAAACCCAAGGCCCAGACCTTTGGGCGCGCGCGCGGCAACCACTGCGACTGCGCATCGGTAAGTATCGGCATCGTCTTTTCTCGTCAGAGCACTGGCGGACAGCCTACTCGGGAAGGGTTGCAATTGCATGACGACACGCAACGCAGGTGCCGATCAGCCTTGTACTGACACGCCGGCTATACGCCGGTTCAATCCAAGCCGTGGGAACTGCCAGGCTGATTGATAGCCCAATGCCCCAAGGAACGGCTGCGCTTGCAGCTACGGATCGAACGGCAGGAGAGAGACATGCGGGTGGAAAGCTTTTTCGAATGGTTGGGTCAGGCGCTCGGCACGGTAATCCGCTACATCGTCGACGCACTCAGCGGCCTCTTCGGGCTGTTCGCCGATGCCGGGGCGAACTTTCTGGAGGGCCTTTCGCGAACCTTGGGCATGGACCGCTCGCTGATCAGCCTGATCGCCCTGGCGATCGGCCTGATGTTTCTGGTGGCTGCCGCTCGCGCCTTCTTCCGACGTTCGATCATCGCCGGCGTGATTTACCTGTTTCTCGGTCTCTGGCTGCTGAGCTGGTTGATTCATTAAGCGGCAGCAGGCGGCAGGCGGCAGGCAAAAGCCTCAAGCCTCAAGCCTCAAGCAGTGACCTGTAGCCTGTAGCCTGTAGCCTGTAGCCTGTAGCCTGTAGCCTGTAGCCTGTAGCCTGCCGCCTGCCGCCTGCTGCCGCCTGCTGTATCATGCCGGGCTGTTCTGGAGCCCCGTCATGTCACGGCTGTTGACCGCCTGGCAGCACGCCCCTACCCATAAGCGGGTCTGGGCGCTGGCTGCACCGATGATCCTGTCCAACCTTTCCGTGCCGCTGGTGGCGCTGGTCGACAGCGCCGTGATCGGCCATTTGCCGCATGCGCATCAACTGGCTTCGGTTGCGGTGGGCGGCAGCCTTTATACGCTGCTGGTCTGGGTCATGGGCTTCCTGCGCATGGGCACCACCGGCTTCGCTGCCCAGGCGGCCGGGCGTGAAGATGGCGGTGCGCTGCGACAGGTATTGCTGCAAGGCCTGCTGCTCGCGCTCGGTTTCGCCTTGTTACTGAGCCTCGTCGCGCTGCCGCTCAAAGAGTACGCGCTGCAGCTGATGCAGCCGTCCGCCGAGCTCGACAACCTGACACAGGCCTACTTTCTTACTCGCCTGTTGGGCCTGCCCGCGGCCCTGGCGAGTCTGGCCCTGATCGGCTGGTTTCTCGGCACCCAGAACGCTCGCGCACCACTGGCGATCCTGCTCACCACCAACCTGATCAACGTCGCCCTGGACCTCTGGTTCGTTATCGGCCTGGACTGGGGCGTGGCCGGTGCCGCACGCGCATCGGTAATCGCCGAGTGGAGTGGCGTGCTGGTCGGCCTGGCCCTGACCCGCGGCGCCCTGTTGCGCTACCGCGGTCGTCTGGACAGCAAGGCCATGCGCCGCTGGGCGAGCTGGAAACCGCTGATGTCGGTGAACCGCGATATTTTCCTGCGCTCGCTGGCCCTGCAGCTGGTGTTCTTTCTCGTCACCGTGCAGGGCACCCGCCTGGGTGATGCGACGGTTGCAGCCAACGCGCTGCTGCTCAACGGCCTGATGCTCACCGCCCATGCGCTCGACGGGCTGGCTCATGCGGTAGAGGCTCTCACTGGCCATGCCATCGGTGCGCAGAACCGTACCGAGCTGCGCCGTATCCTGACTGTTGCGGGCGGCTGGTCACTGCTGGCGAGCATCGCCTTTGGCCTGTTTTTCCTGCTCGGCGGCGAACTGTTCATCGGCCTGCAAACTGACATTCCTGCAGTACGCGAAACGGCAATCACTTTTTTGCCGTATCTGGCGGCGCTGCCGCTGGTAGCCGTCTGGAGTTACCTGCTCGATGGCCTCTTCATCGGCGCCACCCGTGCACGTGAAATGCGCAACGCGATGCTCTTGGCCGTTGCGATTTCGCTACCATTGGGCTGGCTGTTACGGGGGATGGGCAATCACGGATTGTGGTTGGCCTTTCTCGCCTTCATGCTGCTGCGTGGTATTTGCCTGGGCAGCATCGCCCGCCGCCTGCAACGCCAGCAGCAATGGTTTACCTCGACTCATGCCGCACCCGCTGCAGCACCCTCGAAAGGACACTGAAAATGGCCTACGCCGTCGCCGCCTACCTGCACTTCGTGGCGATCTTCCTGCTCTTCGCCCTGCTAGTACTCGAGCACCAGCTGTTTAGCCAGCCACTGAACTTCAAGCGTGCGCGCAGCCTGTTCCGCGCCGATACCGCGTTCGGCATCGTCGCCGGCCTGGTGCTGGTGACCGGTGCGATGCGCGCCATGCGCTACGGCAAGGGATTCGATTACTACCTGAACAACAGTTTTTTTCACGCCAAGATCGGCGTGTTCGTAATCGTGGCCCTGCTGTCGATCTATCCCACCGTCACCTTCCTCAAATGGCGCCCGGCGCTCAAAGCCGGTCAGGTCCCGCAGCTCACCTCAACCTCGACGCGCTGGGTGAAGCTGATCATCCGCATCGAATTGCTCGCCTTACTGCTGATCCCATTGCTGGCCGCCCTGATGGCGCGAGGGTTTGGGGTAATGCCGCTGTAACGGTCCGGACGCCCGTCGACCGACGGAAACGATCAAGGCGATCGGCAGTCGACTGACAGTGCCGCGACGGCACCATAACCCCGGAGCCGACCCCATGACCGATGCCCTCAGCGTACGTCCCCTGCCTTTCGATCCCGCCTTCGAGCAGATGCCAGACGACGAAGCCCAGACCACCCAAGCGCTGACCGAAGCCTTGCGCGGCATCATGGAGACCACCTACGCCGATGGTGGCCATGCGATTCGCAGCGTGCATGCCAAGAGCCACGGCCTGTTGCAGGGCGAAATCGAAATTCTGCCGAACCTGCCAGCGGAACTGGCCCAGGGTGCGTTCGCCAGGCCGGGGCGTATGCCGGTGGTGCTGCGTTTTTCCACTAACCCCGGTGACATTCTCGACGACAAGGTTTCGACACCGCGCGGGCTGGCGCTCAAACTGATCGGCGTCGAAGGCGAGCGCTTGTCCGGAAGTGAAACTCAGGTAACCCAGGATTTCGTCATGGTCAATGCGCCGAGTTTTATCGCCGCCACACCGAAGGACTTTCTCCGCTCGCTGAAATTGCTCGCCAAGACCACCGACAAGGCACCGCGGGCCAAGCAGGCGCTCTCGGCAACACTGCGCGGAGCGGAAACCGCGCTGGAAGCCCTCGGCGGAGAAAGCAAAATGCTCAAGAGCATGGGCGGACATCCGACTACTCATATACTCGGCGAAACCTTCTATAGCGTGGTGCCACTGCTTTATGGTCCTTACTTCGCCAAGCTGAATGTTGTGCCCGTGTCGCCGGAGTTGACCGCCCTGACCGATCAGAAAGTCGATTTGAAAAACAATCCCGACGGCCTGCGCGAGGCCGTCAACCAGCACTTCGCGAAACACGGCGGTATTTGGGAGATGCGCGTTCAGCTGGCTACCGATATCGATAAGATGCCGGTCGAGGACGCCACCGTGATCTGGCCGGAAGCACTCAGTCCCTACGTCACCGTCGCTCGTATCGAGGTCCCGGCACAACCGGCCTGGACCGAAGCCCGGGCCGCGGTGGTTGACGACGACATGTCCTTCAGCCCCTGGCATGGCCTCGCCGCGCATCGTCCGCTCGGGGGCATCATGCGCTCGCGCAAACCGGCCTACGAAATGTCCGCCGGCTTTCGCGCCCGCCACAACGGCTGCCCGATGCACGAACCACAATCCCTGAGCAAGCTACCGAGCTGATCCGGCACTGATATTTTCCGAGCGCAGCGTGGATGCACATTGCGGCCTTGCTGCATTCACATCCACGTCGATGCAGAGGGCAAATTGCCTATGGTCGGAGGCTCGACAAGAGCGTTAAGGTCGACGTAAACCTTCCAGGGAAGACTCCATGGCCGCCAAGCCCAACACGACCCACCAACAGACCCACCTCGCCGTGCTCATCGACGCCGACAACGCGCCCGCCGCCATCGTCGAGGGCCTGTTCGAAGAAATCGCCAAGTACGGCGTCGCCAGCGTCAAACGCATCTACGGCGACTGGACCAAGCCCAACCTCGGCAGCTGGAAAAAGGTGCTGCTCGACTATTCCATCCAGCCGATCCAGCAATTCGCCTACACCTCCGGCAAGAACGCCACCGACAGTTCACTGATCATCGACGCCATGGACCTGCTCTACACCCGGCGCTTCGACGGCTTCTGCCTGGTTTCCAGCGACAGCGACTTCACCCGCCTGGCCGCGCGCATCCGCGAAGAAGGCCTGACCGTCTATGGCTTCGGCGAGCAGAAGACACCCGCGCCCTTCGTCTCCGCCTGCGACAAGTTCATCTACACCGAAATCCTCCGCGCCGACGCGCCCAAGAGCTCGCAGGAGCCGACAAACAACGGCGACAAATCACTTACGCCGGCATCGATTGAGAAAACCGAAGAGGAAGCCAAGACCGCCGACAAGAGCGCCCAAGTCAAATCGCAGAAAGTACCGGTGGATTTCATCGCCAAGGTGCTCAGTGACATTGCCGACGATGAAGATGACTGGGTCCATCTGGGTGCGTTAGGCGCCAACATCGGCAAGCTCCGCCCTGCGTTCGACCCGCGCCTCTATGGGTTCAAGAAACTAAGCGATCTGATCAAATCCCAACCCAAGCGCTTCGAGCTGGAATCACGCGAAACCACTTCAACTGGCGGAAAAGCGCTCTATGCGCGCAATCTCAAAGCACCCAAATAACCCAGCATGCGCCGACACCCATGGCGCATCGACGCGACATCGTCGCGCTGCCATCACCGCCAATGCCTACGGCAGCGCCCGGGCCTGACGAAGCGTGCTTTCGCGAATATATGGATGTCGATCCAATCTTTTGCAATCAATCCGTGCGGGAAGAACCGAACCCTTACCCATCGAACCCTTCTAAGCAGGCATCGACTCAAGGAGGTTCTATGACCAAGCCATTGCTCACCGCCCTTGGCATTGCGCTCTGCGCGCAGCCTGCATTCGCCCAGACGCCGAAGCCCGAAGTGATCACGCACCTGAACGGCCTGGATATCGAGGTCAGCGCCATGGGCGTGCCGACCGAAACAACCGAGGCTGGCGGTGAACTGGTGGGGATTCGGGCGGTGAAAGTCATGAACAAGACCGGCGAGACAGTGACCTGCGAGTTCCACGTGCCCGCCGATGCACGGGCAGACACCTCTGCCCCACCCGTATTCACCGTGACGCCAAACACTCAACGGGTCGAGCGGGTACCCGGCGACTATTCCCCTGATGAGCCGTTCGCCGAACTGACCTGCCGTGCCGCCAACGAGAGCATCGGCACACCAACAGCGGCGCCATCCAGCGAGCCTTCCGCCGAACCCGCCGAAGCCGAGCCAGAAGTACCGACGCGTTCTCGATAAGACGTCAACCGCGCTCGTTGAGGTTTCTCCTGCGCCACACTTTCGTGGGCGCTCAGGATTCGCTCAAGCCGTATCCGGATGCCTTGCCCTACACCGCCCTTTCGTCGCCAGAAAGCGGTAACCGCGGGCGGCGCGCAGTTCGGAAAGCTCAACGCGCCTCGGCCGCTGAGGCCACGCTTTCGCGAACTACAACAACTACAACCGCAGCGCGCCTGCCATTCATCCCGTAGCAGTGTTTTCCCGGAACACCCACGCCCAAGCATGGCCGAACGGAGACGATCCATCGCACCGGCCTCCCAGCCGCCAATACCACCCAGTCTTGGAGCTGCCATGACACGTTCGTTATCAAGCTCCCCGCGCCGCCTGGATGGGCACGCCAAGGTCACCGGTAAGGCGCGCTATGCCGCCGATCTCGCCGACAATCCTTCCGGCGACCGACCAGGGTATGGCGCGGTGGTGCAGAGTACTCAGGCCGGTGGCCGTGTGCTCGCCATCGACACGACCGCCGCCTGCGCCATACCGGGCGTGCAATTGGTGATGACCCATCTCGACGCCCCGCGACTCAAGCCGATCCAGACGCTGCCTGGCGGTGAACTCGGCCGTTTCCTGCCCATGCAGGATGACCGTCTGCATTACAACGGCCAGCCGCTGGCCATCGTCGTTGCCGACACATCGGTGGTGGCGCGGTATGCGGCGGCACGGGTCGAAGTGCGCTATGAGCCGGCCGGACGCGAGCCGTTGTTCGTACTCGACGAAAACCGCGCCGAACAACCGGAGAAGGTAGGCGCCGGCGAACCAGCGGTCACCGAGCGTGGCGATCCGGACACTGCCTTTGCAGCTACGGCAGAGCAGCTGGACGAAACCTACGAGACCGTGCCACAGCATCACAATGCGCTGGAACCGGGCGCCGCGATCGCCGCCTGGGATGCCGAGGGCAGGCTCACCGTGCACACCGCCACCCAGTATTCCTATGGCGATGCCTATGCGCTCGGCCAGGCCTTCGATCTTGGGTTGCAAAAGCCTTTTACCGAGGTGATGAAGAGCGGCGAGGCCGAACCCGATCTCGACGACAAGGTCCGACTGATCGTGCCCTTCACCGGCGGCGCCTTCGGCGGCAAGAAAGGCAACCTGCATCCCTTGCTGGCGGCGATGGCGGCCAGGCGCGCCGGCCGTCCGGTGTCGCTCGAATTGACCCGCCGTCAGACCTTCTCGCTGATGCCGTTTCGCGGCGGCACACGCCAGCGCATTCGCCTGGGCGGTGATGCCGACGGACGCCTCTCGGTGCTCATGCAGGACGCTCTGATCCAGAACTCGACGCTATCGAACTTCATCGAACCGGTCGGCGAGATGACGCCCAAGCTGTATGCCTGCGAGCACCTGCGCACCCGCCACCGTGCGGTGGAGATGGACATCAATGCGCCGAGCTGGATGCGTGCACCGGGCGTCGCGGTCAGCCAGTTCGCCATCGAGAGTGCCATGGACGAATGGGCGCATTGCCTGGGCCTCGACCCGCTGGAGATACGCCTGCGCAACTACGCTGAAGTCGAGCCGCAGGGCGGCCAGCCGTGGTCGAGCAAGTCGTTGCGCCAGTGCTATCGGCAGGCCGCCGAGCGTATCGGTTGGGCCCGGCGTGATCCGGTCATCGGTTCGATGCGCGAGGACGGTCACTGCATCGGTTACGGCATGGCCACCGCCATCTATCACGTCGCGCAAATGCCCGCATCGGCACGCGTGCGGCTGAATGCCGATGGCAGCGCAGTGGCTGCTTCTTCGACTCACGAGATCGGCCAGGGCGGCCTGACCGCCCTCACCCAGATCGCCGCCGAGGCGCTCGGCCTGCCGCTGGAGCGGGTGACGCTGGAATGGGGCGACACGCGCCTGCCCTACAGTTCCCTGACTGCCGGTTCGTCGACCACCCTGAGCCTGGGCGCGGCGATCACCGCAGCGGCCGACCAGGTGCGCCAGCAACTCGCCGAGCGGGCGGTGGAGGATGTGGCGTCGCCGTTGCACGGCCTGCCGGCCGAGGCGTTGAGGTTCGAAGACGGGGCGTTGCGCGCCGCCGATGGCCGGCGGGAGCTGGTCACCGAACTGCTGCGCCGCCATGGGCTCGACGGTGTGGAAGCCGAGGCCAGCACCGCCTCGCAGATGAAGAAACCGGTGCTCGGCCGTGGCACCTTCGGCGCGCAATTCGCCAAGGTCGCGGTCGAGCCGCTGACCGGCGAAATCCGCGTTCAACGTCTGGTCGGCGCCTTCGCCTGCGGACGCATCGTCAACCCGCTGCTCGCGCATAGCCAGTTGATGGGAGGAATGGTCTGGGGGCTCGGCCAGGCCTTGTTCGAACAGAGCCGGCTCGACTGCCGCAATGGCCGCTGGATGAACGCCGACCTCGCCGAAGCGATGGTCGCCACGCAGGCCGACGTGCCAGATATCGAGGTGCTGACGATCGAGGAAGACGATCGCCGAGGCCATCCGCTGGGCGTGAAAGGCCTCGGTGAAATCGGCGTGGTCGGTGTTGCCGCGGCGATCGCCAACGCGGTGTTTCACGCGACCGGGCAGCGCATCCGGTCGCTGCCGCTGACGTCGGACAAGCTGCTCGAGAGGCCCCCGCGCGCAGCACACTGAGCGCTGCCGCTGGCTGTGCAACGTCCGAAGCCGAGGACGCCGCTACTGCCAGAGGTTCGGCCCCCCGATTACGCGATGAGTCTCAAAGCGATGAGTCTCAAAAAAGGCGTCGAATCTGCACGCTGCGTCTGGGTGACGATGGATGCCGGGCGCTGCATCCTGGCCGAAGTCAGTGGCTGGCCGGCTGCCCTTTGCCGTCTTCGGACGAGGCATCCGCTTCGGCCTCTTCGTCTTTTTCCGTGTCCCCGCCGCTACGCAGGAGCAGCCAGCCGGCCAAGCCTGCGATCAGCGAGGCCACCATTGCGCTCGCCTTGGCCAGCGCCAGATCACCGTCCTGCTGGAAGGCCGAGCTGGCAATGAAGATCGACATGGTGAAGCCAATGCCGCACAGCGTCGCGCCGCCGATCAGTTGCCGCCAGCTGTAACCTTCTGGACCGCCGGCGAGGCCGGCCCGTGTCGCCAGCCAGGCACCGGCGGTGATGCCAATCGGCTTGCCGATGACCAGCGCGAGGATGATGCCATGCACTCGTAATCGCCGTATTCGAGCAGGGTGACTTCGGCATCCTGCGGGCCGCTGATGTGATCGCTTTGCGGATCGACCGCCGGCCACAACTGGCTTTGCGAGAGCTTCATCGGCACCGCCCCCCGATCGGTTGGGGCGGAAAAGGCGGGTCGAGGAAAAGCGCGGACATCATGGATCCTTGTGTCAGGCGGTGACGGATCGGGAACGGCGTGCAGCCACGCCGGCGTGGCACGAGGCTCTCAGAGCGCCCGGTCGAAAAAAGTGTCGAGTCCGCAGCGCTGCGCCTGGGTGACGGTGTAGGCACGCACCTCTTCGGGCCATTCGATGGCTTTCACCACACTCAAGCTGCGCAGCATGGGAAATAGCGTGACGTCGTCCCAGCGCGGGTGCTGATGGGTCGGCGTCAGGTCGACGATCTCTGTCAATCGCCTCAGCTGCGCTGAGACCTCGCGCGCCTTGGCCTCGGTGTTGGCGAGCGCTTCGTCGAAGTCGCCGATGGTTTCGGTTTTCTTTTTGCGGAAATGCTCGTAGGCCGAAGGGCTGGCGAACTCCTCCAGACCGATCTGCGTCCAGCGCGGATAACCGAGGTATTGCAGGTTCGGTACAAAAGACTCGAGACACTCGTCCAGCGCGGCGGTATCCGGCTCCTGGATCATGGGTTGGCCGTCGAGATAATCGAGGTATTTGACGATGCCCATGCTGTCGGCCATCGGCGTATCGTCATCGCGAACCAGCACCGGTATCTGGTGCTTGCCGATCAGATGGGTGATGGTCTGCTCGTCATCGGCGGGCAACACCACGCGCTCGGCCTCGATGCCTTTCAGATTCAATGCCATGCGTACTCGGGCACTAAAGGGGCAGTGGTCGTAGTAGTAGAGCTTCATCGTTCACCTCCGCACAGGGTTCAAGGAGATGACCGGAACAATCCTTTACGGTTTTGCCTTTCAGCCCACGAACCGACGAGAGGGGACGGCCCGAGAGAATCGGTACCGAATTGCTCTTCGCCTGCAATGGAACCCGACATCAGTTCAAGCGCCCGGCCATCCGAGCGGGGGAACGATAACTTTGCCCGGCGCGTCTACCTACACGTCCTCCCAAGAGCCAATGGGCATGGCTCAACTTCCCTTCCAGCCACCATCGGTAATGGAGTGCCGGATGCAGCACAGCCCCTGACAGGAGCCTCCATGCGCTCGGACGATCATGACGATTCACGCCGCAAACTCATTCAAGGCGCCGCCGCCACGTTGGCAGCTGGGATGGTCTTGCCGACATTCGCCCAGTCAACCCATTCGGGTACCACATCGCAGCCCGCTCCGGCTCCGATGAGCGACCCTAAGGCCAAGTACCCGCAGCCGCCATTCGACAAGCAGTCGCAGCCCTGGCCAGGGCTCGCCCAAGACATGCAACCGCAACCCGATCATGGCGAGACCAGCTATCGAGGGTCCAATCGCCTGGCCGGTCGCAAGGCTTTGATCACGGGCGGCGACTCGGGCATCGGGCGTGCCGCGGCAATTGCTTTCGCGCGCGAAGGCGCTGACGTGGCCATTGGTTATCTCCCCGAAGAAGAGCCGGACGCCCAGGCGGTCGTCGAGCTGATTCGCGAAGCCGGACGCAAGGCGGTCGCCCTGCCCGGCGATATTCGTAACGAAGCCTTCTGCCGCGAACTGGTGCAGCGGGCCGTCGAAGGACTGGGCGGGCTCGATATTCTGGTCAACAACGCAGCGCGGCAGAACAGCGAACAATCGATTCTCGACATCACCACCGAGCAGTTCGACTGGACGCTCAAGACCAATCTCTACGCCATATTCTGGATCACCAAGGCCGCCGTGCCGCATATGCCGGCCGGGTCATCGATCATCAATACTTCGTCGGTCACCACCTATGATCCGCCGGCCAATCTGCTGGACTACTCGCTGACCAAAGCCGGCATCGCCAACTTCAGCAAAGGGCTGGCGAAACAGTTGATCGCGAAAGGCATCCGCGTGAATGCCGTGGCACCGGGGCCGTTCTGGACGCCGCTGCAGGTCAGCGGCGGCCAGACCATGGAAAACCTGAAAACCTTCGGGGCCGACACCCCCATCGGTCGCCCGGGCCAACCGGCGGAGATCGCGCCGCTCTATGTGTTGCTGGCATCGACCGAAGCCAGTTATGTCACCGGCCAGGTCTACGGTGCCTCCGGCGGCAACGGCCAGCCGTAAGGCTGAAATGGAAGGTTTCGCCCGGCGAGTGCCGAGCGGGTTAGGTCAGCTGATAACGGGCCGACCCCATGGCCAGCAGTACCATGTTTTGCCCTTTATTTAATTCCCGCACGACGGCATTCGTAGGTCCTGCCGGATCGCAGCCACCGCTGCGCGGGGCAACGTGCGGTTTGATCGAGGCGAAACGCTGGTTCCTTCCCTACGCTTGGACCTACGCCAGGTAGCGCCTGAACCACGCCAACGTGCGATCCCATGCCAATTCGGCTGCTGCTTCATCGTAGCGGGGGGTTGAGTCGTTGTGAAAACCATGGTTCGCGCCAGGGTAAATGTATGCCTCATAGGTCTTGCCCGCCGCCTTCAACGCCTGTTCGTAGGCCGGCCAGCCTTCGTTGATGCGCGTGTCGAGCTCGGCGTAGTGGAGCAACAATGGCGCCTCGATCTTGCTTACGTCGTCCGCGTCGGCCTGGCGTCCATAGAAGGGGACCGCAGCGCCGAGTTCGGGATAGGCAACGGCGGCGGCATTGGCAACGCCGCCGCCATAGCAAAAACCGGTAATCCCCACCTTTCCGGTTGTGAGTCGATGATCCATCAGCCATTCGACGGCAGCAAAAAAGTCATTCATGAGTTTTTCTGGATCGATTGTCTGCTGCAGCTCTCGGCCTTTATCGTCGTTCCCCGGATAACCTCCCACAGAGCTCAGGCCGTCCGGGGCGAGCGCGACGAAGCCTGCCTTCGCCACTCGCCGGGCGACATCCTCGATGTAAGGGTTGAGCCCGCGGTTTTCATGAACGACCACCACGGCCGGCAGCCTACCGGTGGCATTGGCGGGACGAACCAGATACCCGCGGACCTGCCCGTGACCTTTGGGTGATGGATAGGAAACGTACTCTGGGATGATATCCGGATCGGTGAATTCCACTTGCTGGGCAAGCGCGTAATTCGGACTTAGCGCGGACAGAATGGTGGTTGCGGTCAGACCACAGAGGGTGAAAGCCCCTGCGCGGTCGAGGAACTCTCGTCTGCTAATCCTGCCGTGGGCATAGTAGTCGTACAGCTCCAGCAATTCGGGGGAAAAATCTTTAGCGGTAAGACGAACCATTTTGTTCTCCTTCTGCATCAGGTCGGCTGGCGTACAGAAGCCTAGTACCGAAACGCTTTGCGGGCCGACTCAAAAGCAAAGACCGGCCAGCTTTGCAATTTTCCCTTCCGCCTTGGCAGGACCACATCGATCCCGAACGACATGCTCACTGATGGGCTTTCAAGCCAAGGCCGGCCTCTTCGTTTGTCGATTTGCCGGCCGGACCGTCTTCGCAGCGCATCTTGGGCGGCCGCACGGGCAGGTGCATGCCGAACGTATTCATGCCGTCGGCACTGCATACGAAAACGTCGCCGCCATGCATCAGCGCAATGGCCTTGACGATGGCCAGACCAAGTCCGTGGTTGGCGCCACTGTTGCTGCGCGAAGGGTCGATTCTGAAGAACCGCTCGAACAGTCTCGGCAAGTGTTCGCTGGCGATGCCTTCGCCCGGGTTGGCGACGCCAATGCTGACTTCATCCTCCCGCTCAGTGATCCACACCCGAATGCTCTGCCCTGCGGCGGTGTGTTGCACCGCGTTGTTAAGCAGGTTGATCAACGCACGTCGCATGTGAGCCTTCTCGATCTGCACCGTTGCGTCACCGATGACCTGTACCTTCACCTGAGCGTCTTCGAGAATGAAATCCAGATAGTCCAGGGTGGTGGCGACCTCATCGGCGAGCGAAGCCGATGTCAGCTCGGTCGCCTTGCTACCCTGGTCAGCGCTCGCCAGGAACAACATGTCGAGAATGATGGAGCGCAGCCGCTCGAGTTCCTCGAGGTTCGATTGCAGGACTTCGGAATAGTCCTCCACTGATCGTCCCCGACTCAAGGCGACCTGCGTTTGCCCAATGAGGTTCGTCAGCGGCGAGCGCAGCTCGTGGGCGACGTCGGCATTGAACGACTCAAGCCGCCCATAGGCCTGCTCGACCCGTTCGAGCGTGGTGTTGAACGCGCTGGCGAACTGCTTCAACTCGGGCGGGAGCGACGAGAGTTGCAGGCGCCCGGAGAGTCGTGGCGGCGTCAGTTTCTGGGCTTCCTCGGATAGCGTGATCAGAGGTTTCAGGCCGATGCGAGCGACCCAGTAGCCCAGAGCCGCTGCCAGCAGGACGCCGGCGATGGCAAGGCTGACGAGTACCAATAACAGGTGGCGCTGGGTTTGCCAGAACGCCTCGGTGTCAATGGCGATCAAAAAACGCAAGGGTGGGCGCTGATCCTTGGCAGGCAATTCGCGTATCAGGACTTTGATCGGATAACCATAGCCATCGAGCATCAGGTCGCGCATGCCTTCCGGTCCCTGGGCGAAACTACGCAGTCGTTCGTCCGGGTCGCCAAATTCGAAACGAGGATCGTCACTGACCGCCCAGAAACGGATGCGGCTGTCTTCCTCGCGCAGGAGCGTGAGCTTGGCGCTTATCTTGTCCCAGTGCTCGAGCGTTCCATAGCGATTCAGGGCGGATTCGAGAACGCTATAACGCGCATCCAATTCTGCTTCTGGCAGCAGCCCCAGGCCTTTGCCGACCTGATGGTAAAGCGTCCAGCCGATCAGCAGGAAAATCACCGTCGCCACGAGCGTGAACAGGCCGCTCAGGCGCAGCGCGATGGAGTCAGTAGACACGACGGTCTTCCAATACGTACCCCATGCCACGGATGGTGTGCAGGAGCTTGTGCTCGAAGGGCCCGTCGAGTTTGGCACGCAGACGCTTGATCGCGACTTCGACGACGTTGGCGTCGCTGTCGAAATTGATGTCCCACACCGTTTCGGCGATCGCAGTTTTCGACAAGATTTCCCCGTGGCGCCGCGCCAGTACGCTGAGTAGCGAAAACTCCTTGGCGGTGAGTTCAAGGCGAACGTCAGCTCGAGTGGCCTTGCGGCTGATCAGGTCGATCCAGAGGTCGGCAATGCTGATCTGTACCGGCTCGTGGCCGCCGCCGCGCCGCGTCAAGGCTTGCAAGCGGGCAACCAGTTCGAGGAAGGAGAAGGGCTTGCCGAGATAGTCATCGGCTCCTTCGCGCAGGCCCCGAACGCGATCTTCCACCCGTTCGCGGGCTGTGAGCATGATCACCGGCGTCTGCTTGCGTGCACGCAAGCTGCGAAGCACGCCAAAACCGTCGAGCCCGGGCAACATGACGTCAAGGATGATTACCGCGTAATCGCGCTCAAGCGCCAGATGCAGCCCTTCGATACCGTCACCCGCGCAGTCCACCGTGTAGCCTTGCTCGGTCAAGCCCCGGTGCAGGTAACCAGCGGTTTTCTCTTCGTCTTCGATAACCAGAACACGCATGGCCCAGCCTCAATGATTTGTCGCTGGCTGCAAGATCGTCTTGCGCCGATGGAATAGCCGCTCGAGCCACAAGTATATGACCGGCGTGGTGAACAGCGTCAGCGCCTGACTGACCAACAGGCCGCCCACCACCGCCATGCCCAGCGGCTGGCGCAACTCGGCTCCGGGACCGGAGCCGAGAATCAGCGGGACCGCGCCGAGCATTGCTGCAAGCGTCGTCATGATGATGGGCCGGAAGCGGGTAACGCATGCCTCGTAAATGGCATCCTGTGGCGACAGACCACGGCTGCGTTGCGCGTCCAGGGCGAAGTCGATCAGCAGAATGCCGTTCTTCTTGACGATGCCGATCAGCAACACCAGCCCGATCAGCGCCATGATCGTGAAGTCCTGACCGAACAACCAGAGCATCACCAACGCGCCGAGCCCGGCCGAAGGCAGCGTGGAAATGATGGTCAAGGGATGGACGAAACTTTCGTACAGCACGCCGAGGATGATGTAGACCGCCACCAGCGCAGCGAGAATCAGCCAGGGCTGGCTCGCCAGCGAACTCTGAAAGGCCTGCGCCGCGCCCTGAAAGCTGCCACTGATCTCGGCTGGCATGCCAATTTCGTTCTTGGTTCGGTCAAGCATGCTCACCGCATCGCCAAGCGCCACCCCGGGGGCGAGATTGAATGACAGGTTGGACGCCGGAAACATGCCGTCATGGCTGATCGACAGCGGGCCGCTGACGGGCGCATCGACCCTCGCTACCGCGGACAGCGGCACCATTTCGCTGCTCAACGGGGACCGCATATAGAAATAATCGAGGCTTTCAGCCCTGCCACGCTGATGCCGGCTAAGTTCGAGAATGACGTTGTACTGGTTCGTCTCGGTCTGGTATTCGCTGATCTGCCGCTGACCGAAAGCGTCGTACAGGGCCTGATCGACGTCGTTGGTGGTCAGGCCGAAGCGTGCCGCAGCGGCGCGGTCGATGCTGATGTGCGTGGTGCTGCCCCCCAGTTGCAAGTCGTTAGAGATGTCACGAAATGCCGGATTTCCCCGCAGCTTTTCGGTCAAGAGCTGCGTCCAGGTATTGAGCGTGGGCCCGTCGTTGCCCTTGAGCACATACTGATACTGGCTGCGACTGGGACCCGCACTGAGATTGATGTCCTGCCCGGCACGCAGATACAAGACGACACCCGGCACCGCCCTCAGTTTGCCCCTTACTCGATCGATGAAGGCGCTGGCGGAGACGTCGCGCTGGCGGCGATCCTTCAGCGCTATCCAGAAGCGTCCGTTGGCAATGGTCTGGTTGCTACCGGTCACGCCCACCGCATGGGTAAACGCTCTGACCGCCGGGTCTTCGCTGAGGATTTTCGCCAACGCCAGATGTTTTTCGACCATGTCCGGGTAGGAGATGTCGGCTGCCGCCTCGGTAGTGCCCAGGATGAATCCGGTGTCCTGCACGGGAAAGAACCCCTTGGGGATGAAAACATAGCCCGCGATTGCCAATACCAGCGTCAGGCTGAACAGCCCGAGCATGATCCTCTGATGCGCAAGCGCACGGCGCAACCCGTTTGCATAGCGGCCCAGCAGCCGCTCGCCGAAACCGGGACGCCGCTGCGCGTCATGATCAGGAGCGCGCATGAACAGCGCGGCGAGAGTCGGCGCCAGGGTCAGGGAAACCACCACGGAAATGAGGATGGTGGAGGTGGCGGTCAGCGCGAATTCTTTGAACAGCCGCCCTACCACACCGCCCATGAACAACAGCGGAATGAACGCCGCGATCAGCGAGACACTGATCGAAATGACGGTGAAACCGATTTCGTTGGCCCCCTTGATCGCCGCCTCGCGCCTGCCTTCCCCAGCCTCCAGGTGGCGGTGGATGTTTTCCACCACCACGATCGCATCGTCCACTACGAAACCCACCGCGATCACGATGGCGACCAGGGTCAGGTTGTTCAGGCTGAAACCGAGCACATACATCAACGCGAGTGAGGCGATCAGCGACACGCCAAGCACGCTGGATACGATCAGGGTTGCCGACCATTGCCGCAGAAACAGCGCCATCACGCCGATGACCAGCACCACCGCGATCAGCAGCGTGATTTCCACCTCGTGCAAGGAGGCGCGAATAGTCTCGGTACGGTCGTTGAGAACAGTCACTTCGATCGACGCGGGCAGAAGGGCCTGCAAGCGCGGCAGCTCGCCCATAATGCGATCCACGGTCTCGACGATGTTGGCGCCGGGCTGACGCCTGATCACGAGGTTGAGGCCTGGTTCATCGCCCGACCAGGCTCGCACGTAGTCGTTTTCCGATCCGCTCGTAACCTGCGCCACATCATTCAGGTGCACCGGAGCACCGTCGACGTAGGAGACGATCAGCTGCTCGTATTCCTCGGCCTGGAACAGCTGGTCATTGGTCGAGATCGTGGAGATGCTCGACTCGCCATAGAGGGCGCCCTTGGCCAGGTTGAGGTTGGTGTTCTGAATCGTCTGGCGAATGTCGGCCAGAGTGAGGCCGACCGCCGCCAGTTTGTCCGGCGATGCCTGCACGCGAATGGCCGGGCGGCGCTGGCCGGTGATATTGATCAGCCCCACCCCTTCGATCTGACTGAGCTGCCTTGCCAGCACGGTTTCGACCTGATCGCTCAATTCCGTCGCAGGCATCAAGGCGGAACTGACGGTGAGAATCAGCACCGGGCTATCGGCGGGATTCACCTTTCTCCAGGTCGGCAGGCTCGGCATGTCCTGTGGCAGCTTGCCGGCCGCACTGCTGATTGCGGCCTGCACCTCCTGCGCAGCGGTATCGATGCTCTTGTCGAGGGAAAATTGCAGTATCAGGTTGGTCGAGCCCAGTGCGCTGCTCGAGGTCATCTGCGTCAGGCCGGAAATCGCGCTGAACTGCACTTCCAGCGGTGTCGCCACCGATGACGCCATGGTTTCCGGGCTGGCACCCGGTAACTGCGCGGTCACCTGAATGGTCGGAAACTCCGCCTCTGGCAAGGGGGCCACCGCCAGCTGGGGATAGGCGATCAAGCCCATCAGCAGCATGGCGAAGGTCAGCAACAAGGTCGCGACCGGATGATGGACGCACCACGTCGAAACCGAACCCCTGTTCATTGCTGCGCCTGTATGGCGAGTGTCTGCCCCGAAGGCTCTCCGAGCACTTCGACTTTCGTGCCCGGCTTCAGTCGTGATTGACCATCGCTGACCAATACATCGCCGGCTTGCGCGCCCTCGATGATGACGGTCTCGCTGTCGCGGTAGACCACCTTCACCGGCAGCACTTCGGCGACATCACCGTTGAGCCGATAGACGAAGTGATTGTTCAGGCCGCGCAGCACTACGTTGGGCGGTACGACCAATGCATCGCGGTAGAGCGCGGTCTGCACCTTGACGTTTACCAGCTGACCCGGCCAGAGGTTCTGGTCGTCATTAGCGAACTCAGCCTTGGCCCGCAGCGTGGCGGTGTTGGCGGAGATCTGATTGTCGATCAGGGTGAGGCGGCCTTCCCCGAGCATGTTCTGCGCCGACTTTTCATCACTGATGAAAGCCTGGACGATTGCTGATTCCGGCGCATCGAGCAGCCGCCTCAAGGTGGGCAACATTCCTTGCGGCAGCGAAAACTCTACGGCGATGGGGACGATTTGCGTGACCGAAAACAACCCATTGGCATCGCTCATCCGCAGAAAGTTGCCCTCGTCCACGTTGCGAATGCCCACCCGGCCTGCAACCGGCGATCGAATCTGGGTGTGGGACAGTTGCACCTCGGCTGCGGCAATCGCGGCCTTGTGCCCCGAAACCGTAGCCTTGAGTTGATTGAACAGCGCCTGCTGTTGATCGAAGGTCTGCCGTGATACGCCGTTGTCGGCAATCAACAAGCGGTATCGCTTGAGATCGATTTCCGCCCCATTCAATTGCGCTTGGCTTTGCCCCAATTGAGCCTTGGCCTCGGCGAGGCTGGCGCGGATCGAACGGTCATCCAGGGTGGCAAGCAATTCGCCCGTTTTCACCCACTGCCCTTCCCGGACGTGGAGGCGCGTCAGCATGCCATCGACCTGCGGACGGATCACCACGCTGTGCAGCGAAGCCACTCGGCCGATGCCGCTTGCATAGGCCGCTACATCCTGTTTCTCGACGGCCACCACCCGCACTGGAACCGCGACGGGGATGAGCGCCCTGGTAACGGCAGGTCCGCTCGATAGCCAACTGCCTGCGATAGCCAGGGCGATCAATCCGCCTAAGGCTGCAATTGCTTTGGTTCGGGTACGCATCAATAGGACGCCAGGCAAGACCAATGGATTTTTTATGGCTCTCTTATAACCTGCCGGACCGGTCAGCAGAATGACCACCAACTGACAGCGCTGTCAGCAAAGCGGCCGGCCCGCGCGAGCGGACAAGACCACCTTGGAGTGTCATCGATGCGCCGCTAGCGGCTGCGGACGCACTGGAAGCTTGCACCAGCAAGGCCACACCGTCGGCCATCAGATCTAAAACTGCGCTTATCCAGATGCTCGCCGTTCGCTGGCATCGCATTACATGCCGCTAAATCAGACTCAAAGGTAAATCCAGCAACTGAGGGGCAAAACACCATAGCCGGCGGCAAGGCAACGTGGTCGGGCTCTGCCAAATACTCGGGACACAAACAGAACAAGAGTCCCGCAATGAACATGTACCAACCCACCGAACGGAACGAGGCCGGGCAGATCGGACGTTCCCAGGCTCGCGTCGAAGATGCGGCGCTGCTGCGCGGGCTGGGCCGCTATGCCGATGATATGGCCACCCCGCCCGGCACCCTGCACGCTGCCATCGTTCGTTCACCCCATGCGCACGCTCGCATCATCTCGGTCAATGCCTCGCCTGCACTGGCCATGAAGGGCGTGCATGCCGTGCTCACTGGAGAGGACGTCAAGCGTTGGGCCAACCCTTTTCCGGTAGGCGTTCGTGCGCCCATGGAACATTGGTGCCTGGCGGTGGACAAGGCCCGCTATGTGGGCGAGCCCATCTGCGTGGTCATCGCAGACGACCGTTATCTGGCCGAAGATGCGCTAGACGCGGTTCAGGTCGAATATGAGCCGCTGCCACCGATCATCGATCCAGAAAAGGCCACCCACTCTGATGCGCCCGTGCTCCACGAGGCGGTGGGTAGCAATGTGGTCAACGAGCGCAACTTCCGCTACGGCGATCCGGAACACGCGTTCGAACATGCGCCTCACCGGGTGTCGATCAAGGTTCACTACCCACGAAACTCCTGCACCCCGATCGAGTGCTACGTGGTGCTGGGACATTACCAGGCCGCCACCGGCACCTATGACGTCCTTTCCAATTTCCAAGGCCCCTATGCGCTGCACTCGGTAATGGCCCGCGCGCTGAACGTGGCAGGGAACCGTCTACGCCTGCGCACGCCGCCGGATTCAGGCGGCAGCTTCGGCATCAAACAGGGAGTGTTCCCCTATGTAGTGCTCATGGGTCTGGCGTCACGCAAAGTTGGCGCCCCGGTCAAGTGGGTCGAAGACCGGCTGGAGCACTTGCAGGCCTCATCCAGCGCCACCAACCGCGTATGCGAGATCCAGGCAGCAGTCGAAAGCGATGGACGCGTGGTCGCCTTGCACTACGACCAGATCGACGATTGCGGTGGCTACCTGCGCGCGCCGGAGCCCGCCACCTTCTACCGTATGCACGGCAACCTGTCCGGCGCCTATGCCATTCGCAACCTGTCGGTGCGCAACCGCGTGGTGCTCACCAACAAGGTGCCAAGTGGGCTCAACCGCGGCTTCGGCGGCGGCCAGGTGTACTTCGCACTGGAGCGCCTGATGCATGAGGTCGCGGTCCAGCTTGGTCTGGACCCGCTGCAGGTCATTCGGCGCAACCTGGTTCCAGCCGGCGTCTTTCCCTATCGAGCTGCCGCCGGAGCGCTACTCGATTCAGGTGACTATCCCGCAACCGTCGACCTCGCCATTCGGGAGGGTGGACTCGACGAACTGCTGCGCCGCCAGCAACAGGCACGTGCCGAGGGCCGCCTCTATGGCATCGGCTACACCGCCGCAGTCGAGCCGTCGATTTCCAACATGGGCTACATCACCACCGCGATGACGCCCGAAGAACGGCGCAAAAGCGGTCCCAAGAACGGTGCGGTCAGCACGGCCACCGTCAGCGTTGATCCGCTTGGTGGCGTGACCGTGCATGTTTCTTCGACGCCCCAGGGCCAGGGCCACCAGACCGTCGTTGCCCAGATCGTGGCGGAGGTGCTGGGTGTGGCGCTCGACAGCATTAACGTCAATGTTGAACTAGATACCGGCAAAGACGCCTGGTCGATCGCATCGGGTAATTACTCCAGCCGCTTCGCCGGCGCTGTCGCGGGCTCTGTGTACAACGCCGCGGTAAAGATCCGCGAGCGCATGGCTGGCATTGCGGCCGCGATGTGGGATGTATCGGCCGATCAGGTGCGCTTCGCCGGTGGCAAGGTATTCGTCACGGACGGCCCCAGCCAGGCTTTCCATCGTATTGCCGGCTCGACCCATTGGTCGCCAGGTCTGCTCCCCGAAAATGAAGGTGGTGGGCTACGCGAAACCGCCTTCTGGACGCCGCCTCAGCTGACCGCTCCAGACGACAACGACTGCATCAACAGCTCGCTGTGCTACGGCTTCATATTCGATTACTGCGGTCTGGAAATCGACCGAATCACCGGCGAGGTCCATATCGATCGGTACGTCACCTGCCACGACGCCGGTCGAATCCTCAACCCGATGCTGATGGACGGGCAGATCCGCGGCGGATTCACCCAGGCCCTCGGCGTCGCACTGATGGAAGAGTTCGCCTATGGCGAAGACGGCAGCTTTCTTTCGGGCACCTTCGCCGACTACCTGGTGCCGACGGCGCCAGAGGCGGTGGAACCCCTGATTCTGCATATGGAGACGCCCTCGCCTTTCACCCCGCTCGGCGCCAAAGGGGTGGGCGAAGGCAACAACATGAGCACCCCCGTGTGCATCGCCAACGCCGTCGCCGACGCGCTCGGCCGCTCGGATATCAAGCTACCGCTGACACCCTCGCGCGTGCGCAGCATGATCGGCATCGACGAGCCGCCGCCGCCCGAAGGCGTCGCGCTCGAAGCACCACGGGTGGCCGGGGGCTCGGCGCTGCAAGCACGGGACTCAGTGGAAATCCCAGCGCCACCGCAACAGGTTTTCGATGCCTTGCTCGATCCGGAGACGCTGCAGTCGATCATTCCTGGTTGCCACGCGCTCGAGTTGGAAAGCACGAACCATTACCGCGCCGATGTCACCGTCGGCGTTGGAATGATCCGCGCTCGCTTCGCAGCGCGCGTCGGGCTCACCGACCTGGACCCTCCGCACTCGCTACGCCTGTCCGGCTCGGGCAACAGCCCGATGGGCTCGGCGACCGGCAGCGCCAAGGTCACTTTCATCGAGCTGGAAAACGGCCATACGCGACTGGAATACGCCTACGACGCAGCCGTCAGCGGCAAGGTCGCTGCCGTGGGCGGACGCATGCTGCAGAGCGCCTCGAAAGTAATCATCGGCCAGATATTCACCCGCCTGGCTGCACGCCTGACCGGCAAGCCGGCAAATACCAGCCCGTGGCAACGGTTGCTCGCTCTGCTGGGCATGGGAGGTGCGAAATGAAGCCTGCTGCATTCGATTACGTCCGCGCCGACAACAAGCGCGAAGTGCTGCAGTTGCTCGCCGAGCATGGCGAACAGGCCCGAATCATCGCTGGCGGCCAGTCGCTCATGGCTGTGCTGAACATGCGCCTGGCACAGCCGAAAGTGCTAATCGACATCAACCATGCGAGCGACTTGCATTACCTGAATCTGGAAAAAGATCGCCTGGTGGTCGGCGCCGCGGTGCGCCAGGTCGAGCTGATGGATCGTCCAAGCCTGGGCGATGAAGTTCCTCTGCTGGCCCAGGCCATGCCTTGGATCGGCCATTTCCAGACGCGTAATCGCGGCACCGTCTGCGGCTCGGTCGCCCACGCCGACCCCAGCGCCGAACTCCCCCTGTGCCTGGTCACGCTTGGCGGCACCGTGGTGCTGGAGTCACTCAAGGGCAAGCGCCGAGAAATCCCGGCTGCCCAGTTTTTTCAAGGCGTATTGACCACCGAGAAACGCCCCGACGAGCTGGTCGTAGAAGTGCATTTCCCGCTTCGTGAGCCAGAGGTTAGCTACCGCTTTCGTGAGATTGCCATGCGCCACGGCGACTTCGCATTGGTCGCGTTGGCCGCCTGTATTCGCCAAGACCATGTGGATTTGGGCATCGGCGGCGTTGCCGACCGCGCCGTCCTGCGTCGGCTGCCACTGGGCACGGAACTCAAGGACGCACTCAACGCTTTTGCCTGGTCGCTCGGCGCACAGGACGACGTACATGCCAGCGCCGCCTACCGGCGTCAGCTGGTCCGCGAACTGGGCCAGCAACTGATCGAGGAAAAATCCCATGCACGCGCCAGCTGATCAACGTTTCGCCATCAGTCTCGAGCTCAACGGCCGGCAGCGCGAAGGCCGCGCCGAACCACGTATGCAACTGTGCGATTTCCTGCGCCACGAGCTAGGCGCCACAGGTGTGCATGTGGGCTGCGAGCACGGCGTATGTGGCGCCTGCACGGTGCTCGTCGACGGCGTTGCCTCACGCTCCTGCCTGATGCTCGCGGTGCAGGCCCACGGGCAGCGCATCGACACCGTCGAATCGCTGGCCAAAGACGATGTGATGAATGACCTGCAACAAGCATTCAGCCGTCATCACGCCCTGCAATGCGGCTTTTGCACGGCAGGCATCCTCATGTCATGCGTCGAGTTCCTAGAGCGCGTCCCAAGCCCTGACGAAACCCAGGTACGCGACATGCTCTCCGGCCACCTGTGCCGCTGCACCGGTTACACCGGCATCGTCAAGGCGGTGCTGGAGGTCGCGCAGCAGCGGCAGACCCCACAACCACAACAACAAAACGTGGAGACCTCCGACAATGTTTGATCTTGGACGCAGCTTCCTTGCCGCGGTCGAGCGCCGGCCGAAGACGGTGGCGATCAGCGACGGCGAGTTGAAGAAAACCTACGAGACCTGGTTCGTCGATATCCAGAACGCCGCCCACGGCCTTGAGCGACTGGGCCTGAAAAAAGGCGATCACCTGGTTGCCGTCATGCAAAACCGCTGGGAGTTGGCGACTTTGCATTGGGCCTGTCAGTTCGCCGGCATCATCATGACGCCTCTGAACTGGCGTTGCAGCGCCGACGACTTGAGCTGGTGCATCAGCGATGCCGAAGCACGCGTGGTGATTCATGACGACTCGGCACACGAAGCTGTCAGCGCCTGCGATTTCAAGGGTGTTCAATGCATCAGCACCGGCCTGCCAACCAACGGCAACGTCATGAGCTTCGAGCAACTGATTGCCGACGCCCCAAGCGAAACAATCCTGCGTGCCGGCCCCGAAGACTGGTCGCTGATGCTCTACACATCCGGCACCACCAGCCGCCCCAAAGGCGTACCCCGTAGTCACCGTGCCGAACGCGCCTCCGCCGTCGCGCACGTGGCGCAGAATCTGTATGGCCATGAAGAGCGCACATTGGGCGTGATGCCGCTGTATCACACCATGGGCGTGCGCTCATTGCTGTCGATGGCATTGCTGGACGGCCATTTCGTCTGCGTGCCGAAGTTCGATGTCGAAGCCACGCTGAACGCCATCGAGCGCGAGAAGATCACCAACCTGTACTTGGTACCGACGCTTTATCACATGCTTATCGAGCACCCTGCGTTCAGTCCGCAGCGTGTCGCCAGCGTGACCAAGCTCGGCTTCGCCGGCGCGCCGATGAGCGATGGATTGATGCAACGGGTCGAGGCGGCATTCAAGCCCGAACTGTTCGTCAATCACTACGGCAGTTCCGAGATCTATACCTTTACCATCGACCAGAAAGCCAGCAGCAAGCCTGGCTCGTCGGGCCGTAGCGCGCTCAACCAGCGCATCCGTGTCGTGGCGCTGGACGCGCAGTCGGCTGACGACCTGTGCAAACCCAACGAGGAAGGCCAGATCATCGCCGACCTCGCCAGCGACGAAGCCTTCGATGGCTACTGGAAGCGGCCAGAGGCGGATGCCAAATCCATTCGCGACGGCTGGTACTACACCAGCGACACGGGCTATTTCGATGAAGATGGCGACCTGTTCGTCACCGGCCGTGTCGATGACTTGATCATCACTGGTGGCGAAAACGTCAGCCCCGCCGAGATCGAGAATGCGCTGTCCCTCCACCCCGCAGTCGAGGAAGTGGCCGTGGTCGGCTTGCCGGATGAACAGTGGGGCAAGCTGGTGGCTGCCTTCATCAAGCTCCGCCATCCGGTTACCGAGCAGGAACTGGACGCCCATTGCGTCTCGTCCGGCCTGGCGCGCTTCAAGCGCCCACGTCGTTACGAATTCATTGACCAGATCCCCAAATCTCCCGTCGGCAAGGTCTTGCGCCGCGTACTCGTCGCAGAGTACGGCCAGCCCGTAACCGCCAACTGAACCCCCTTTCGCACGTAGGAACATCAGAAATGAACAGCCAGCAGATCGCAAAATTCTTGGAAACCCCTTTTGACGGCTTCACCGTCGAGCTCAATACCGACCACGAGCGCGCCGACATCATCCTGGGGCGCCCACCGTTCAACGTCATCGCCATGAGCCAGCGCGATACGCTGCGAGAAGTGTTTGAAGCACTGGATGCTCACCCCGATGTGCGCGTCATCGTCCTGCGCGCCGAGGGCGAGCACTTCTCCAGCGGCGGTGACATCAGGGGCTTCCTCGAAGCATCTCCCGAGCATGTCTCCAAACTGGCCTGGAACGTTGCCGCGCCGGTCCGTTGCACCAAGCCGGTCATCGTAGCCAACCGCGGCTACACCTTTGGCGTTGGCTTTGAGCTGTCACTGGCGTGCGATTTCCGTATCGCATCGGAGACAACCCGTTACGCCCTGCCTGAGCAGAATCTCGGCCAGATTCCGGGTTCAGGTGGTTCCGCGCGGCTTCAGAAAATCATCGGCATCACCCGCACCAAGCACATGGTCATGCGCGCCAAGCGCATCACCGGACAGCAAGCCTACGACTGGGGCATCGCCACCGAGTGCGTACCGGATAACGAATTGGAAAGCACCGTGGACGCGCTGGTTGATGAGCTGCGCCGGTTCTCGCCGCTGGCCCAGCGCACCGCGAAGAAGCTGATCAACGACAACGAAGATTCGCCGTTGACCGTCGCCATCGAGATGGAAGGCCACTGCTACAGCCGTCTGCGCAGCTCAGCTGACTTCAAGGAAGGCGTCGAAGCCTTCCACAGCAAGCGTCCGGCGGTGTTCCGCGGCGAGTAAGCGACACCCAAAAGCAAAACGTAACCGAGCGTTGCGTGCCGCCTGGCCAATGCATTTTTGATCAAAGGAATGCGTGCCACGCAACAGCCGGCGCAGGTTTCTCCGCCGGCTGCATGCGTTTGGCCTGGATGCGCGGCTAAGCGAATGGGTCCCGGCAGCAGCTGCAGATAACAACAAACAGAGGCACCACGATGCTCAACGATACGACTCCTTTGGTGAATGATCTGCCAGACGCCAAACCCGGCAAACCATCGCTGCGCCAGATACTGAACAGCAAAACCATCAGCGTCGGCCTGGTCGCGGCTGTTTTTGGCTGCACCGGCCCCGCATTGGTGGTGATCAAGGCCGCCGAGGCCGGGCAACTGAGCGCTGGTCAGACGGTCGCCTGGTTGTTCTCGATCTACGTGCTGGGCGGGCTGCTCAGCCTGTTCCTTGCGCTGCGGTATCGCCAGCCAATCTGCGGCGCCTACACCATTCCCGGCGCTGCGATCCTCGCTACATCGCTTGTGGGTATTAACTTCAGCGATGCTGTGGGCGCTTTTATCATGAGCGGCCTGCTGGTCCTGCTGCTCGGCGTGTCCGGCCTGATCGGCAAGCTGATGCGGTGGCTGCCGATGCCTATCGTGATGGCAATGATCGTGGGGGCCATGATTCGTTTCGCCACCGGGGCCGTCGATTCGGTTGCCGCCATGCCCTTGATCGCAGGCTCCGCGGCGCTGAGCTTCTTTCTGGTCACGCGGTTCGTCAAATCGGTGCCGCCGGTAATGGTGGCCGGCATCATTGGATTCGGCCTTGCGCTGGCGATGGGTCAAATACAGCCCGCTGATGTCGATGTTGCTTTCGTGATGCCCGTCTTTACCGCACCCACCTTTTCGCTGGATGCCTTTCTGGCCATTACCATTCCGTTGACCGCACTGGTCATCGGCGCCGAAAACGCCCAGGCCGCGGGCGTGCTGATGGCCGAGGGCTACCGTCCGCCCATCAACGCGATGACAGTGCTCAGCGGCATCGGCGGCATACTCGCCGGCCTGCTGGGCGGCCACAACGCGAATATCGCCGGACCAATGACCGCGATCTGCTCATCCGAGCAAGCGGGCGAAGACCCGCAGCACCGCTACGGCGCGGCACTGGTCAACGGCGTGCTGTTCGCTCTATTCGGATTATTCGCCGGCCTCGCCGTACCTTTCATTCTGGCGCTGCCAAAGGCGCTGATCATGATCGTCGCCGGGTTGGCGATGATCGGCGTGCTGCTTAGCGCTCTACAACAGGCCTTCCGAAAAGGCGGCGCTTGCCAGATTGGCGCCTTCGTCGCCCTTGCGGTGGCCATGAGCAACTTTTCACTGATGGGCATCAGCGCGCCTTTCTGGGCGTTGCTTTTCGGCGTGCTGGTGTCCTGGCTACTGGGCGAAATCAAACCTTGAATGGGCGCGCCGAGCACCCATGCGGCGCGCAAACAGCCGGGCCAGCGCGGCGCGCTGCTCACCAAAGCGTGCGCTGATGGCCCGTATCAGAATTCATTAATATTCACCCATTTAGCGCTGAACCTAAGATGGAGTCAGCCACAGAGCCAGCTACTACCGCAGCATCCATAACAATAAGTAGAGGCGGACATGAACGACCCCGAGCTTTTTCAGCATTTCCTGACAGACCCTGCGTGTTCACTCCGACGGCCTCTGTTCGATATAGCCAACCCCGTCTCCACGGCGAAGGCATCCCAAAAAAATAACAAGCGTCTCGCCAAGCCCGTTGAGCCTGCCACCAGGCTAGCCGCTGCGTATCGGCATCCCGTCAGCCAACGTTCGGCATTAGCCGACCACGGAGATGGCAGAACATCATGAAAAGCCTTCTGAATCCTGCATCGATCGTTGCGCTCTGCTGGGCGGCCTTCCAGATTCACATGGTTTACGGCGAGCCTCTGGAGCTGATAGTCGCCGTACCCATTCATGTCATGTTTGGCGTGGTGCTGACCTTCATCACCCATCCGCTGCGCCAAGACAGCCGGGGCAAGCTGTCGCTTGCCCGTGCCTCGGATTACCTGCTGGCGGCGGTCGCGGCGGCGATCGCCGCGTACTATCTGGTTAACGCGGAGCGGCTAGTTACGCGGATCGCCATGGTCGATCTGCTGGAAAAATGGGACTTCATCGTCGGCATCGCAACCATCGCCCTTGTGGTCGAGGCGGTACGCAGGGCACTGGGAATGGGCTTGACGGTGGTCATCCTGGTATTCCTCGGCTATCAGTTCATCGGTCCCGCGCTACGCGATCTGCCAATGCTGAGCATCATCGGTCATGGTGGTGAACCGACCATGATGTTCCTAGAGACTTTCCTCGACCTGCAAACCATGCAGAACGAAGGCGTGTTCGGCATTCCGAGCATCGTCTCCTACAACCAAGTGTTCTATTTCTTGTTGTTCGGCGCTTTCCTGCAGCTGTTTGGTGGCGGCCAGCTGTTCATGGACTTGTCGGTGCTGTTGGTGGGCCGCTTTCGCGGCGGCATGGCCAAGGTATCCATTGTCTCTTCGACGCTGTTCGGCTCCGTGAGCGGCAGCGCCACCGCCAATGCCGCGGTGATGGGCATGTTCACCATTCCGGCGATGAAGAAGTCGGGCATGAGTTCCGAAGAGTCCGCTGCGGTCGAGGCCGCTTCGTCTACCGGCGGGCAGTTGATGCCACCGGTCATGGGCGCAGCGGCGTTCCTTATCGCGCAATTCATGGGCATTCCTTATGCCCAGGTCGCCATCGCCGCGCTGATTCCCGCACTGCTGTTCTATGTCGCGCTGTACTTCGTGGTGGATCTGCTGGCCCGCCGCAAGGGTCTGACAGCACTCAAGCTGAGTGAGATGGACACCAACTGGGCCAGCGTTTTCAAACGCCTTTACCTGTTCATTCCGGTGGTCATGTTGGTCTATCAGATCATGGCTGGCCGCGCCTTGAGCTCCGCCACGCTGGAGGCCATCTGGGTGACCATCGTTTTCGGATTGATCACCCGCGTTTGGGGCGGCTTCAGCGCGGAGGGCGTCAACGGCGCGGTCAAGGCCACCGCCAACGTATTCGTGGATTCGCTGAAAGCGCTGGATTCCGGCGCACGGGGCGCCATTGCCGTGGCCATCCCCTGCGCCGGCGCAGGCATCGTTGTCGGTATCGCGTCGATGACCAATCTGGGCCTGACGTTCGGCTCGTTCGTCACTGCACTATCGGGCGGCATGCTGATTCCCGCGCTGCTGCTGGTGATGTTGATGGTCATCGTCATGGGCATGGGCATGCCCACTACCGCCGCTTACATCATGGGCGCAATCCTGGCCATTCCCGCGCTGGACAAGCTCGGGATTCCAGCATTGTCGTCACACTTTTTCGTCCTCTACTTCGCAGCCCTGTCGATGGTCACGCCACCGGTGGCGCTCGCCGCCTTCGTAGCCGGAGGGATCGCCAAAGCCAACGTATGGAAGACAGGCTGGATCGCGTTCCGCTACAGCCTGGCCGGCTTCCTGGTGGCGTTCGCCTTCGTCTTCAGCCCGGCGCTGCTTTTGCAGGGCGAATGGACCGAAATCCTTCCCGCCGTCGCCACCGCGATCATCGGCTGCTACGCCCTGGCTGGCTGCGTAGCGGGCTACCTGAGGGCCAGAAACACACTAATCGAGTCTTTCCTGCTGTTCGTCGCTGCCGCGCTGCTGATTGCGCCGGTAATCAAGGCATCGGCAGCAGGTCTGGTTCTGTTGGCCTTGGTATGGGCCTGGCAGATCCGCAAGGCAAGGGCCGCCTCGAGCGGCACTTTGATGGAGAGCTCAAAAGCTTGAGTTCAACGCTGGTTCAGCTCAGCTGTCTGGCAAACGTTTCACCCATAAAGAGAACAAGAAAATGATTAAAGCATTCAAGAAAAACGCACTGCCTTTCATTCTCGGCGGCTTCCTCGCCTTCTCCGGTACGGCCTTTGCCGCTGACCCGGTAAACGTCAAATTCGCTGCCGGGCCGACCGGCACCACCTGGTACGCCTACGCGGGCTCCCTGCGCACCGAGATGCTCGACGGCCTGCCGCAGGGTTCGACCGTCGACATCCTCGGCACACCCATGGCCATCGCGAATACCAAGCTGCTGGCGGCCAAACGCTCGGACATCGGCCTGATCTTCCCGCCGGTCGTCTCCTGGGCGGTACAGGGCTTCGGGCCGTTCGACAAGAAAATCGGCAACGTGCTCGGTCTGGTCGGCGGTCTCGACCAGTACTACCAACGCATCACCGTGCAGAAAGACAGCCCCATCACCTCCATCGCAGAGATCAAGGAGAAAAAACTTGCTGTGCGTATCGGCACTGGCCCGCAAGGCAGTCTGAATGAGTACATCAGCAAGCTGATACTCGAAGCGAACGGGCTGACCTACGAGGACATCGAGAGCTTTGGTGGCAGCATCAGCAAGTCCAGCCTGAGCATCCTGCAGGACCAGTTCGGCGACAAGCAGATCGACATGATCATCGGCATCACTACCGAGGGGCACCCGAACACCGCCCAGCTTTCGATCGCCCCCGGCCAACGCTTCATCAGCCTGAGCGAGGAGGCCGTGAAGTTCCTCGAAGGTTACGGCTTCGTGCGCGCCACCATGCCCGCCAACATGTTTGAAGACCAGACCGAGCCGGTACAGGGTGTAGGCTTCAGCACGTCGCTGTATGCCAATGCTGCGGTGTCCGAGGAGGATGCCTATCAGATCACCAAGGCGGTAATGGAGCGTCGTGAAAACCTCCAGCGCTCGTTCGGTTCCATGAAAGGCTGGACCGCTGAAGGCTCCGCCACCGAAATCAACCTGGCCACGCCGCTGCACCCGGGCGCGAAGAAATACTACGAGGAAGCCGGACTGCTGAAGTAAGCCACGCCCACCGTCTTGCAGGAGCGATCGAATGACCGGCAACCCCGTAACAATAACCGGCGGGCAGGCAATAGTTGAGCTGCTGCGACGCAATGGCGTCGACCGCGTTTTTACCGTGCCCGGCGAAAGTTTCCTGCCGGTCCTCGACGCACTGCATGACGCACCGGACATCGACTTGGTGGTTTGCCGCCAGGAAGGCGGCGCCTCGATGATGGCCGAAGCGTATGCCAAGACCACCGGACGCCCCGGGGTCTGTTTCGTCACTCGCGGTCCCGGCAGTGCCAACGCAATGGCCGGCCTGCACGTGGCCTCGCAGGACTCGACGCCGCTGCTGGTGTTCGTCGGTCAGGTGCCGCGCGGCTTCCAGGAACGTGAAGCCTGGCAGGAAGTGAATGTGAAGGCGCTGTTCGGCTCAGTCGCCAAGTGGGCCTCGGATATTCAGGAGGCCGAACGCCTGACCGAATACCTCAACCGCGCCTTCGCTACCGCTCAGTCTGGGCGACCCGGTCCGGTAGTGCTTGGCCTGCCAGAGGATCTGCTCTACGAAACACTCGATCCGGTGCGGGCCGGACCGGCCCTCATTGCTCAGGGCCATCCCGCGCCTGGGGATATGCGCCGTCTGGCTGAGCTGCTCTCATCCGCTCGTCGTCCGCTTGCCGTGTATGGCGGTTCGGGCTGGACGCCCGAGATCCGCCAGCGCCTGCAAACCTTCGCCGAGGCGCACGGCTTGCCCGTGGCTACCGCGTTCAGACGTCAGGACCGCTTCGATAGCGGCAGCGCCCATTATGTCGGCGATGCGGGCCTGGGAATGAACCCGCGCCTGGCCGAACTCATCCAGAGCGCGGACCTGCTGATCGCGGTTGGTACACGACTCGGAGACATCACCACACGCCATTACGAACTGGTAAACGTGCCGAATCCGGCCCAGACACTGGTGCATATCCATCCTGCCCCCGAGGAACTCGGCCGGGTCCACCAACCGGACCTGGCGATCTGTGCAAGCGTAGGCGCCTTCGCACAGGCCACGACGGATCTCGAACCACCGTCCCCGCCGCTTGACGAGGCGCGCAGCGTCTGGCTGGAAACCGCGCGCAAGAATTTCCTTGATTGGACCCAGCCAACCACGATTGCCGGCCCGCTTCAGCTCGGCGAAATCGTCGCCTGGCTGGGCCGCACACTGCCGGACGATGCGGTGCTGACGAACGGAGCCGGCAATTACACGCTCTGGCTGCATCGTTTCTTCCCCTACCTTGGCTGGGGCAGCCAGCTTGCGCCCACCTCTGGCTCGATGGGTTACGGCCTACCGGCGGCAATCGCAGCAAAATTGGCAAATCCGCAGCGCCCGGCCGTATGTTTTGCCGGAGATGGCTGCTTTCTGATGACGTGCCAGGAGCTCGCGACCGCCGTGCAGTATCGTGCCAATGTGATCGTCATCGTGGTCAACAATGGCTCCTACGGCTCGATTCGGATGCATCAGGAAAAACAATATCCCGGTCGCCGCTACGGCACTGACCTGGTCAACCCAGACATGCTCCAGTTGGCACAGGCATTCGGTGCCGGAGCCGCACGCGTGGAGCGGACCGAGCAGTTCGCCGATGCATTCGAACAGGCGCTGGCCGCTGATCGCCCGTTTCTCATCGAACTGATCATCGACCCGGCAATACTCAGACCCTGAGCCCAGAATCAGCTGCTGAGCCATCGGGCTAATTACAAGCGATCGTCGAAGGGGGAGCTGCTGCAAAGCCCCACCCCCTCACCCCAGCCCTCTCCCTCAGGGAGAGGGGGCCAGTCCTATGTGAGCTGACAGACAGAAGTCGCTTCAAACGTATGCCTCTACCGGTCAAGCCCATGCGCTGCAAAGCAGAACGCCACGCTGCGGAAAAGCAGCAAGGCCAACGCGCAAGCTGCAATCACAGCAATACCCTGGCGCCGGCACGGGACAGTCCCCTCTCCCTCCGGGAGAGGGCTAGGGTGAGGGCCTGCGGCGTCGCGCCGGATGACAATCCGCCACGGCACGCACGCAGCCCCCTGCCCATGGCTGCGTCATAGGCAAGCTATGATCAATGCATCACCGACCCGCCGTCGACCACCACGGTCTCGCCGGTCATGAAGGCACTGTCATCCGAAGCCAGGAAAAGCAGCAAGGCCAACGCGCAAGCTGCAATCACCGCAATACCCTGGCGCCTGCACGGACAGTCCCCTCTCCCTCCGGGAGAGGGCTAGGGTGAGGGCGGGCCTGCGGAGTCGCGTCGGATGACAATCCGCCACGGCACGCACGCAGCCCCATGGCCTGGCTTCATCATAGGCAAGCTGTGATCAATGCATCACCGACCCGCCGTCGACTACCACGGTCTCGCCGGTCATGAAGGCGCTGTCATCCGAAGCCAGGAAAAGCAGCGGGCCAATCAGGTCTTCAGGCATCTGGTCGCGCTTGATGGCGCGGCTGGCGATTACCGGTGCGGTCAGGCGCTCACGCATCTCAGCGTTGGCCACCACGCCCTCGCTCAACACCAGCCCCGGCGCCAGCGTATTTACCGCAATGCCATGGTCACCCAGTTCACGCGCCAACGCTCGCGTCAGCGCCAGAATCGCGCCTTTCGAGGTGACGTAATGCAGCATGTTCGGCGTGCCCTTGAACGGCGTACCGGATGAAATATTGATGATGCGCCCGTAGCCGCAATCCTTCATGTACGGCGTCACCGCCTTCGCGCAGACGAAGGGACCACGCACGTTGACCGCCATGACCTTGTCCCACTCGCCGACATCGATCTCATCGAACGACTTCATTTTCAGCGAGGCATAAATCGCCGCGTTGTTCACCAGCACGTCGATCCGGCCGAAGCGCTCCATGGCCGCCGTCGCCATGGCGGCAGCGGACACCTCATCGGATACATCAGTCATCACCGATATGGCCTGGCCACCCGAGGCCTCGATTTCGTCCACCACGGCGGATCCGTCGAGCACATCGGCTACAACGATATGCGCACCTTCCGCCGCCATCGCCTTGGCATAGGTGGCGCCGATACCCTGCGCGGCTCCGGTGATGATGACCACCTTGTCTTTCAATCGAGTCATAACGTTCTCCAGTCAGGGGCCGGCCCCATGGGCCGGGATCAGGCTTTCGACCTTGCAGGTCTTGTTAAAGGAATGTCGTCACCAACCCCGGCTGCCAGGCGATGAGTATCATCACCAGCAGCGTGATCAGCAGGAACGGCAGCAGTGGCCGCATGATGTCGCCTGGGCGACATCCGGTGACCCGAGAGGCGACGTAGAGCGCCGCGCCAACGGGCGGGGTCAGGAGTCCGAGGGTCAGGTTGATGCACATGATGACGCCCAGGTGATAGGCGTTGATGCCATACACCGACTCGGCCACCGGAAGCACGATCGGCACCAGAAGAATCAGCGCGGCGATGCCATCGATCACCATCCCGACTACCAGCAGCAAGGCAATGAGTAGCAGCAGGTAGACGAACGGATCGGAGGTCATGCCCTGCATGATTTCGCCCAGTTGCTGCGGAATCTGCTCGTAAACGATCACCCAGCCGAACACTGCCGCAGCCGCGACCAGCGCCAGCACCACACCACTGTTGATGCCCACGCGCAGCAACATGTCGCCCATTCTGTCCAGCTTCATCTCGCCATGGGCGAAACGACCGACGATCACGGCCATCGCACCGCCTACCGCGGCCGCTTCCGTTGGCGTGGCGATGCCGCCGATGATGCTGCCGATCATTACTACCGGCACACTCAGTGACGGCACGCTACCGAGGATGTTCTTTATCTTCTGCGCCCGGCTCAGGCGCTCGCTCGGCGGGTACTGATAAAAGAACCCGAGCACAGCAATGACTAGAATGAAGCCGCCTGTCATCAACAGTCCCGGGACGATACCGGCGATGAACAGGTCGCCGATGGATATCTGCGCCAGCACCCCGAAAATCACGAACAGCATCGAAGGCGGAATGACGGGCGCGAGCAAGGCACCGGCCGCCGTCGTCGCAGTCGCGAAGTTGCGGTCGTACCCCTTGCGTTCCATCTCCGGCACCATCACCTGCGACATCACCGCGACCTGAGCATTGGCGGAGCCAACGATCGAAGCCAGCATCATGTTGGCGAGGATATTGATGTACGCCAGCCCGCCGCGAACCGAACCGAGGAAAACCGAGGCCAGCGCCACCAGGCGTTTGGTGATCCCGCCCTCGTTCATCAGCTCGCCAACCAGCATGAACAATGGAATGGCCAGCAGACCGTAATTGTCCAGGCCACCGAAGAACTGTTGCGGGTAAGACAGGAACAGCACGCTGTTGCCACTGAGCTGGATATAGGCCATCGCGCTCACCGCGAGGACCAGCGCGATCGGTACGCCAACGAACAGCAATACGACAAAGATTCCAATGACCATGCTTATTCTCCGGCGCCGGCAGCGGATGCTTCGGTGCGCAGCTCGGACTGCGGCGTTTTCCAGGTGTCCAGCAGATTGGCCAGCGCATGAACACTGCTGCTCAAGGCCACCACCGGCAAGATCAACCAGAACCAGAATTTGGCGATACCGAGCGTCGCCGTCGGCTCCTGATAGACGTAATTGAAGGAGTTGGCCGCGAACGCGTCGAAATCGAAGCCACTGCTGATCAGCAGCAATGGATCGAACCACAGATAGCAGAGCACCAGCAGGGCGACCGCAAACCCCAGCACGACCAGATCGGACGCACACTTGAGCGCCTTTCTGAGCCCATCCGGCACCGCATCGGCCAATAGGGTCACGGACACCGCGTCGCGCGTCTTGAGGGTTACGCTAAGGCCCAGCATTGCCACCCAGACCATGATCAGTACGGCCAGCTCATCGAGCCAGAAGATCGGCGTTCTCAACGCCCGGCCACCGACATTGATCAGAATCAAGAACGGCAAAACCAGGACCAGCGCCCGCAGCGCTCCCCGCTCAATTCGCCCAATGCCGTTGCTCAGCGCGTGAATCATGTGCACTTCCCTAAGTGGATAACTATGAGCGCGTCACCCGAAGGCCGCTGCCTCCGGGCGAGGTTGGATTCAAGGCGCAAGGGCCGCCGCTTCCTTGCGCAGATCGGCCAGCACGGGGGTCTTTTTCATCCAGATGTCTTCCCACTGCTGCAGCTTGTCGCCAAAGAACTCGGGGCCTACCCGCACCAACGTGATGCCCGCCTCTTCGATACTGGCTTGCGTCTGCGCTTCGGACTGCTCGTATTGCGCGGTCAGGCTGTTCAGATGCTTGCGGGTCAGCTCGCGAATCAGCGCGCGATCTTGTTCGCTGGTTTGTGCCCAGATGCGACCGGACATCAGCCCGATTACCGGGAACATCATGTGATTGCTCTGCAGCACCGACTTGGCGCGTTCGTGCAAGCGCAGCTTCCAGATCAATTCCAGATCGGCATCCACGCCGTCCACCTGACCGTTGGCCAGGGCGTCATAGACGTCGGTGATCGGCATCGGCGTTGAGGCGGCGCCGAGCAATCGGTAGAAATCCTGCACCGGCGGGAACGGTGTAATGCGAATCTTGCGACCCTCGACCGCTTCGACACTTTCCGTGGGGAAGGCATTGAGCATGAGGCGCATCCCCGCCACGCCATAACCCAAGCCCACAACACCAGCCTTGGCAGGCAGTTGCGTCAGCATGCCCTGGGCGGAGGGACCATTGAGCAACTCGCCGGCCTGAACCACATCTTTCACCAGGTACGGTGCGAACAGCGCGCCGAAATCAGGCACCCGGTTGGCAATCTCGGCGGTGGTCATGAATGCCATATCCAGCGCGCCTGTCTGCAGTTGCTGCAGCATCCGCGCCTCGCTTCCCAACTGCCCGGCGGGGAATACTGAAACGCTGTATTTGCCCCCGGAACGCTCCTTGAGCTCCTCGCCCATGGCCTGGGCGGCCTGCGTCCAGGCATGCGTTCCCGGCACGATCAGGCCAAGCCGCAAGTCCTTTGCGCTAGCCCCAACGCTGGCGAGCAAGGCAGTAGCGGAAAAGAGCGCACATATCCATTTTGTTGTTTTTTTCACTGTGGTCACCTGTGGTTTACGAGCATTCAGGGGCAGCGATGGAACCGCATCGAGTATCGGTGTCCGCCATGAGCCGTTGCCTCGACCCGGCAAGCTGTCCGGGCTGACGCGAATGGATCAGGCGCTGCGTGGTTGCTGAGCGGATTCGAAAGCTGCCGGCAACTGATCGGCGCGCGTTTCCGCGAGCTCGTCAGTACATTCGTGGCAAGCGAGAGGGAGGAGATACGGTCGGATATTGCGTGTAAGAAAAGCGCTCACATGACGACCCCTGTTTATTTTTATTAGCCAAGGCGATCGATCCGAAGGCGCTGTCGATTCTTCGTGAACGCCGCCTATCGCCTCGTTGGTCAGCAGAACCTAGCCCAGGCCAGCGCCTGCGTTCCATTAGTGAATAGTGATCCGGGCAATCAGTGAACGTTATAGCTACAGGCGGAGCGCCATCGCTCCGCTCGGAAACGGAAACTGCACAAGGGCATCGCCGTCACTGATGAACCACATCAGAAAACCTTAATAGGCAGCTGTGGCGCTGACTCCTAGCATGGCCAAAAGAACAATCAAGAGAGAGCCATACTATGCCGTCCAAGCCTTCCCACTCGGTCGAACGCACCGGGCCAGCTCTTCCGGTCGGAGCCAGCCTTCGCGACTGGCTGGACCATTTGCAGCAAACCCAACGGCTTAGCATCGTTCGCCCCGGAACGGATCTCCGCTTCGGCGTCGCGGCCATCGCCAACCGCCTCGACGGGCAGAGCGCATCCGTGTTTCTCGAACCGGGCGACCATCCGATTCCAGTCATTTCCGGCCTGCTGTCGGATCGTCAATGGATGGCCGAGGCGATGGGCGTTGAGTCGTCACAGGTCCTGGCCCGTTTCGAAGACGCCAGCCTGAACCCGCTGCCCTGGCGGGAAACCGAGGACGCTGCCTGCCAACAGGTCGTGCATCGAGACGTGGATCTGCTGGCCCAACTGCCCATTCCCACTCACAACGAGCATGACAGCGGTGCCTACATCACTGCGGGCCTGCTGATCACGCGTAATCCGCGCACCGGCGTGCAGAACGTGTCGATCCATCGGTTACAGGTCAGCAGCCGCAACCGCCTCGGCGCACTGCTGCTGCCTCGACATGCGTTGGCGTATTTCCAAGAGACCGAAAGCGTCGGCGAAGACTTGGAAGTTGCGGTGGTGATCGGGTGCGACCCGCTGACGCTGATGGCGTCGCAGGCGATCGTGCCGATCGATCACGACGAGTTAGAGATCGCCGGCGCGCTCCATGGCCACCCGCTGAACGTGGCCAAATGCGTGACCAACCGCATCCGGGTACCCGCCGATGCGGAAATCGTCCTCGAAGGGCGGCTGCTGGCGAATACTCGCGAAGAGGAAGGTCCCTTCGGCGAATTTCCTCAGTATTACGGCGAGCGCGCCGAGCGGCATGTAATCGAAGTCGACGCAGTTACTCACCGCCAATCGCCGATGTTCCATACCATCGTTGGGGGCGGCCTCGAGCATCTGCTGCTGGGCGGGATTCCGCGCGAGGCGACGATGCTGGCCCATCTGCGGCGCAGCTTTCCATCGGTCCGTGACGTGCATCTGGCCCGCGGAGGTGTGTGTCGTTATCACCTGTATGTACAGATCGACAAGCGCTCCGAAGGCGAGGCGAAGAATGTCATCCTCGGTGCACTCGGCGGGCACTACGACATCAAACATGTGGTCGTGGTGGATACCGACGTCGACATCCACAACCCCACCGAGGTCGAGTGGGCGGTAGCCACGCGCTTCCAGGCCGACCGCGATCTGATACTTATCCACGAATCCCAGGGTTCGAAGCTCGACCCCTCCACGCGCGACGGTATCGGCTCGAAGATGGGTTTTGACGCCACCGTGCCCCTGTCTGCTCCGCCCATGCGCTTCACGCGCATCAGGGTACCGGGGGAAGCCGAAGTGGAACTCGACGAGGTCTGCCAGTTGGCCGGCAACGATTGGCAGCAGCTCCTTGGCCGCTCCCAGGACGACTGAGCATTTAGCGGAAGCAGAGCTACGGCGCGCTTGTGATGGTGTGCTGCGCACCGGATTTTGCCGATGAGCCAGACGAAGCCATCAGCTGACAGCACAAGCCAGGTCCAGCGCGCGCATCAAGGCACAGCCGTCGAACGGCTGATGAATTCGAACAAGAAAATGCCCGAGAGGAGAAGCAGATGCAGGTCCGACATTTCATTGATGGAGAATGGTGCGAGAGCGGTCAGTGGAGCGAAAGCCTTGACCCAGCCAATGCCGGCATCATCGGCCGGTTTGCAGACGGCGGACTGCACGAGGCCCAGGCCGCGGTCGATGCGGCCGCACGCGCTTTTGCGGACCCGCAATGGTCACAGAATCCACGCCTGCGCCAGCAAATCCTGCTGGACTGGGCCGCAGCCCTGAAGGACCGCCAGGAAGAGCTGGCGAATCTGCTTACCCGCGAGAATGGCAAGGCGTTGGCGCAGTCGCGTGGCGAAGTGGGCGGTGCCATTTCGGAAATCCTCTACTACGCAGGGCTCGCCCGGCACATTCCGGGCCACGTGCTGGAAGTGGCGCCAGGCGAGTTCTCAACCATGCTCCGCGAACCGGCCGGGGTCGCGGGCTTGATCATCCCTTGGAACGCTCCGGCCGTGTTGTTGGTACGCGCGCTGGCCCCTGCACTGGCCGCCGGCTGCACCTGTGTGATCAAACCGGCGCCACAAACCGCGTTGTTCAACGCCGCCTTCCTCGAACCCTTGCTGCAACTACCGACGCTGCCGCGCGGCAGCGTGAATCTTTTCGCGGAAACCGGCCATGCGGGCGCCGCCTATCTGGTCGCGACGCCTAAAGTGGATGTGCTCAGTTTCACCGGCTCCACGGCGACCGGCACGCGGATCATGCAGGACGCGGCTCCGACGATGAAGAAGCTGTCGCTGGAACTCGGCGGGAAGTCCTGCTGCCTGGTGTTCGAAGACACGGTCATCAGTACCGTGGCGCACAAGCTCGCCGCCGCCGCTACGATTATTTCCGGCCAACAATGCACCGCCGCTCGCCGGGTTCTGGTGCACGCCAGCCGCCTGGCGGACATGAAAAAAGCGCTCACGGCCGCGCTTTCCGGCATCCGCCTGGGCCATGGTCTGGAAGCGACCACACAGATGGGACCGCTGATCGACTGGCGCTCGCGGGATCTGGTGGGCCAGCGTATCGCCGAATCAATGGAGAGCTGCGACGAGGTACTGCTTGCCGGTGGCCAGCCGGGAGGTGCACTGAGCGCAGGCGCCTTCCTCTCACCAACGCTGATCGCTCATCGCGACAGCGGTGCGTTTTTCTGCCAAGAGGAAATCTTCGGGCCGCTGCTGATTCTCGAAGCCTTCGAAGATGAGGCCGAAGCAATTGCTCGCGCCAATCACACGGAGTTCGGCCTGTCAGCAAGCGTCTGGACCCACGACACTGCCCGCGCCATGCGCGTCGCTCGCGCGTTGCGCAATGGTACGGTGTGGATCAACGACCACAACAAGCTGTTCGCCGAGGCGGAAACGGGTGGCTATCGCAAGAGTGGATTGGGCCGGCTCCACGGTTACGACGCGCTTCTGGATTTTACAGAGCTCAAGCACGTCTACCAGAATGTCGGCACCCTGTAGGTAGCCAACACACCGAGGTCAGAGATGGAACTGCGCCAACTGAAGTACTTCACCTGTCTGTATGAAGAGGGTTCGGTCACGAAGGCGGCGCAGCGTCTGAACATCGTGCAGCCAGCGCTCTCGATGCAGATTGCCAAGCTGGAAGAAGAACTCGGCCAACCCCTGTTCGACCGCACCCCCAAAGGCATGACGCCAACCGAAGCCGGGGTCCAGGCCTACCGTTTGTTCATGCCGATCCTCAGCGAACTGCTGGAGGCCCGCCAGACGTTGATCGATCGCAGCGGCAAGATCGGCGGGCGGATCAATGCGGGGCTGATTGCCTCGGCTGCCAATCAGGCGCTGGCCAGTACCCTCGCCTATTTTGTCGAACACCATCCGGACGTCGATCTGCAGGTGAGCTACGGCTACAGCCAGGATCTGATAGATCGAGTGCTGTCTGGCGCGCTGGACTTCGCCGTCATCAATCAGAGCTTCCAGCAGGAACACCTGAACCGCATCGATATCCTCGACGAAGAACTGCTTGTCGCAACCGGGGCCAGCACCCGGCTGCACATGCCAACACCCGTGCCGCTCGCGGCATTGGCTCAATTGAAACTGGTGCTACCCTCTCGCCGCCACGGGCTGCGCATCGTGATCGACCAGGCGCTCGCCGCCCAAGGGCTGGAGTTGGCGCCACACCTCGAGCTCGACGACTTGACGGTAATCGAGAGTTTTCTGCGCCGCAGCGACTGGATCAGCGTGCTGCCGGCGACGGTATTGCAGCGCGGGCTGGAAGAAGGTGCGCTGCGCGCCTATCCGCTTGCCAGCCCCGGAATCACCCGTCGGATGGTCTGCGTGCACGACAGCCGGCGACCACTCACGCCTGCCGCCACGCTGTTCGTCGACATCATCAGCAAGACGCTGGGCACCGCTCTCAATGCCATCCATTTCTATAAGGAAGGCGCGATACAGGACACCGATCATGATCTCAGCTAACCCTCGCCCCCAGCGGCTCATCATCGGGATATCGGGCGCTTCGGGTGCGATATACGGTGTGCGCCTGCTGGAGCTGCTGCGCGACACACCGATCGAGACCCACCTGATGGTCACCAAGTCGGCGCTGATCACCCTTGCTCACGAAACCGGTCTGTCGTGGTCGCAGCTCAAGTCCATGGCAACGGTGAGCTATTCCAACCAGGACATAGGCGCAGCCATTGCCAGCGGATCATTCAAGACCATGGGCATGATCATCGCTCCTTGCTCGGTACGGACCATGTCGGAAATCGCCAGCGGGGTGACCTCCACCCTGCTGACTCGCGCGGCGGACGTCATTCTGAAGGAGCAGCGCCGGTTGATATTGATGGTGCGCGAGACGCCGCTGCACCGAAACCACCTGCGCACCATGACCGAACTGGCGGAACTGGGCGCGGTCATCGCGCCACCGGTCCCGGCTTTCTATGCGCGCCCGACATCGATCGATGACATGGTCAACCACACCCTCGGGCGCGTGCTGGACATGTTCGACATCGAGCTTGGCATCGTCCGCCGCTGGCGTGACGAGCCAGAAGCAGTCCCAACCCTGGATGAGATCGAGACGGCGATGGCCGACGAGCAGGGTTGAGATGAATGCCGGACAAGGTGGCGTGCAACCAGGCTCGATCGCTCTAAGTCGGGAGCGTGGCCAGAAATTGGCCGATCAGCTCGAGTGTGCTATCCCTGGCCTGGTTCTGCGGAAAATGCCGGCAGTTGTCGAGCAACTCGACGCGGCTATTGGGCACGTGATGCGCTATCAGCGTCATTTGCTCGGTGGTTGCATATTCATCGTCCCGTCCCTGCAGCGCCAGAACAGGTATTGCAATGCGCGGCAGATGGTCGAGCAGATGCCAGCCGGTGAAGTCCGGTTCCAGCCAGGTGTCGCTCCAGCCATGAAAAGCACCGTCGGTGTTCCTGCCGTGATAGGCGCCAAGCTGCTCGCGCAGGCCGCCTTCGAGGAACTGAGCGACAGTCTGGCGGATACCGGCGAGGCTCGCCGGCTCGACCGTGACGTGAGGCGCGAGGGCCACCACGCCGCGAACGCGCGGGTCATTGCGTGCGGCGTAAGCCAGGGCGATCGAAGCCCCATCGCTGTGGCCAACCAGCACCACTTTGTCGAGTCCAAGCGTCTCGAGAACCTGAGCCAGCTCATCAGGGCCGGCTTCGCTCAAGTAATCCAGCCGGCGTGGCAGCGGCACCGCGCTCGATCCGCCATAGCCTTGGCGGCTATAGGCAAGAATCGACAGCCCGGTCGACGCGGCGAGCACATCGGGAAAATCCTTCCACAGGGCGACACAACCCAGCCCTTCGTGCAACAGAACCAGCGTTGGACCAGTCGAATCCGCGTTGGACAACAGCCGATACTCGAGCATGGCCGTACCGGTATCGAGAAGGGAGCAAGGCGACATCCCGCAGGCTTCCTGATAGAAAAGGAAGTGAAGGGTAACCGATTATCACGGCGCGCCAAGGCGCTGGCCGCGACCAGGGGAAACATGCATGCAACATCTTGATCTGCAAGTCATCGAGCAGGCCCTGCACTGGGTACGGGGCGGTCACGAGCTATGGCTGTGCACGGTCCTGTCGACCTATGGATCGGCGCCGCGGGCGCCGGGCGCGCTGCTCGTTGCCCGAGCCGATGGCGCCCATGTCGGTTCGTTATCTGGCGGCTGCGTCGAAGAAGAGTTTCTTCACAGCCTTGCGCAGGGCGAACTACGCGCGCCAGCGCAGATCATCCGTTACGGTGAGAGCGACGATGATCGGCGCCGGCTCCGCCTGCCCTGCGGCGGCATTCTGCAGGTGCTGGTCGAGCATCATGTCCCGAGTGAAGCATTGGCAAATCACCTGGAAGCCTTGCAGGCTGCGCTACAAGGCCAGCGCCGTCTCCTGCGCCGCGTGAATCTCACAACCGGGGGCGCCGAGCTGCTGCCCGATCACGGTGGTGAGCAGACCTGCCTCAAGGATGAACATGCGGAAATTCGCGTTGGCCCGGCTTTGCGCCTGTTGCTCGCCGGCGTCTCCCCGGTGGCGCAAGCATGCGCCGGCTTCGCAAGGGCCCTTGGTTGCGAGGTGATTGCCTGCGACCCCCGCGAGGAAGTGCAAGGGATGCTGATCGAGGGCATCGAGATCAAGCCCGTGTTGCCTTCCATGTTTATCGCCTCGGGAGGATGTCACGAGGCGACTGCGGTGGTCGCGTTGACCCATGATCCGCGCATCGATGACCTCGCCCTGATGGAAGCCGTACGGACGCCGGCGTTTTACATTGGCGCCATGGGCTCGCGACAGACTTCATCCAAGCGGGCGGAACGGCTGCAGCGCGTCGGCGGTCTGAGCCTGGAGCAAATCGAGCGCATCCACATGCCTATCGGGCTGGATCTAGGCAGCAAGACCCCAGCCGAAATCGCCCTTTCGGTAATGGCCGACGTATTGCGCGTGTACCGAGGCAAGGCCCGTGATGCGCTCTGACGTCATCGGTCTGGTTCTCGCCGCCGGCCAAGCGCGTCGTTTCGGCGCCGACAAGCGCCTGGCCCGCCTCGGTAATGGCCACGGCGTGTTGGAGGCGACCTTGCAAACAGCGGGATCAGTGTTTTCCGAACTGGTGCTGGTGTTGCGTCCAGATGATCAGCGCTCGGATTATCGATTACCGCCAGGTGTGCGTGTCGTACATGCCGCGCGTGCCAAGCAAGGAATGGGTGCAAGCCTGGCGGACGGCGTGACGGCTATTGCCCAGCAACCGGCGCAAGCTGTCGCCATCCTGCTGGGTGACATGCCCTGGATCACCACCGCCACGCTGGTGCAGTTGGCCAAGGCGGCGACGGAAGATGGCATCGTCCAGCCGTGCCATCTGGGGCGGCCGGGTCATCCGGTGCTGTTCGGTCGTCATTTCTGGCCGCAGCTTTGCGCGTTGGATGGCGATAAGGGTGCAAGCGCCCTGATCGCTCGAAATCCGGCCGCTCACCTATTGATCGACGTCAGCGACCCGGGTATCTACCTGGATATCGACGTGCCGTCCGATCTTGCATCTGCTCCCGAATCCGCCGGCTTCCAAACGCCGGCCTCACCTTGAGGCGCTAACGATGTCCATTGCCCAACGTGTATTTCACGGGAAGTTCGGTCGGGTTGCCCTTCTAGACATGAACCGACCGCTCGTGACTCATTCTCATCACGAATGTCATGTGCTGGTGAAAGCAGCAGGGGCGGATACGTTCTTCAATGTGAATGGACGCCAGGTTCCGCTGACCGATCGCTGCGCCGTGCTGGTCAACGCCTGGCAGCCGCATTTCTATGATTACCAGCAGGGTTCCGAGTACACCCAGATCCTGGCGCTTTATATCGAACCGGCGTGGCTGGCCGATGCACAGCAGTCACTAGCGCTCAGCGGACATCCGGAATTTTTCTCCCAGCCATGCATCGAGCTCAGCAGCAAGAACCGGGCGATGGCTGACCGATTGATCGCCGAGACTTATTCGTCCGGTCTGGTCCCGCTCGAGCGTATCGAGTTTCTGTTGTTCGACTTTCTCATCGAGCTGATCGAAGACTTTTCGCAATGGCGCCAGCTTTGTCGGCTGGGAATACAGACGCGACAGGGTTTCCGAGATGCACGTATCCGCCGAGCCTGCGACTATCTGCAAACACACCTGGACGATCCGCAATGCATCGCTAACGCAGCGCGAGCGGGGGGGCTTTCACGTGCGCATTTTTTCACGCTGTTCCGGCAGGACACCGGCATGACACCCATGCTGATGCTGAACGATGCACGCATGCGCCAAGCCTTTTCGTGGCTGGAGCAGGAACGCACCGGAACACTTGGCAAGTTGGCCGAGAACCTCGGATTCTCCGAACAGGGACACTTCACGCGATTCTTTCAACAACATATAGGCGCATCCCCAAGCCAGTACCGCCGGGTTGTGGACAGTTATTCACCGTCCAACTCCGTCAAAGGCTCATAACGGGGCCCTCGCAAGATGTTCAGGTTTCGTCGAGGACAGCACTGCATCTCTCGCTATTGCCACCTCGATTCGCATATCGACGGAGGGATGTTGGGATCCCTAGGTGGAGTTGCTGGAGCGAGCGGAGGCTCATGGCGGTATTCAGTCGCAAAGATTTTCACCGGAGCGGGCTCTGGCGCGACAGCCCAGCGAATGAACCGTTCAGCGGAACGCGGTGGAAAGGCGATGAGCGGCCGCTGCTAGAGAAGCGTTAGCTGTCAGAATGACATCATGGCTGCAGCGGAGCAGCCACTCTTCTGAATTGAGCGCGAGCCTGCTTATCATGTCTTCCGAAAAACTCTACACGATCGTCCTGGAACACAGCCTGGAGGTGCTCCTGGAGGCCGCCACGATTGAGCAGGTCGAGGCGTTCTGGGATGCGTACGACACCCGCTACTTCGGCCTGCGCATGGAGGAGGAAAACAGCCACCACGCGCGCGTGATCGTCACCGACGAGATCCCAGAGGAAGAAGAAGCCGAACTCTGCATCGGCTGACCTTGTTCCCTGATGCACAGATCCGCACGGATCGGTCATTCCTCGTCGATAAGCCTGGCGGCCATGGACTGCTTGCTGTCCAGCTGAAAGAACAGCGATGCGGCCAACATCGACATCGCACCGATGCACAGGAAGGTCAGGTGAAACGCTTGCAGCACGGCCTCGCCATCGGCGCCCGGGACGGTGAAGCCGCCAAGCAGTGCACCGGCCGAGGCAACGCCCAGGCTCATCGACAACTGCACCACCACCGATAGCAGGCTGTTGCCGCTGCTGGCGTCCTGGTTGCTGAGACCGACCAGGGTTACGGTGTTCATCGCGGTGAACTGCATCGAATTGACGATCCCGATCAAGCTCAGGTGCAGCAGCAGGAATGCCGTTGGGGTATTCGCATCGATCGTCGCCAGGCTTGCGATCAAACTGCCCAACAAGAGCGTATTTCCCACCAATATCCGCCGGTAGCCGAGGCGATCGATCAGCGGTTTTGCCAGCGGCTTGACCAGCATGGCGCCGATTGCCAGCGGAATCATGGTCATCCCCGCCTCTGACGGCGAATAGCCCAGGGCTACTTGCAGCAACAACGGCAGCATGAACGGCAGCGCACCACTGCCCAGACGGGCGAACAAATTGCCTAAGATACCGACGGCGAAGCTGCGGGTATGGAACAGCGAAGGGCTGAACAGCGGGTTGTCGACATGCCCGGCGCGCAGCCAGTAAGCCGCTAGGCCAGCGCTGCCAATTACCATCAGCAGCAGGACACGGGCGTGCGGCATCTGCATATCGCCAAGCCCTTCGAGCGCGATGGTGATCAGCACCATCGCGCCCCCGAAAAGCACGAAGCCAAAGGTGTCGAAACGGATTCGCTCGGCGCTTTTCAGATCGGGCATGAAGCGAAACGCGGCGATACAACCTACCAACCCAACCGGCAGGTTGATCAGAAATATCCAGTGCCAGGACGCGTATTCCACCAGCCAGCCGCCGAGGGTCGGGCCAATCAATGGGCCGACCATGCCCGGTAACGCAATGAACGTCATCACCCGCACGAACTCGCTACGCGGATAGGCACGCAGCACGACCAGGCGCCCGACCGGCAGCATCAGCGCACCACCCACGGCCTGCACCACTCGCGAAATCACCAGTTGGTCGAAGCTCGTGCTCATCGCGCACAGCAACGAGCCGACCGTGAACAACACGATGGCGGAAAAGAAGATCCGCCGGGTGCCGAAGCGATCCGCGACCCAACCCGATGCCGGAATCAGTAGCGCCACGGTGAGCATGTAGGCGATGACCACACCCTGCATGCGCAGCGGGTCTTCCGCGAGATCGCGCGCCATAGCCGGCAAAGCGGTGTTGAGGATGGTGCCGTCGAGGGTCTGCATGAAGAACGCAATGGCGACCAGCCAGGGCAGCACGCGGGCGGTACGGGCATCCAGTACGGCGGCTTGAGGCATAGAGTCCCCTGACTCGAAAATGCACATGGTAGGCCGCGATCAGGTGATTACGTAGTTGTTTTTGCCGCAGCGCTCGCCCGACATGGGCCAGGCGCATCGCGAAAACCCGCGGCTTGAGGGGTGCGACAACTCAACGCACCCACACCCCCTGAACGCCCGCCGTACGCCTGTCTGGATCTGCCGAGTAGCAACCGCTGATTCGACCACCCCTATACGTAACAAACTATTTCATAGAGAATTTACGCGAATCATTATCGTTAACCATCGCAGGTGCGAACTTCTACCGCAACCCAATAACTCTTCGGAGGTTTCATGCGCATTCCCGCTACCCTCGCTATCGCTTCGTTGTTGCTGACTCCCCTTGCCCAAGCCAAGGAATACCCCATCGGTGAACCGCAGCAGTGCGGCGGTATGGAAGTCGGTGCGGTGTACCTGCAGCCCGTCGAGATGGAACCTGCCGGTATGATGCTCGCCGCGGCCAAGTCCGACGTGCATCTGGAAGCCGATATCGCTGCGACCGAGAACAACCGCAACGGCTGGCAGGAAGGCAGCTTCGTCTCCTACCTGAACATCCGCTACGCGCTGAGCAAGAAAGGCTCCGATGAGAAGATCGAGGGTGACTTCCATCCGATGGTTGCCAATGACGGTCCGCACTACGGCGACAACGTGAAGCTGATGGGTCCGGGCAAATACACGCTGACCTTCACCGTCTCGCCGCCGGGTGGCGATCACGCCATGTTCGGCCGCCATGTCGACAAGGAAACCGGCGTCGCGCCCTGGTTCGAACGTTGCGAGCTGAACTACGAGTTCACCTACGCCGGCATCGGCAAGAAAGGCGGCTATTGAGCCGGAGGCCAGCCATGCAACGCGCTCTGCTGTACGCCCTGCCCTTGCTCGCCGTTATGTCCGGCGTGGCTCAGGCTGGGCTGCCGACCTACGAGCTGACCATTCGCGACGGCCATTTCGAGCCGGCGACTCTTGAAGTGCCGGCCCGTCAACGCTTCAAGATCGTCGTGAACAATGCCGGCAGCGGCCCGACCGAGTTCGAAAGCACACCCCTGCGAGTAGAAAAGGTGCTTTCGCCCGGTGTCACCTCATTCGTCGTGATTCACCCGCTCAAACCGGGTCGCTATCCCTTCTTCGACGAGTTCCACCTGGATCTCCCCGAAGGGGAAATCATCGCCAAGTAGTCCCTGTGGCCTGCGCCGCCGGTTCATGGCATCGCAATTGATTTCGACCTTTCGTCGTCGATTCGATCGACAGAGCCAGCCACGCAGACCACCCATCAGGAGAAGCGAAATGGGCCAATCACTGTTCATCGTCTGGCGCGAAAGCGTCGAGGCCCTGCTGGTCATCGGTATTCTGCATGCATGGCTGAGCCAGCAACCGAATAATCGCCATGCGCTGCGCATGCTATGGGCCGGTGTGGCGGCCGGGCTGGGCCTGGCAACGTTATTGGCGTGGGGCATTCTCAGAGCTGGCGACTGGCTGGCCGGCCCGGCCGGAGAGTGGTTTCAGTGCGGCATGTTAGTGGTCGCCAGCATCCTGATCTTGCAGATGGTCGGTTGGATGCATCATCACGGCCGCGACCTCAAACGCAATCTGGTCGACAATGCCGCGGCACGCCTCAGCCAAGGCAGTGGCATCGGCCTGCTGGTGTTGGCGATGCTCGCCGTGGCCCGCGAAGGCAGCGAGACGGTGGTGTTCCTGTACGGTATCGGTCATCAGCAGCAGGGCACCGATCTGGCCAGTTTCGTTATCGGCGGCGTGCTTGGCTTCGCCCTCGCGCTGCTGAGCTACGCAGCCCTGCAGGCCGGCAGCCGCGTGTTTTCCTGGAAGCGCTTCTTCAAGGTCAGCGAAGCCCTGCTGCTGTTGCTCGGCGCTGCGCTGCTGATGGCCGGGCTCGACCGCTTCAGCGGTCAGTTGATGGGCATGGACGTGCCAGAAGTGCTTTACACCGTCTTCGGCGACGCGCTGTGGGACAGCTCGGCGCTGCTCGATGATGGCAGCACGCTGGGCAGCACCATCGCCGGGCTGACCGGTTACCGCGCGATGCCATCGCTGGCCGCGGTGATCCTCATGGCCTTTTACTGGCTGGCTGTCTGGGTCTGGTTGCGACCAAAGCCGGAGGCTCGTCTGGAGGCGCGCCCAGCATGATCGCCAGCACTCCCTGGCTGGCACGTATCGGCGACCTGCTGCGTCAGCATGCCAAAACCATCCGCCTGATCCAGTGGCTAGTAGTCGGCTTCTATCTGGTCCTGCTGCTGGTGCCCGCCGTACTTTCACTGCCGCCTTCCGAGGCGCGCATGCTCGACAACATCACGGTGTTCGCCCAGTTCCTGTTCTGGGGGCTGTGGTGGCCGTTCGTATTGCTGTCGATGGTCATCTTCGGCCGGCTCTGGTGCGGCGTGCTCTGTCCGGAAGGCTCGCTCAGCGAGTGGATCAGCTGGCGCGGCCTGAATAAGGGCACTCCGAAATGGATGCGCTGGAGCGGTTGGCCGACCGTGGCGTTCGTACTGACCACCGTCTACGGACAACTGATCAGCGTCTATGACTACGGCCGTGCTGCGGCCTTGATCCTTGGCGGTTCGACGGTCGCGGCGATGATCGTTGGCTTTCTCTACGGTCGCGGCAAGCGCGTCTGGTGCCGACACCTGTGCCCGGTGAGCGGCGTGTTCGGCCTGCTCGCGCGCCTTGCGCCGATGCACTACAAGGTCGATGAAGAACGTTGGCAGGCCAATCAGGGACCGAAGCTGGCCACACCCAATTGCGCACCGCTGATCGACATCCGCCGCATGCAGGGCAACAGCGAATGCCATGCCTGCGGTCGTTGCAGCGGGCAGCGAGGTGCTGTCGCCCTCGCCGCCCGATCACCCAACGAAGAAATTCTCATCGTCGGCGAGCAGCCGCAAAACAATCACTGGGACAGCACCCTGCTGCTGTTCGGCATGATCGGGCTGGCCATGGGTGCGTTCCAGTGGACGGTCAGCCCTTGGTTCATCACGCTCAAGCAGTCGGCCGCCGAATGGCTGGTTGATCGAGACATCTTCTGGCCGCTGCAGGCCAACGCACCCTGGTGGCTGTTGACCCACTATCCGCAGGCCAACGATGCGTTCACCTGGCTAGATGGCACGGTAATTCTCACGTACATCGGTGCCTGTTCGCTGATGATCGGCGGCGCGCTCTGGTTACTGTTGCGCGCGGCGGTGCGTCTGATGGGGCGTGGCGACAACGTATTCCAGCATCTGGCGTTAGCCTTTACGCCACTGGGCGGGGCCGGTCTGTTTCTCGGCCTGTCGGCGACTACCGTCAAGCTGCTGCGTTACGAAGGCTTGATCCTCGCCTGGGCGCAACCCGTCCGCGCATTGTTGCTGATTGGCGCCATAGGCTGGAGCCTGTATCTGGCGTGGAGGGTGATGAGCCGTTACGGTGCCAACGGCCTGCGCCGCCTGATAGCCTTCGCCTGCATCGGGTTGGGCACCGCGCTGGTCGGCTATGGCTGGTATCTGCAGTTCTGGGGCTGGAGCTGATTCGCTCGTTTTCAGTTGGTGGGCTGAAGCGGAACGCCGCCCGGCCCACCCTACCGGTGACTACTGCGTAGGATGGGCTTCAGCCCACCGCAAGCCCGCTCAAGCTTCAGACCTCAAAGCTCGTCCAGCCTCCAGCGCTTCTTTCGGCTCCTGCACCACCTCAAATCCCCTCGTCGCCTTCGAATTCTTCGGTGGCGCGGGCGACCATCTGCCGCCAAGCGCCCGACTCCTCTGCCAGCAAGCGCATCGCCTTGAGGCTGGCCTCGAAAGCCTGCCGATAGTGCTGCGCGTCGTTCTCGCTGGCGGCTCGATCAGCGTGTGCCTGCGCTTCGCTCAGCAGCGCCTCGAAATGATCATGGTCCAGGGCCATGGATATCTCCTCGATAGTGATGGTTTTGAGCTTAGCAGGTCGTTGAAAAACTACCTGCGTTGGCAATCCTGCGTTAAAAACAGCCTCAAAATGCTCATTTACAGCAGTAAACTCCGCTTTTTCGGCTGTTTTTGCCTCCTCTTGCCTGCCTCGCCTACGTTTCTCAACGACCTGCAAGACCACCATCACACCCGGACGACTCGCGCTGTTGGGCGGACTGCAACAGCGACGGTCTGCATTAGCCCATGGCCAATCAATCACTTCAGCTTTAGCCGCCGCGCCAGCTTGTGTAGGTTGCTGGAGTCGACATCAAGCATCCGCGCCGCCCGTGCCCAGTTCTCGCCGCTGGCTTCCAGCGCGCGGGTGATTGCCTGGCGCTGGCTGGTATCGACGGCTTCGCGCAGCGAGACGATGCCCGCCTGCACCGCCGGCTGCACCTCGGCAATTGGCGACAGCGAGGTCAAATGCGAGCTATCCAAATCAAGCAGATCCGGCTCCAGCGTAAGAATTTCGCTACGCGACGCGCCACGGCTGAGCAGGCGTAGCGCCGCACGACTGATCACGTGCTCCAGTTCGCGCACATTGCCCGGCCAGGCATAGGCCAGCAGCACCCTTTCGGCAGCCGGCGACAGACGCATGCTGCGCAGTCCCAGACGCGCACGGTTCAGCTCGAGAAAATAGCCCGCGAGGATCAGAACATCATTGCCGCGCTCGCGAAGCGGCGGAATCGGGGCTGGATAGACCGACAAACGATGATAGAGATCGGCGCGGAAATTCCCGTCACGCACGCTTTCCCGCAGGTTGCGGTTGGTCGCGGCGATGATCCGCACATCGACCTGGCGCGGTTTGTCAGCCCCCAACCGTTGAATCTCGCCGTTCTGCAAGGTACGCAAGAGCTTCGCCTGGACGACCAACGGCAACTCACCCACCTCATCGAGCACCAGGGTGCCTCCGTTGGCCGCATCGAAACGCCCAGGACGGTCGGTGGTGGCGCCGGAAAAGGCGCCCTTGACATGACCGAACAGCTCGCTCTCGGCCAGCGACTCGGGTAACGCCGCGCAATTGACCAGCACCAGCGGCTTGTTGCGCCGCCGCGAATGGCGATGCAACCAGCGCGCGAACAGTTCTTTGCCTACCCCGGTTTCACCCAGCAGCAGCACCGGCAGCTCGGAATCGGCCACCACTTCCAGTTCGCGCAGCAGGTCGGCGATCACCTGGCTCTGGCCAAGGATTTCGCCATCGCCGGGCACCTGAGTAGGTTCCAGCACATCGCTACGGGCCAGACGCAGGCCGCGGTTCTCGTGCTCCAGGCGGGTGATGCGGACCGCCGCTTCGATCACCAGGGTGTAACGCTGCAGATCGCTCCGGGCGTTTTCGTCGAAGGTGCCGGCATGCAGCGCATCGAGGGTCAGCGCGCCCCACAGTTTGCCTTCGAGATAGAGGCTGACCCCCATGCAATCGTGCACCGGCAAGGGCTCACCGAGGTGTTCGTCGAGCAGGCCATCATAGGGGTCGGGCAGACGGCTGTCGGGTTCGAACCAAGTCGGCTCGCGCTGCGAGAGAATCGCCGCCAGCCGCGGATGCTGGGCGACCACGAAGCGCCGACCGAGTACCTCCTGAACCAGCCCAACCGCCGCCAACGGGCGTAGCGTGCCCTCATCGAGGCGCAGCAATACCACCGCACCACAGTGAAAACGTTGGTGCAGCGTATGCACCAGCCGCTGCAAACGAACCGCGTTGGGCAGCTCGGTGGCCAAGTCGCCCAGAAGCGCTTCTTCGATCATGGTTCTAGACACCCTCAAGGTTTTTTGAACCCTAAACCGCCTCGGTACTTTTCACCAGCTCTTCGGTAGCGCAGGGTTCCGGTTGAGAAAACAAGCGGAACATTTCAGCGCTTCGGATAGCCATAGAAAGAATGAAGCCCATCGTCGGCGTAGCGCCGTGGTGTTTGGGAAGCCGCCTCTAAAAGCTGTCGAATGCAGAGCAACTTTATCGCTGTCGAAAAACACAATGATCAGCGATAAAAGAATTGCTTAGCCCACCCGGTAAATCTAACGTGCACAACACCCGGTACGCTTATTCCGGGTCCGGGGGGCGGGCTTCAAGATCCAACCCCGTTAGCCTTGAGGAAAGTAACTCATGAAGAAAATTTTGATTCCACTGCTCGCCCTGGGCGGCGCCATGGCTCTCCAACCAGCCATGGCGCAGGACGGTGAAGCGCTGTTCAAGAGCAAGCCTTGCACTGCCTGCCACAACGTCGACGCCAAGCTGGTCGGCCCGGCCCTGAAGGAAGTCGCCGCCAAGTACGCCGGTCAGGAAGGCGCTGCCGACATGCTCGCCGACCACATCAAGAATGGTACTCAGGGCAACTGGGGCCCGATCCCGATGCCGCCAAACCCGGTAACCGAAGAAGAAGCCAAAGCACTCGCCGAATGGGTTCTGAGCCTCAAGTAACACCAAGCGACGCCATGACCCTGCCTTGGAATGCAGTCATGTGCCTGGAGCTCGCCCTGGCGCCTCTCGTCCCAACTTCCGCTGCCCTGGCGATCGTCCCGACTGTCGAACGCCAGGCCCAGCCTGAGCATTTACCGGTACAGGAACGAGCTTCTGCCACGGGCTGCGCATGCCTCGGTCCGCACTGACGCCCACACAGTGCCACAAGCGGCGCGAATCCCAGTCTCGGTTCGCTACAATCGTTAGCCCACCGACGACCCAAGGCCCCGCACATGGACATCGATCTCGCCCGTACCTTTCTCGAGATCATCCGCAGCGGCAGCTTCATCGCCACCGCCGAGCGGCTGCATATCACTCAGACGGCAGTCACCGCGCGGGTGCGCAGCCTGGAAACGCAACTCGGTTGCCGTCTGTTCGTGCGCAACCGCGCAGGCGCGCGGCTGACCAGCGATGGCGAACGCTTCGTCACCTATGCCACCCAACTGGTGCAGACCTGGGAAACCGCGCGGCGAGACCTGCCCTTGCCACGCGGTTACGACAAATTGCTGTCGCTCGGCGCTGAAGTGAGCCTATGCAATCCGCTGATGCTCGCCTGGGTGCAGCGCTTGCGTCAGGTCATGCCCGATTACGCGTTGCGCAACGAAGTGGCCACCGACAACGAATTACAGAAGAAGCTCGACCTCGGTGCGCTGGACGCAGCGTTGGTGCATCAGCCCGAATACTGGCCGGGCCTGCAGATCGAACAGTTACTCGAAGAGAAGCTGATACAAGTCGAGCACGCCATCAACCCCGAGCCCTACCTTTATGTAGATTGGGGCCCGGCGTTTCGCAACCAGCACGACCTCGCACTGCCGATCAACATCCGCGCCGCCTTGTCCTTCAGCCTCGGTCCGCTGGCGCTGCAATATCTGGTGCAGTGCGGTGGCCGCGGTTATTTCCGCACGCGGGTGGTCCAGCGTTATCTGGACGAAGGCATCCTCAAGCGCGTCGAGCAGGCGCCGGAATTCAGCTATCCGGTCTATCTCGTTTATTCGCGTGCGGCGCAGTCTCCGGCGCTGTTCGAAGCGATCGAGCTATTGCGTGAGGTGGCTGTGGATGACTACGACTGGTCGCGCTGGAACTATGAATTTTGAGCGGAGTTCTGAGCGGAGTTCTGAGCGAACCGTCGATCAATCCGGCAGATGTTTTAGCCAGTTCTGATAGAGCGCAGCAATCAGATCGGTCTGGGTAATCATGCCCACCAGACGCTGCTGATCGTCGACCACCGGCAGGCAGTGCAGGCCACGGTCGGACAGCATGAACACCAGTTCGACCATATGGGTGTCCTCAGTCACCGAGACCACCGGAGTACTCATGATCGCGCGCAGATGTACACCACGAAGAAATTTCAGCTGACCGAAATTGATTCGCGCAGGCGCCGGGTGGAAGTGCTTGAGCAGGTCGACCAGGGTCACGATACCCACCAGCTTGTGGCTATCGGCTTCCAGTACCGGCAACGAGTGCAGCCGGTGCTCGCGCAGGCTCTGCCAGGCTCGCTGGATGGTACAGTCCGGTGTGCTCCAGTAGAGGTCGCGAGACATGATGTCGGCGGCGGTGATTTCGCCCATGCTCCGCCGTAGCGCATGTTTTTCGGTCTGTTTGATCAGCTGCGCAAGGTCGTCACGGGTGATGTCCACGTACTCACCGAAATCCGCCAGAGCCCGTTCGACATCGTCTTCGCTGAAACTCATGCGCTCGCTGGGTAGCGCATCGTGTGTGTGATGAGTATTGCCTTTCTGAGGGCGCGGCTTCGGATAAGAGTGCCCGGTCAGGTTGTTGTAGACCAACGCAACCGCAACCAACAACAGCGAATTGAACGCCACCGGATACAGCAATTCGAAGCCGTACGCATGAAGCTCGGGGCTACCCACCACCGCGACCAATGCGAGCGCAGCGCCCGGCGGATGCAAGCAACGCAGGCCGAACAGACAGACAATGGCCAGCGCGCCCGCGATGCCAGCGGCCGTAGCCACAGGGACTGCGCTTGCACCAAGCGCCACGCCGATCAAGGTCGCAAACAGGCTACCGGCGATAACCGACCATGGCTGCGCAAAAGGACTGGATGAGGCGCAGAACAGCAGCACAGCCGATGCCGCCGCCGGTGCCGCCAAAGGCAGCGTGATCGAGGTGCCGAAGACCCAGGCGCTGGCAGGCATCACCAGCAGCATCGCCAGCCCGACGCCAATTGCGGCACGCAGCCATTCAGCGGGCCGCGCCGATAACGGCGCGGGCACAAATGATCGGCACCAGTCGAAGAGGCGTTCTTGCATCGTTCCTGCTTTGCTTGCGAATGTTCGATAGGTTGCGATGCAGGAAACTGCCCCGTTAGGACGACGCACCGCAACATTCAAAATGCGGGTCGGCGCACCGAATAGTCGCACCGATAAAATTGCGCGCACATTGTCGGTGCACCAATGGGTCCTGACCAATGAATAGTATTGATCTTCAGCAGCAATAATTTTGCTTCCAAACAACGATGAGCTTCGCACAGAGGGACATGCTCAGAGCCGTTGTGGCCTCGCAATGCAGTCAGACTTTTCTATGCTTGGCTGACGAGCGAAAGGAGCCAGTACCGATGATCTTTTGTAAGCGCGCCTATGAACAGGCGCAAGCCAGCGATGGTTGCCGGGTTCTGGTCGATCGGCTGTGGCCACGCAACTGTCGCAAGGAACGACTACGACTCGATGACTGGATAGCCGACGTCGCCCCGTCCACCGAGCTGCGCCGGTCGTTCAAGGCTGGCGAGCTGGATTTCGAGGCGTTCCGGCAGGCGTATCGCAAGGAACTGGCCGCGCATCCGGAACACTGGTGGCCGCTGGTGGAAATCGTCGAGCGCGGCCGGCTGACATTGATCTATGCCGCACGTGATGAGCAGGCGAACAATGCGCGCGTATTGGCCGAATGGCTGGAGGAAGAACTGGAGCGCCGAGGCGCGCAGAGCTCGCCGACCTGCTATGCCGGCGAGCGGTTGTCATGATGGCTCAGTGCTTGCGATTGACCGTCAGCGCCGCACGAATCACATCGGCGCCGATGTCCGCTTCATAGGTTTTCCATACTGGCATCATCTTCTCGCGCCAAGCCTGTCGCTGCTCCGGCGTGAGGGTGATCAGCTTGCTGCTGCCGCTGGCAAGAATCCGGTCGCGGTCGCGCTGATTGAGCGCTGCGGCTTCTCGGTTCACCGCCTGAGTGACTTCTAGAATGATGCCCTCGAGCTCCGAGCGCACCGCGAACGGCATCGTCATCCAGAACTTCGAACTGGTCACCAGCATGTAATTGAGCACACCGTGATTACTCTCAGTAATGAACGGCTGAACCGTGTGCATGTTCTGGCTGGCAATGTTCGACCAAGGGTTCTCCGCGCCCTGGACCACACCGCTCTTCAGTGACTTGTACACGTCGGCGAAGGGCAGTATCACCGGCTTGGCCCCGACCGCGTTGAACTGCGCTTCCAGCACGGCGGAAGGCTGCACGCGGAACGCCAGTCCAGCGGCATCTTCCGGCACGTGCAGCGCACGCGTAGCGGAAAGCTGCTTCAGACCGTTATTCCAGTAAGCCAGGCCATAGATGCCGGAATCGGCCATGGAGCGCAGCAGCTCGCGGCTCATCTCGCGCTTCTGGAAGCGCTGAACGGCGGCTTGGTCGTCGAACAGGAACGGCAGATCGAAGACCTGGAGCTTTTTTGTGTACTTGCTGAATTTGGAGAGCGAAGGCGCGAGCATCTGCACCTCGTTATTCAGCAGTGCCTGCATTTCGTCGGCGTCGCCAACCAGCGTCGAGTTCGGATAGACCTCTACCTTCACCTTGCCGGCCAGCCGCTCGTGCACCAGCTTCTGGAACATCAGCGCGCCTTTACCCTTGGGCGTGTCATCCGCCACTACGTGCGCGAACTTGATGACGACGGGGTCCCCTTCGGCCGCCATAGCCGGGAAACTTAACCAACACAGGGCTGCGACCAGCACAGCGACACAAGACTTGAACATCTGACCCCCAACGGGAAAAGCTCGACTCCGGCGCCTTGTGAGCACCGTTCGAGTGGTTTATCGATTGCGATACGACCCGACACACGCTGCTGCGCGACAGATCCATTCGAGTTTGGTTGGCCAGATCATTCACGACGATGCAGCGCCGGCGGCTGGCCTTTATTGGAATGCGGATCGTGAAACCCCAACGTTGAAGCCGTCGCGATCCGAACTGGAAAGTTTTCGTCATCGCCGGGCGCGGCACAAGCACGGGAAAGTCCAACCAGCTCTCAAAACGGGACATTGCATTTATCGGAATGACCGAACTTTCCAGCAGCCGGCCCTTTCTACAGGCAATCCACAAGCCGATTAGCCAACGCCATGAACGAACGCCCATCGCACCAGCAACCCACTCTGATCGACTGCCTGATCGTCGGCGGCGGTCCCGGTGGGCTGACCGCCGCCCTGTACCTCGCCCGCTTTCGTCGCAGTTGTCTGGTAGTGGACGCCGGGTCCAGCCGGGCCTCATGGATCCCGCGATCACACAACTACCCGGGTTTTCCGCCGGGCATCAACGGAAACGATCTACTCATGCGCCTGCGTGAGCAGGCCAGCGGCTACGGCGCCAGGCTCGAACACGGCCGGGTCGAGCATATCGAGCCACATGCCGACGGGTTCAGCGTGCGCTACGGGGAAAACACCTGCGTCACCCGGCGGATCATCCTCGCCACCGGTATCGAGGACACCTTGCCAGATATGCCCGACGTCGGGCAGGCCATTGCCGACGGCAAGGTGCGGCTGTGCGCGATCTGCGATGGGTATGAGGTCAATGGCGACAACGTTGCTGTTTATGGCGAAGCGGAATGCGCCATCAGTCACGCAGTGTTTCTGCGAACCTTCAGTGACAAAGTCACGGTGGTGGTACACGGCGAGCAGGACGCCTGTGATCAGGCCATCGCTCTGGCCGAACACTACGACATCCGCCTGATCAGCGACCGCGTCGAAACCCTGCGTCCTTGCGAGACCGGCATCGAGCTGATCACCTGCAGCGGCGACACCCATCACTTCGATGTCATCTACCCCAGCCTCGGCGCACGCTTTCGCTCCGAGCTCGCGCAGCAGTTGGGCGTCGGATGCGACGAATGTGGCGGCGTGCTGGTTGACGACCATTCGCAGACTTCGGTGCGCGGCCTCTATGCCATCGGCGACGTGACCATGGGCCTGAAGCAGATGAGCGTCGCCATCGGCCAGGCAGCCCAGGCAGCGACCGCGGTGCACAACAGCCTGGAATCCAAACCCTGGGGTGGCTCAGAAGTGATGCGGTGAACAGCTCCAGCCCCGTCTTGCTGCGCAAAGCCGGCCATCCGCGACCACTCGAAGACGTGTAGATCAACTGCAATCAGGCAGAGCGCTGCCACCTGACTGACAACGGGGGGCGAGCTATGATAGCTACCCACGCGCTACTTGAGACCGTCACGATGGCAGACCAAGACATACGCTGGCAACAGCGCCTGGCCAACTACAACCGTGCACTCGCGCAGTTGACGAGGGCCGTTGAACTGGCCCAAGCGCGACCGCTCAGCGAACTGGAAAAGCAAGGCCTGATCCAGGCGTTCGAATTCGTGTTTGAACTGGCTTGGAACCTCATGAAGGATTACTTCCTTTACCAAGGCAACCCCGCCATCACCGGCTCCCGCGATGCCATCCGCACAGCATTCAAGCAGGGCCTGATTGCCGACGGTGAAGGCTGGATGGAAATGATCAAAAGCCGCAACCAGACGGCGGATACCTACAACGGGTCCATCGCCAACGAGATTGCGGGGAACGTCGTGACGCTATACCACCGCCTTTTTCTGCAGTTGCAAGAGCAAATGAACCAGTTGGTCCGACAAGAATGAACCACGAGCTTCATTTTGGCTTGCCAGCAAATGCCATCAACAAACTGCGCGATGTGTTCAATGGCTGGCCGGAGATTCAGCGCGTAGTGCTATACGGCTCGCGCGCAAAAGGTAGCTACCGGCCCGGCTCCGACATAGATCTGACGATCGAAGCCGATGCGCTATCGCTCTCCCAGCTACTGGCCCTCGAAAACCAGATCGACGAGCTGCTCCTACCCTGGATGGTCGATCTCTCACTCAAGCGCCACATAGACAACCCCGCCCTTCTCGATCACATCCACCGCGTCGGCGTACCGTTCTACGTTCGCCAAGACAAAGCATTGCCTGACATTCCAACATCCAGCTAGCCGCTCTGCCTGGCGTGGCTAACACCTCGCGCTAAATGCGGTTCGTTGGGGACGCATTACAACGTTCGCAAGCACCTGGCGGTCTAGGATGAATACAGAGCCATCCGCCTCGGGAGCACTTCATGTCACTCAGCGTTTTCGACTTGTTCAAAATCGGTATCGGCCCGTCCAGCTCGCATACCGTAGGACCGATGCGCGCGGCGTTGCGCTTTGCCGAGGGGCTCGAACGTGACGATTTGCTGGCGACTACCGAACGGCTCAAGGTCGAGCTGTACGGCTCGCTCGGCGCCACCGGCAAGGGCCACGGCAGCGACAAGGCGGTGCTGCTCGGGCTCGAGGGTGAGCTGCCCGAGGAGGTCGATACCGTCAGCATTCCACAGCGCATGGCGGCCATGCGCGAGTCTCACGAGCTGCGTCTGCTAGGCGAGAAGACTATCCGCTTCGATATCAGCAACGATCTGCTGTTCATTCGCAAGCCGCTGGCCTTTCATCCCAACGGCATGATCTTCCGCGCGTTCGATGGTGCCGGGTTGCAATTGCGCAGCCGCGAATACTATTCGGTGGGCGGCGGTTTCGTCGTCGACGAACAGGCGGCTGGCAACGACCGCATCGTCGAAGACAGCACGCCACTGCCCTACCCTTTCCGTAGCGCCGCCGAGCTGTTGGCGCTGTGCGGTGAGCACGGGCTGTCCATCAGCGAGCTGATGCTGGCCAACGAGGCCGCTTGGCGCCCGGAAGCCGAAACCCGCGCCGGCCTGCTGAAGATCTGGAAGGTCATGCAGGATTGCGTCAAAACCGGCTGCCACACCGAAGGCGTGATGCCCGGCGGGCTCAAGGTCCGGCGCCGCGCTGCCGGTCTGTACCGCCAACTCAGCGAGCATCCGGAAGCCAATCTGCGCGACTCCCTCAACGTGCTGGATTGGGTCGATCTGTATGCCCTGGCGGTCAACGAGGAGAACGCCGCTGGCGGCCGGGTCGTGACCGCGCCAACCAATGGCGCGGCGGGAATCATCCCGGCGCTGCTGCACTATTACGTGCGCTTCATTCGCGGCGCCAACGAAGACGGCGTGGTGCGCTTTCTGCTCACCGCCGCGGCCATCGGCATTCTCTACAAGGAAAACGCCTCCATTTCCGGCGCCGAAGTTGGCTGCCAGGGCGAGGTGGGAGTTGCATGTTCGATGGGTGCCGGCGCCCTGTGCGAGGTGCTCGGTGGCACTCCACAACAGGTCGAGAACGCTGCTGAGATCGGCATGGAACACAATCTCGGGCTCACCTGCGACCCGGTCGGCGGGCTGGTCCAGGTACCGTGCATCGAGCGCAACGCCATGGGCTCGGTGAAGGCCATCAATGCCGCGCGTATGGCGCTGCGCGGCGACGGCAGCCATTTCATCTCCCTGGACAAGGTCATCCGAACCATGCGTCAGACCGGTGCCGACATGAAGAGCAAGTACAAGGAGACCGCTCGCGGAGGGCTGGCGGTGAACATTATCGAGTGCTGAAGCGATCGTGTGATCGTTCCATCGGTCGTTCAGTTCGCGTCGGCCGCCCAGACAGCAGCAATCGACGTCTCCAGGCCTTATCATTCCCAGGCGGTATCGCTGGCGCCCAAAGGAATTCGCCCGACCGTCCTGCTGTCTTTCCCTATGCCGCCGAGCTCAAAGAATGTCGGATCACACCGAGGAATCAATGACTACCAGCCCAGAGCCTTCCATGCCGAAGAACACCGAATTGGCCCGAAGCACGCTGGATTATCCAGTGGTTGGTATCGGTGCCTCGGCCGGCGGCCTGAAAGCCCTGATGACCTTTTTCGAGCAGATGCCGAACGACTGCGGCATGGCCTTCGTGGTCATCATGCACCTGTCCCCCAAGCATGAAAGCAACGCCGACAAAATCCTTCAGAACGTTACTCGAATGCCTGTGCTACAGGTCAACCAGCCAGTGCCCATCGAGCGCAACCATGTCTATGTGATTCCGCCTGCGATGGACCTGTCGATGAACGACGGTTACCTGCGCCTGTTGAAACCCACCCGCGAGCGTGGGCCTCAGGTGGCCATCGATTTATTCTTCCGCGCGCTGGCAGACGTGCACCATACCCACGCCGTCGGCATCGTACTGTCCGGCAGCGGTGCGGATGGCTCGGTCGGACTCTCACGCATAAAGGAACAAGGCGGCGTAACGCTGGCACAGGCGCCCGGGGATGCCGAATACGACTCGATGCCGCTCAGCGCCATCGAAACCGGCATGGTCGACATCGTGCTGCCGGTGGTGGAAATGCCGCAGCGGCTTGTAGAACTGGCGCGCAACCTGACGGCACTTCTAGCTCGGCAAGACCCTCTGCCACAACCCGGTGATACCGAGCAGGCCGGCGCCGCACAGGGTGAACTCGAATACGCACAGGCCCATGCCCAGTCCAAACCCAACGAACTGGCATTGCGCGAGATACTCACATCACTTCGCACTCGTACCGGTCACGATTTCCGGCACTACAAGCTGGCGACCGTGTTGCGTCGCATCGAGCGGCGAATGCAGGTCAACGCCCTGCGCGACATGCCTAGCTACGCCAGATACCTGCAGGGTCATGCCGAGGAAACACCCGCGCTGCTGGCGGACATGTTGATCGGCGTGACCAACTTCTTTCGCGATCGGGAAGCTTTCGAGGCACTGGAGCGCGACACCATTCCCGCGCTGTTCGAGCAGAAGACAGACTCAGACGACAAATCCCTGCGAGTCTGGTCTGCGGCTTGCTCGACTGGAGAGGAGGCGTATTCGCTTGGCATGCTGTTCTCCGACCAAGCCCAGTTAAGCGGGCCCAGCGTCGAGATCCATTTGCAGCTGTTTGCCACCGACATCGATGATCGTTCGCTGGAAACCGCTCGTGCCGGCATCTATCCCGAAGCCATCGTTACCGATGTACCGCCCACCCGTCTGCGCCAGTATTTCGTAAAGGAACAGAACCATTACCGCATGCAGAAGGAGCTGCGCGAACGCATCCTCTTCGCCCGCCACAATATTCTTCGAGACCCGCCGTTTTCCCGGCTCGATCTGATCTCCTGTCGCAACCTGATGATTTACCTCGATCGGGACATCCAAGTGGAAGTGCTGCGCATGTTCCACTTTGCGCTCAACCCCGGCGGTTATCTGTTTCTTGGCAGCTCTGAAACGGCCGACACCTGCAACCAGCTGTTTGAACCGGTGGACAAGAAAAATCGCATCTACCGTGCCAAGAACGTGGGCTCGAGCCTGCGGAGGACGCCTGCAGGACCCTTTCATGCACTTACGCCCGCCCCGCTGACCAAGCCCCCCCTAAGCGAACCGCCCAGGCGCAACCGCAAATTCTCGTTCGCCGACCTGCACCAACGAGCGCTCGAGCAGTACGCACCGCCCAGTGTGGTAGTCAATCACGAGGCGGAAATCGTGCACATGTCCGATCGGGCCGGCAATTTCCTGCGCTATGTAGGCGGCGAGCCCTCACTGAACCTGACCACCCTGGTCCATCCGCAACTACGCTTGGAGCTGCGCACAGCGCTCTACCAAGCCACCCATACCGGTAAAAGTGTCGAGGCGCGGCGGGTGCAGCTGGAGCGCGACGGACGGCACTCTTACGTGAACATGGTGGTGCGTCCCTTCCGCGACAACGAAGCCGGCAGCGCATACATGCTGGTGATCTTCGATGAAGTTGAAGACAGCATGGACAGCAACACGCTGGAGGACCCCGACACCAAGGACAGCGTGCTCACCCAGCTGGAAGCCGAGCTACAGCAGACCAAGGAACAGCTACAAGTAACCATGGAACACTCGGAAACTTCGACCGAGGAATTGCGCGCCTCGAACGAGGAGCTGCAGGCGATCAACGAAGAACTGCGCTCGGCTACCGAAGAGCTGGAAACCAGTAAGGAAGAGCTGCAGTCGATCAACGAAGAGCTCACCACGGTCAATTTCGAACTCAAGACCAAGGTCGACGAAACCGGCAAGATCAACGACGACTTGCAGAACTTGATCTCCTCAACGGACATCGCCACGCTGTTCGTCGACCGCAAAATGCGCATCAAGTGGTTTACGCCGCGAGTCCGAGACATCTTCAACGTGATCGGCAACGATGCCGGCCGCTCGCTGCTGGACATCACGCATCGCCTCGATTATCCGCAGCTCCACAAGGACGCCATTGTAGCGTTCGAAGCGCTTCATCTGGTCGAGCGCGAGATCAGTAACCGAGAGGGCGATCACTGGTATTTGGCGCGCTTTCTGCCCTACCGGACACTGGATGACCGCATCCAGGGGGCGGTACTGACCTTCATTGACATCACCGACCGCCGCCGCGCCGAAGAACAAGTGCTGGTCGGCGAGGCTCATATGAAGCAACTGGCGCAGAGCACCAAGGGTTACGCAATCATTACCCTGAACTGCGACGGGAACATCACCACCTGGAACCGCGGCGCCCAATATATTTTCGGCTATAGCGAAGAAGAAGTGATCGGCCGCAACATCAACATGATCTATACAGAAGCGGATCGCCTGAACGGAATACCGGAAGCCGAACGTCAACGCGCTCTGGAACAGGGACAGGCCGCCGACGAGCGTTGGCATTTGCGCCGGGACGGCACGCAGTGTTTCTTCAGCGGCCTGGTCAACCCGCTGGTAGACAACAACGGCAAAATCACAGGCTTCGCCAAGATCGCCCGCGACATAACCGATGATCGACAGCGCAGCAACGATCAACAAAACGAGCTGGAAACCATCCAGGCGGCCAATCAGCAGAAAGATCAGTTCTTTGCCGTGCTCTCCCATGAGCTCAAGCACCCGCTCAATCTCATCCAGCTCAATACCGATCTGATCGCCCGCTCCCAGACAGCCAAAAACACGCCGAGCTTGCGCAAGGCCACCCAGGCGATCCAGAGCGCGGTGCGCAGCCAGTCACGGATCATCGATGACCTGATGGACGTCTCGCGCATCCGTACCGGAAAGCTCGTGCTCAACTTCGCCACGCTGCAGTACCAAGAGGTGTTCAAGGGCATCGAGGCGGTATTCAGTCCGCTGGCCCAGGCTGAAGGCGTCATCTTCGAGACCTTCAAGCCGGACCAGCCAATCCTCATTCACGCCGACCCCACGCGGCTGGAACAGATCATCTGGAACCTGCTGAACAACGCCTGGAAATTCACCAAGGGCGGCGATCGCATTCGCATGCAGCTCGAGCGCGAAGGCGATCAGGCCCGACTGGACGTAATCGATACTGGCGAAGGGATATCCGCAGACTTCTTGCCTAAGGTCTTCGACATGTTTGGCCAGGCCGAAATGCAGCATGCCCAGCGTTCCAAGCACGGGCTTGGCATTGGTCTGGCGCTGGTCAAGCAGCTGGTCGAGGCACACGGCGGCCGTATCGATGCGTTTTCCGAAGGCCCTGGCCGTGGCGCGCGGTTCAGCGTCTGGCTGCCGATGCATCTGCAGACCGAGCTAGAACTTAGCGGCATGCTGGAAAGTGATGACGCAGGCGGCCTGTCCGGTATCAGCATTCTGCTGGTGGACGATTCACCGGACATTCTCGACACCATGCGCGAACTGCTGGAGAGCGAGGGCGCCATAGTGACCATCGCGGACAACGGCGCACGGGGTATCGAACTCGCTGAGCAATCGCGCTTCGATGTGATCGTCTCAGACATCGGTATGCCGGTCATCGACGGCCACAAGATGATGAGCGAAATACGCCGCGGCACCACGAATGCCGATACTCCGAGCATCGCTCTGACCGGTTACGGCACCCTACGCGACGTAGAAAATGCCAAGAGCGCTGGCTTTACGCTGCACCTGCGCAAGCCGATCGATCTCCAAGGGCTGATAGACGCGGTGAGTCAGGCGGTACGCTGAGCCGGCCCGCAGCTCAGCCGGACGCTGAATTGGGCTCGCCCGATCAAGCGCTGTTGGGCAGGCCTTCGGCCAGCTTTCGCCGCGGGGTCGCGCCTCCCACAAAACCAGTGCGGTGCAGGCTGCCTCGTAGGAGGGCCGCCCCGGCGCGAAGCTTTTATGCTCTTGGTAGGCCTTAGCCGCGGCGCCAACAAAACGCAGCGTGGAGCATGGGCACTTCGCGGGATAGCCGACGCTGGCGCGATGCTTTTGTGGCAGCTGACACAGCATCAGGCTTTCTTGCCAATCCCATATTCACGCAGCTTGTTGGCGATGGTGGTGTGCGAGACGTTCAGGCGCTTGCCCAGCAGTCGACTGCTGGGGTGCTGCGCATAAAGGCTTTCCAGCACCGTTTTCTCGAAGCGCCCGACAATGCTGGACAGATCGCCTTCCAGGGAGAACTCGCCCAGCGGCTGCGGCGTACCGTAATCCGGTAGGCGAATGTGCTCCGGCTTGATCACCCCTCCCTCGCACAGCGAAACCGCCTGAAACAAGGTGTTTTCAAGTTGCCGCACGTTGCCCGGCCAACGGTAGCCGGCCAGCCGTTCCAGCGCTTGCGGCGACAAACTCGGCAGCGCGCAGCCGATCTGCCGGCTGGCCTGATCCAGAAAGTGCAGCGCCAGCGGCTCCAGCCCATCGAAGCATTCACGTAGCGGCGGAATATGCAGCGACAGCACGTTGAGCCGGTGATACAGGTCTTGCCGGAATTCACCCTTGGCGCAGAGTTCGGACAGGTCCAGCTGGGTGGCGCAGATCACTCTCACATCCAGATAGACCTCCTCGTCGCTACCCACCCGACGGAAGCAGCCGTCCTGTAGGAAACGCACCAGTTTGGCCTGCAGCCGCGTGCTCATCTCGCCGACGCCATCGAGAAACAGCGTGCCGCCAGCGGTCAGCTCCAACAAGCCCAGCTTGCCCTCCGGACGCGCACCTTCGAAGGCGCCGGGGCCGTAGCCGAACAGTTCGGTCTCGGCCATTGACTCGGGCAACCCCGCACAGTTGAGCGCCATGAACGGCGACTGCCCGCGCGGGCTGGACAGATGACAGGCACGTGCCAGCAATTCCTTGCCGGTACCTGTCTCGCCTTCGATCAGCAATGGCGCATCCAGCGGTGCCATGCGCCGCGCCTCGCGAACCACCGCGGCCATCACCTTCGAGCTCTGGAAGATGCTGTCGAAGCCGCGCAGCTCCTGCTTGCGCACGTTGTAGATACGCTCGCCAACGCGATCGGCGCGGTGCAGCGTCAATACCGCACCGGCCAGGGCTTCGCTGTCGTCATGCTCCGATTGCAACGGCGCGATGTCGGCGAGGAATACGTCGCCCTTGATGGTCACCCGCAAGCCATTGATACGCGCCTTGTTCGCTCGCACCAGTTCCGGCAGGTCGAAGTCTTCGGCATAGCGCGACAAGCTCATGCCCGGCACTTCGTCCACCCGCACACCGAGCAGCTGCGCCGCGGCGCGATTAGCGGCCACGATGGCGCCCGCCATGTCGATGGACAAAACGGGAAACTCCAGCGCGCCGAGCAGCGCATTCAGCTCCAGGGAATGCCGCTCGCTGGGCATCAGTCCCACCTTGCGCACCTCGAACACGCCTTGCAGCGCCTCGATCTTCGGGCGCAGTGCTTGCAGTTGCAGGTTCATCAGATTGGGACAATGCAGATAGACGGCGTTGCCGTGCTCGCCACCCACTTCGCCGCGTGCGACATTGATGCCGTAATCGACGAGCAGTTCGAGCATGTCACGGAGGATGCCGAGGCGGTTCTGGCAGAGAATTTTGATGCGCATGTAATGCCTTCTGGCGTGAGGTATGGCTGCGCAACATCTGCGCCACGCCACGATAATCGTCAAGATTATTTGACACCTCACGCGCACCGCAAGCGGCCGGCTGGCTGGCTGGCTCGACAGCAAGCACAGACGGCGCGCCGCCTGCCGATCAACGTCCGCCAGCAGATCAGACCTTACGTGGCAGAACCTCCGGGTTGGCCAGCTGGCAAGGCTCGCCAGCAAAGAAGGTCTGCACATTGGCGAAGGCATCGCCGAAATACAGCTCGTAACCTTGCCGCTCCACATAACCCAGATGAGGCGTGCAAAGCACGTTGGGATGCTGCAGCAACGGATCCTTCGGGTCGGTCAGCGGTTCGTCCTCGAAGACATCGAGCGCCGCGAACCCCGGCCGCCCCCGATTCAACCCGTCGAGCAGCGCGCCCGGTGCGATCAGCTGAGCGCGACTGGTATTGACCAGTAGCGACGTGGGCTTCATCAATGCCAGATCTTCGCTGGTGACGACGTGCAGCGTGCTGTCCGACAGGCGCAGATTGAGGCTGAGCACATCGACTTCACTGAAGAAGGCCTGCCGGCTGGCAGCAGCCTGATGGCCATCGCGCGTGGCGGCCTCGCGCGATGCCTCGCTGCCCCAGACCATCACCGGCATCTCGAAGGCCTGAGCGTAGCGGGCCAGCCGCTGACCAATCTTGCCGTAGCCCCAGATGCCCAGCGTCTGACCGCACAGCCGCTCGCCCAGATTGATTTGCCACTGCCCCGCATACAGCGCCTGCATCGCCGGAAAGAGCGCGCGCCGCGCCATGAGCATCAGCGTCCAGGTGAGTTCGGCCGGTGCGATGGGAGAACCCCGGCCTTCCATGACCGCTACGCCATGGCGAGTACAGGCGGCAAGATCGAGATGCGCGGCAACCTTGCCGGTCTGGCTGATCAGCTTGAGCCGAGGGAGCCGAGCCAACAGCGCTTCGTCGATGACCGTGCGCTCGCGCGTCAACACCAGAGCATCGGCGTCGGCAAAGCGTTCGGCGAGGACATTCGGATCCTGTTCCGCCTCGTGATAGACCGTCACCTGATGGCCGTCGAGCCGGGCGAAGCAGTCCAGCGAACGGATGACGTTCTGATAGTCGTCGGGAATCACGATGTGCATGCGGTGTTCTCCAATGTCGCCTGCCCGGTCGTCGAGCTGACGTGTGCCGATATTCCAGACCGCACGCCAGCCCGCAGCCGCGATCGGCAGTCCCGCAGGACCGCCGCCGACCGAGCAGCCATTCACTCGCTGCCAAGCTTGAGCCTGTCGGGCTGACGCTTTTCGATGGCGTACTTTAGCAGCGCCGCACTGCGGAAGATGCCATGGGCGAACTTGCCGTAGGGCATGGTCAGGAAGAAGGCCATCACCACACCGAGATGTACCGCCAGCAGCACCGCCATCGCCCCGGTATCGCGTCCGATCAACAAGCCGAAACCGGACTGCGCTGGCGAACGACAGACAAAAAATATCGGCAAGAATAATTTACGGGAATGAACCGCGAAGAAGGCTTTGCTCTGAGCGCTGCGAGAATCGTAAATATATCTTTACGAAATATCGAATCCAGCTACTAAAAGCCTTCAATCCTGCCCTCCTCGCCGGCACGTAACAGCGCTTGAATGAGTGCATTCATAACAACAAAGCTCAGGCGGCCACCCGCTCAGGAGGTCAGATGAAAACAACGAAGTACGTCGCCCGCGAACCGGACGCCACGGGCCACATCCACTATTCGGATGCTGAACACGCCGTCTGGCAGACCCTGATCGAACGCCAGCTGAAGCTTCTCGACGGCCGCGCCTGCCAGGAATACCTGGACGGGATCGAACAGCTCGCCCTGCCCCACGACCGTATCCCGCAGTTGCACGAAGTGAACCGTGTACTCGAAGCGACGACTCGCTGGCAGGTCGCACGAGTGCCGGCGCTGATTCCGTTCCAGACGTTTTTCGAGTTGCTGGCCAGCAAACGCTTTCCTGTCGCCACCTTCATCCGCACCCCGGAAGAGCTGGATTACTTGCAGGAACCGGATATTTTCCACGAGATCTTCGGTCACTGTCCGCTGCTGACCAATCCCTGGTTCGCCGAATTCACCCACACCTACGGTCAGCTCGGCCTCAAGGCCAGCAAGGAAGAGCGCGTCTACCTGGCGCGCCTGTACTGGATGACCATCGAGTTCGGGCTGGTGGAGACGCCGACCGGACGGCGCATCTATGGCGGCGGCATCCTTTCCTCGCCGAAGGAGACGCTTTACAGCCTTTCCGACGAACCCGAGCATCAGGCCTTCGATGTGGTCGAAGCCATGCGCACGCCCTATCGCATCGATATTCTGCAACCGGTGTATTTCGTCCTGCCGGAGCTGAAACGGCTATTCGACGTCGCCCATGAAGACATCATGGGTCACGTGCGTACCGCCATGCAGCAGGGCCTGCATCAGCCGAAGTTCCCGCCCAAGGCGGCGTAGGGTGGAAAACTGCGAAGCATTTTCCACGCGTCGGTTCGGTCGCCACCGATCCGTAGGGTGGATGACGCCGAAGGCTCATCCACCGACCACGACGAGGCCTCCCCCCCAACGTGGCGGACCGAACCCGGCGCGTGGACAAGCCTCCGGCGTTGTCCACCCTACGCTACTTAACTCTTATGCCCTGCACCACAAGGACCCATCATGACCAACCTCACCCAAGCCCACTGCGAAGCCTGCCGCGCGGACGCGCCCAAAGTTTCCGATGACGAACTGGCCGAGCTGATCAAGCAAATCCCGGACTGGAACATCGAGACCCGCGACGGCCACATGGAGCTGGAGAAGGTTTTCATCTTCAAGAACTTCCGTCACGCCCTGGCCTTCACCAATGCCGTCGGCGAGATCGCCGAAGCCGAGGGTCATCATCCCGGCCTGCTCACCGAATGGGGCAAGGTCACCGTGACCTGGTGGAGCCACTCGATCAAAGGCCTGCACCGCAATGACTTCATCATGGCCGCGCGCACCGACGAGGTCGCGAAAACCGCCGAGGGCCGCAAGTGAAACATTTCAGCGATGTGGCGCGGGTTCCCGGCGACCCGATTCTCGGGCTGCTCGATGCCTATCGCGCCGACCCGAATCCGGCCAAGCTCGACCTGGGCGTCGGCGTCTACAAGGACGCCCTGGGCCTGACGCCGATCCCCAAGGCGGTGAAGCTGGCCGAGCAGCGGCTGATCGACAGCGAGCAGACCAAGAGCTACATCGGCGGCCATGGCGATCCGTTGTTCGGTGAGCAGATTCTGCGTCTGGTTCTGGGCGAAGACTCGCCAGCCTTGATCGAAAACCGAGCCGGCTGCACCCAGACACCCGGCGGTACCGGCGCGCTGCGGCTGGTGGGCGACTTCATCGCCAAATGCCTGCCGGGCCGCAGCCTCTGGCTCAGCGACCCGACCTGGCCAATCCACGAAACCTTGTTCGCCGCGGCCCGGTTGAACGTCGAGCACTATCCCTACGTCAACGCGCAGAATCAGCTCGACGTACCGGCCATGCTCGCCGCGCTGGAACGTATTCCCCATGGCGATGTGGTATTGCTGCACGCCTGCTGCCACAACCCCACCGGCTACGATCTGAGCCAGGACGACTGGCGTCAGGTGCTGGAGATCGTCCGTACGCGTGGGCTGTTGCCGCTATTCGACTTTGCCTACCAGGGTTTCGGCGATGGGCTGGACGAGGACGCCTGGGCCGTTCGGCTGTTCGTCGAGGCCTTGCCGGAGGTCCTGATTACCAGCTCCTGCTCGAAGAATTTCGGCCTGTACCGCGAGCGCACCGGCGCGCTGATCGCGGTCACGGCGGATGGCGAATCGTTGATCGACGTCCGCAGCCAGTTCGCCTCGGTGGCACGCAATCTCTGGTCCACGCCACCGTCTCATGGCGCAGCTGTGGTGGCGACGATTTTGGCCAATAGCGAGCTACGCCAGCTCTGGGAACGGGAAGTCGCCGCCAAGCGCGAACGTATTGCCGGGCTGCGCAAGGGGTTGGTCGAGGCGTTAGTAACACATGGCCTGGCCGAGCGCTTCGCGCATATCGCCCAGCAACGCGGGATGTTCTCCTATACCGGGCTGACCGCCGCCCAGGTGCTGCGCCTGCGTCGCGAAGGCTCGGTCTATCTGGTGGAAAGCGGCCGCGCCAATATCGCCGGCCTCGATGCCGAACGGTTGGGCCAACTGGCACAAGCGATTGCGCGGGTCGTGCAAGACTGAGGGCCAATCTTGAAGGAGGCACGCTCGCGACGAACACAGCCCTCGGCCGCCTCACAGCCAAAAGCTTCGCCCCGAGTCGGGCCTCCTACAAAAATCAAACGCACAGTGCCAAGGCCCCACATCGTGCCGCGTTCCGTTGGAGGCGCGCCCGCGGCGAAAGCAAACCCTCGGCCGCCTCACAGCCAAAAGCTTCGCCCCGAGTCGGGCCTCCCACAAAAATCAAACGCACAGTGAACCGCCCCGGCTTTCCCGGAGGCTCCAACTCTTGAGAGGATGGAGCCATGA
>NZ_CEXBBO010000005.1:0-216700 GCF_982611455.1 Stutzerimonas sp.
CCAGCTTCCAGCTTCCAGCTTCCAGCTTCCAGCTTCCAGCTTCCAGCTTCCAGCTCGTTAGCGCACCTTGACGACCAGCTTACCTACGGCCTTGCGCTGACCCAGCGTATTGATCGCTTCAGCGGCCTGTTCGAGGGCGAAAGTCTGTGATACCAGCGGTTTGAGTTTGCCTTCGGCATGCCAGGCGAATAGCTGCTTGAAGTTGGCGGCGTTATCGTGCGGCTGACGTTGCGCAAAGGCGCCCCAGAACACACCCACCAGCGAAGCACCCTTGAGCAGTGGCAAATTCGCTGGCAGCGAAGGGATGTCGCCAGCAGCGAAACCGACCACCAGCATGCGCCCGTTCCAGGCAATGCTGCGGAACGCCTCTTCGAACAGCTGGCCGCCCACCGGATCGTAGATCACGTCAACGCCCTGGCCGTCCGTGAGTTCCTTTAGGCGTTCCTTGACGCTCGTTTCGGTGTAATTGATCAGCTCGTCAGCGCCTGCGTTTTTCGCGACGGCTAGCTTCTCCGCAGTGGAGGCTGCGGCAATTACCTTGGCACCCATAGCCTTGCCGATTTCCACTGCCGCCAGCCCAACGCCGCCGGACGCGCCAAGTACCAATAGGGTTTCGCCGGGTTGCAGGTTGGCGCGCTGCTTCAATGCATGCATCGAAGTGCCGTAAGTCATGCTGAATGCGGCGGCGGTTTCGAAATCCATCTCCTGAGGAATCGGCATTACGTTATGCCCCGGCACGATGACCTGTTCGGCGAAGCTGCCCCAGCCAGTCAGGCCCATCACCCGGTCGCCAACCTTGAGGTGGGTAATTTTCTCGCCGACCGCGGCAACCACGCCAGCAGCCTCGCCGCCCGGCGAGAATGGGAAAGGCGGCTTGAATTGATACTTGCCTTCGATCATTAGCGTGTCTGGAAAGTTGACGCCGGCAGCATGCACATCGAGCAGTACGTCGCCCTTCTTGATTTGCGGGCTATCGACTTCTTCGATGACGAGTTTTTCGGCCGGGCCGAATTCTTTGCACAGGACAGCTTTCATCAGGTTTCCTTTTGTCGTTATCAAGGGAATGAGGCCGTGGCCGCTTTATCCGTCAGTCTAGAAGGCTACCCACCCGGCGCAACGAGCATGGTCTGTCCTGATGGCAATACATAAGGCCGGGCTTGGGTCCGTGCCTGGCACTGGTTATGCTGATCGCTGTTTATCCTGGAGTTGCCCCGTGACACGCATTCTTTTCTTTTGTCTGGCTATTGGCATGACGCTGCCGGCCTTGGCCGAAACATCCGAAGCCGACGCGGCGGCGGCGAAGACCATCTATTTCGCGCTGGTACCCGCGCTTGTTGGTAATTACGGTTCGGATGGCCGGCTGAAGTACTACAAGGCGGATATCGCGCTACGCGTTAGCGGCAGCGAGGCGGAGGCGAAGGTCAAACATCACGAACCCTTGATTCGCAATCAACTGGTGTCGCTGTTTTCACAGCAGACGGACGCCAGCCTGGGTACTGTCGAGGCCAAGGAAGCGCTTCGGCAGGAAGCGCTCAAGCAGGTGCAGACAGTGCTCATCCAAGAAGAAGGCGAGCCCCTGGTGGACGACCTGCTATTCAATAATCTGATTATCCAATAGCACGGCGGCGCAGCGGCAAGTCCGGCTAAGTCCGGCTAAGTCATCGCATGGCCAGAATGGCGTGCCACTCGCTTTCGCTAACCGGCATTACAGAGAGTCGGCTGCCTTTCTGCGCCAGCGGCAGTTGCGCCAGGGCCGGCTCCAGCTTGAGCTGCGGTAGCGCCAGCGTGGAGGAGAAGCGCTCGACGAAGCCTACGTCGACCGCACTCCAGGGGTTTTTCGTTTCGCTGGCCTTGGCGTCGAAATAAGGACTGTTGGGTTCGAGTGCGGTGGGGTCCGGATAGGCGGCTCGCGTGATCCTGCCGATTCCGGCGATGCCTGGCGTCGCACAGCTGGAGTGATAGAAGAAGAACGGGTCCCCTTCTGCCATTGAGCGCAAAAAGTTGCGGGCCTGGTAATTGCGCACGCCGTCCCAGCGTCCCGTGCCGAGTTGCTGCAGGTTCTGGATGGAAAATTCGTCGGGTTCGGATTTCATCAGCCAGTACGGCATGCTCTTTGCTCATTGTTATTGCTTGAAAGGGTTCTCGAATGCAAATTCCCCGACAACCGGTCATGACGCTCGTTTGCGCTGTACCGAGGCATGGCGGAGAATGCCGCGCTTGAGGTTGGCATTGTCGAGTCTGGAAAACGAAAACGATACGGACTCGACATTAAACTGTTCGCCTTGCAGGGGGAGGCGAAATTATGAAACGCAAGCCTGATATTCTTTGGGTCCTGGTGCTGATTTTTGGTCTCGGCGTAGTAACCACGGGCTATACCCAGGGGTTATGGGAGCGTTCGAGTGATGTCTCGTCGATGGTTCCGATCAGTCACTCGCAACAGCTTCAGCGCTGACCAGCTAAAGCCGCATGGATGCGGCCGCCACACCGCCTCTCATTCTCCCGCCTCACTTCCCATACCAGTCCCGATCCGTCACCGTAGCTTGCAGGCTCACGTCCCAGGTTGCCAGCGGCAGACGATCAACCTTCTGACATTCATGGGCGAGCCCCAAAAGGGTCGGTTTGTGACCTTTTTTGCGCCTGCTGCGGTACGCCAGGCTGCGATCGTAAAAACCCCCGCCCATACCCAGGCGACCGCCGTATTCGTCAAATCCCACCAGTGGCATTAGCACCAAGTCGAGCGTCCAGATCGGTCGCTGCCGCGCGGAGCGAAAGACCGGCTCGGCGATACCGAAGCGGTTCAGCTTCAATTGCTCGTTCGGCATGATTCGCTGGAACACCATCCGCGTACGTGGCCAAGCGTTGAGTACCGGCAAATAGGTTGCCTTGCCGCGTCGTTGCGCTTCCAGCAGCAAAGGACGCGGGTCTATTTCGCCATCATTGGGTAGGTATAGGGCAATGTGCCTGGCGCGGCGAAACAGCGGATGCTGAGCCAGCTGTCGATAAAGTGCTTTCGCCGCTTGGTGTTGCTGGGTAGGAGAGAGGTGGCGGCGAGCTTGCCGCAACTGACGCCGCAGCACCGGGCGAGAAAGGCCCTCGGCTACGATCATTGAATCAGGCTCCCCAGCATGCCGCTGCCCGCGTAGGCCCTTGAACCCGAGAGTTCAAGGTGGCGACTACAGAGTACCTTAAGGCTTTCCGTCAGGCGGACATGCACACCGGCACTACGTGTAGCCTCCATGGTATTGCTTATCGGGAGAGGGTCATCGCCGACTGGCGAACATGCCAGGGAGTGGGCGGGATTATAACGCAATCTGCCTGCCGTTCATCAGTTGCCAGAAGAGTTTGGATCAGTGGCCAGGGCGCTGTCGACCCGCTCCAGCAAGCTGCGCACGTGCGCACGGGCACTGTTGGCCTCGGCGTCCAGGCGATCATGCTTGTGCAGCAGTTCGTGCGTGATATTGAGCGCGGCCATTACCGCGACGCGGTCGGCGCCGATGACTTTTCCGCTACTACGAATCTCGCGCATCTTGCGATCCAGGTAATGCGCGGCGCCCTCAAGGTTGCTGCGTTCTTCGGGTGGGCAGGAAATGCAATATTCCTTGTCCATGATGTGCACGGTAACGGTGTTCGGCTGGGTCATGAGTCCTGCTCCAGGGCTTTCAGGCGCGAAATCATTGATTCGACCTTCACCCGTGCCATTTCGTTCTTTTCAATCAGATGAGCGCGCTCCTCACGCCATGCCTGCTCGCTGTGAAGCAGCAAGCGATTCTGCGCCTTGAGTTGCTCGATGCGCTGAATCAGCTCTTCCAGCTTGGCGGTCAGCAATTGCAGGTCGGCGTCTTCCATGGGATTCCCGGTAAGTGGCGCGAGCGTTAGGTGATCCGGCTTCGATGGTTTGGCTCGTGCGCCGATGCTAGGATACAAGGCCTTCATTCTAGACATTAGCGCCTCCGTGCGCCTAGCTGCCAATGCCCATTCAGAACTCGCCGTATGCTGCTTTCGCCACATTGCTGGCCAGCAGTGCCCAACCCGTCACACCCGCCGAGCTTCACGGCCTTTTGCTTGGACGCAGTTGCGCGGGCGCCGGTTTCGATGCCGAACCCTGGTTGGTCGATGCCGCCGAGCTGCTCGGCGCCGCCCCAGAGGAATCGGTTCGGCAGGCGCTTGTCGGCCTGCAGGAGATGGTCAAAGGCGAACTCGCCGGCGACGATATCGCCATTGTATTGCTGTTGCCCTCCGACGATGCACCGCTGACCGAGCGCGCGCTCGCTCTGGGCCAGTGGTGCCAGAGTTTCCTCACCGGCTTCGGTCTGGTCGCCGGTGATCGCGCGCTGAGCAGCGAGGCGATGGAAGTGTTGCAGGACCTGGCCGCGATCGCGCAGATACAGGACGCTCTGGACGAGTCCGAGGACGGCGAAAGCGATTACATGGAGGTCATGGAATACCTGCGTGTCGCACCATTGCTGCTGTTCACCGAGTGCACCAAGCCGGTACCGCCGACACCCAAGCCCTCCCTGCATTGAGGACCCGTCTGCCCATGAGCCGCATTCCGAAATCTGAATACGCCCGTCGACGCAAGGCGCTGATGGCGGAGATGGAGCCCAACAGCATCGCGATTCTGCCGGCGGCGCCGATGTACATCCGCAACCGCGATGTCGAGCACATCTACCGCCAGGACAGTGATTTCCAGTACCTCTCCGGTTTCCCCGAGCCCGAAGCGGTGATTGCGCTGATTCCCGGCCGCGAGCACGGCGAATATGTGCTGTTCTGCCGTGAACGCGATCCGGCCCGCGAGCTGTGGGATGGGCTGCGAGCGGGCCAGGACGGCGCCATCACGGAATACGGCGCTGACGATGCCTTCCCCATCGGGGATATCGACGACATTCTTCCCGGTCTGATCGAGGGGCGCTCACGCGTTTACTACGCCATCGGCAGTAACCAGGAGTTCGATCACCGGTTGATGGAGTGGATCAACACCATCCGTTCCAAGGCCCGTCAGGGCGCCCAGCCACCGAACGAGTTCGTTGCCCTCGATCACCTGTTGCACGACCTGCGCTTGTACAAATCGGCCAACGAAGTGAAGGTGATGAAGCATGCGGCGGAAATCTCCGCCCGCGCTCATATTCGCGCCATGCAGGCCAGCCGTACCGGGCTGTACGAATATCATTTGGAGGCGGAGCTGGATTACGAATTCCGCAAGGGCGGCGCGAAGATGCCGGCGTACGGCTCGATCGTCGCGGCTGGCCGGAATGCCTGCATTCTGCATTACCGCGAGAACGACGCGCCGCTCAAGGATGGCGATCTGGTCCTGATCGACGCTGGTTGCGAGATCGATTGCTATGCCAGCGATATCACTCGGACATTCCCGGTCAACGGCCGCTTCTCGCCCGAGCAGAAAGCCATCTACGAATTGGTGCTCAAGGCCAACGAAGAAGCCTTCAAGCATATCGCGCCGGGCAAACACTGGAACGAAGCGCACGAAGCGACGGTGCAGGTCATCACGACCGGGCTCGTCGAGTTGGGCCTGCTCAAGGGCGATGTTGCCGAGCTCATTGCTGCAGACGCGTACAAACCGTTCTATATGCATCGTGCCGGTCACTGGCTGGGCATGGATGTACATGACGTCGGCGATTACAAGGTCGGTGGCGAATGGCGGGTGCTCGAGCCCGGTATGGCGATGACCGTCGAGCCGGGCATCTATATCGCTGTCGACAACCAGGACGTGGCGAAGAAATGGCGCGGCATCGGTGTGCGCATCGAGGATGATGTAGTGGTGACCAGGAGCGGCTGTGAAATCCTTACATGCGGCGTGCCCAAAGCGGTCAGTGATATCGAGGCATTGATGGCAGCCGCCCACGAGGTGGCCTGAGCCATGAGCACGCTGTCGATCATCGGTGGCGGGTTGGTCGGCGCCAGTCTGGCGCTGGCTCTGCAGAAGGGTGCCAAGGAGCACGGCTGGACTATCGAACTGATCGAGCCGTTCGAACCGGGCAATGCATACCAGCCAAGCTACGATGCGCGCTCTACAGCACTATCCTACGGCACCCGGCTGATTTATCAGCGATTGGGCGTCTGGGAGCAAATTGCTCAGCGCGCCGAGCCCATCACCCATATTCATGTTTCCGACCGCGGCCGCGTGGGCGCGACCCGGCTCGACGCCAAAACCGAGCAGGTGCCGGCATTGGGGTATGTGGTGGAGAACGCCTGGATCGGCCATTGCCTGTGGCAGGCACTGGATGATGAGGTCGTGGTTCGGCATTGCCCCGCCGAGGTCGAACGTATGCGGCCGTTGGCAGGCGGTTATCAGCTGACCCTGACCGATGGCCATCAGCTCGACTGCGAGCTTGCGGTGCTAGCCGATGGCGGTCGATCCGCGTTGCGCGAGCAACTTGGCATAGAGATCAAGCGCACCCCCTATGATCAGTCGGCGCTGATCGCCAACGTGACGCCGGGTAAACCCCATGGCGGCCAGGCCTTCGAGCGCTTCACCGACGATGGGCCGATGGCGCTGCTGCCGCTGCAGGACAATCGCTGCGCATTGGTCTGGACGCGCCCGGCGCAGGACGCGGCGCGCCTAGTCGCGCTCCCCGAATCTGAATTTCTTGACGAGCTGCAGCAGGCTTTCGGCTATCGTCTCGGTGGGTTCCAGCAGGTTGGGGCGCGGCATCTTTATCCGCTGATGCTGATCGAGGCCGACGAGCAGGTTCGCTCCGGTCTGGTCGTGCTCGGCAATGCCGCCCACAGTTTGCACCCTATCGCCGGGCAAGGTTACAACCTGTCGCTGCGAGACACTGAGGCGCTTGCCGCGATGCTGTTGAGCAATTCGACCCGGCTGGGCGATCTGAGCGTGTTGCAGAGTTACCACAGGCGCCAGCGTTCGGATCAACGGCTCACAGTGGGCTTTTCCGATCAGCTGACCCAGCTGTTCGGTGATTCGGGGCGTCTGGCCATTGCCGGGCGTAATCTCGGTCTGCTTGCGCTGGATCTATTGCCGCCCGCGAAGAAATGGTTTGCACGGCAGGCGATGGGGTTGGGTACGCGCGAGCGCTGAGCTTGCGAATCCTGGCATGCAGCATGCGTAATGTTCAGCACGTTTGGTCGCGCGGATAAGCAAGACCCTCTACATCCGCCGCAAGCCGCAGGCCCGGCAAGCAGGAGAGAAGTGATGCAAGCGGACCTCATCATTGTTGGCGCCGGAATGGTCGGTAGCACGCTGGCACTGGCGCTGGAGAATTCCGGGCTGACTATCAAGCTGATCGACGCCGGCCCGTTGGAAAGCCAGGCCTTTGCGCTCGCCGATCCGTTCGAACCGCGCGTCAGTGCGCTGTCCGCCGCGAGCCAGCGGATTCTCGAGCGCGTCGGTGCTTGGTCGGGCATCGTCGATCGTCGGGCTAGTCCTTACACCGATATGCACGTATGGGACGGCTCCGGTACCGGGCATGTTCATTTCTCTGCGGCGTCGGTGCATGCGGAGGTGCTTGGCCACATCGTCGAGAATCGTGTGGTCCAGGACGCCCTGCTGGACGCTTTGAAAGCTCGTGACGTGGTCGAATTGATTGCCGGTACCCGCCTCGAACACCTGCGCGAGGATGAAAGCGGCTGGACCCTGACGTTGGCCGATGGACAGGAGCTGAGTACTCGTTTGCTGATTGCGGCCGACGGCGCCAATTCCATGGTGCGCCATCTGGCTGGCTGCGAAACCCGCGAATGGGATTACCTGCATCACGCCATCGTGACCAGTGTGCGTTGCGCCGAGCCAAATCAGCAGACGGCCTGGCAACGCTTTACCGATGACGGCCCGCTGGCGTTCCTACCGTTGCAGCGCGAAGGCGATGACCATTGGTGTTCGATCGTCTGGTCGGTCACCGAGGACGAGGCGCAGCGCCTGATGGCATTGAATGATGTCGCGTTTCGCCAAGCGCTTGGGCGGGCCTTCGAATACCGTCTGGGCGAGGTGCTGGAAGCCGATCCGCGCCTATCCATCCCGTTGCGTCAGCGGCATGCCAAGCGCTATGTGAAGTCGGGCCTGGCATTGATCGGCGATGCCGCACACACCATTCATCCATTGGCAGGGCAGGGCGTAAATCTCGGGTTGTTGGACGCTGCGGTACTCGCCGAAGTCCTGCTCGCGGCGTCCGCTCGCGGTGCGCAACTCGGCGATCCACGTGTGCTCGGGCGCTTCGAGCGTCGGAGGATGCCGCATAACCTGGCCATGATGGCCGCAATGGAAGGTTTCGAGCGCTTGTTCCAAGCCGATCCGCTGCCGCTGCGCTGGTTGCGCAACGCCGGCCTGAAGGGTGTGCAGGCGCTACCCGAAGCGAAGGCGATGTTCGTGCGGCAGGCGTTGGGATTGAGCGGTGATCTACCGGATCTGGCGCGGCTCTGACAGCGGATCAGCAGGTAGTCATCGTAGTCGACGATAATGCCGCGTTGAGAAACTAAATGACATTCACTACTATTTGGCCTCTTTCACGAATTTATAAGAGGCTGATCCATGCAGGCAAGCAAAGGTTTACTCGCCGCTCTGGCGCTCACCGCGCTGTCGAGCGCTGTACAAGCTGCCGATGAAGTGGTGGTCTATTCCTCCCGGATCGACGAGCTGATCAAGCCCGTTTTCGATGCCTACACGGCCAAGACGGGCGTGAACGTGAAGTTCATTACCGACAAGGAAGCGCCGCTGATGGCCCGTATCAAGGCTGAAGGCGAAAACACCCCAGCGGATCTGCTACTGACGGTGGATGGCGGCAACCTCTGGCAGGCCGAGGAAATGGGCATTCTGCAGCCGATGAATTCCCAGGTAGTGAAAGACAACATTCCCGCTCAGTACCGCTCTTCCACCGACGCCTGGACCGGCTTGTCGTTGCGCGCGCGGACCATCGTCTACTCCCCCGAGCGCGTCGAGCAAGGCGAGCTGAGTACTTACGAAGCATTGGCCGACAAGAACTGGGAAGGCCGCCTGTGCCTGCGTACCAGCAAGAAGGTCTACAATCAGTCGCTGACCGCCACCCTGATCGAAACCCACGGCGCCGAGAAAACCGAGGAGATCATCAAGGGGTGGGTGAACAACCTGGCTACCGACGTCTTTGCCGACGACAACGCCGTGATTCAGGCGGTCGACGCGGGGCAGTGCGATGTAGGCATCGTCAATAGCTACTATTTCGGACGCCTGCATGCACAGGATCCGGATCTGAAAGCCAAGCTATTCTGGCCGAACCAGGAAGACCGTGGCGTTCACGTCAATCTCTCCGGTATCGGTCTGACCAAGCATGCGCCGCACCCCGAAGCCGCGCAGAAACTGGTCGAGTGGATGACGACTGCGGAGGCGCAGAGCATCTTCGCCGACTCCAATATGGAGTTTCCGGCAAATCCGGATGTGAATCCGTCTGCCGAAGTGGCTGCATGGGGCGACTTCAAGGCTGACACCATTCCGGTAGAGGTTGCCGGTGAACGGCAGGCCGAGGCGATCATGCTGATGGATCGCGCGGGCTGGAGGTAAGGCAGCCACAAGCTTGAAGCCATGAGCCTGGCAGGCAACAGCGAATCGCTGCAAGCTTGCTTCCAGCTTCCAGCTTCCAGCTTCCAGCTTCCAGCTTCCAGCTTCCAGCTTCCAGTACCGATATACTCGACGCCCCCGCTTGCCGGGGGCGTTGTTTTTCTGCTTCCGAGGTCTGCGTGTCCCACCCCGTCGAGCGCCGCTGGTATCCCATCACTTTCGCAGTCGCCGCGCTGGTACTGCTGCCGCTGAGCGTCCTGTTGTTCAGCTGGAACGACATCGATACCAGTATCTGGTCGCACCTCTGGGAAACCCAGATGCCGCGTTTGCTGAGCAATACGCTGACGCTGGTGCTGGGTGTCGGCGTCGGCGTGATCGTACTGGGAGTCAGCTTGGCCTGGCTGACCGCCCTGTGTGAATTTCCAGGGCGGCGCTGGTTGGATTGGGCGTTGATGCTGCCCTTCGCAATTCCGGCGTATGTGCTGGCGTTCGTCTTCATCGGTCTGCTGGATTTTGCCGGCCCGGTGCAGACGTTGGCGCGGGAGTGGTTCGGCAGCGGGATTCGTTTTCCGCGGGTCCGCTCTACGGGCGGCGTGATCGTCGTTCTGGTGTTGGTGTTCTACCCCTACGTCTATCTGCTCGCACGCTCGGCATTCATTGCTCAGGGCAAGGGGTTGATGGAAGCGGCGCGAGTTCTCGGCCAGTCGCCGTGGAAGGCGTTCTGGAGCGTGGCGCTGCCGATGGCGAGACCGGCCATCGGTGCCGGCCTGGCGCTGGCGTTGATGGAGACGCTGGCCGACTTCGGTGCCGTCGCGGTATTCAATTTCGATACCTTTACCACCGCAATCTACAAGACCTGGTACGGCTTCTTCAGCCTGACCAGCGCGACTCAGCTGGCCAGCCTGTTGTTGCTGGCGGTGATGCTGGTGCTTTATGGCGAGCGGCGCGCGCGCGGTGCAGCCAGGCCCGCCAATGACCGGGCGCGATCGGCTGCGCTCTATCGACTGCGCGGTTTCAAAGCCGTTGCTGCCAGCAGCTGGTGTGGTCTGGTATTACTCTGCGCCTTCGTTATTCCGATGTTGCAGCTGCTGGTCTGGCTTTGGCAACGCGGACGCTTCGATCTTGATGAGCGCTATGCCGGACTTATTTTGCACACGCTCTACCTGGGCGGGATCGCTGCATTGATCACGGTCGCGGTCGCACTGCTGCTGGCCTTTGCTCGGCGACAGGCGCCGGTACGCTCGGTGAAGACGGCAGTGGGGCTGGCGAATCTTGGTTATGCGTTGCCGGGGTCGGTGCTGGCAGTGTCGATCATGCTTGCGTTCAGCTATCTCGATCGGGAGTTGGTCATTCCGTTCTCAGGTTGGATCGGCGGTGCCGGCAAGCCGATCCTCCTGGGTAGTCTCGGTGCGTTGCTGCTGGCCTATCTGATTCGCTTCATGGCGGTGGCGTTCGGGCCGCTGGAAAGCGCTCTGGCGCGAATTCGTCCGTCGTTGCCGCAGGCGTCACGCAGTCTCGGCGTTGGCGGGCCTGCGCTGTTCTTCCGGGTCTATCTGCCGCTGCTGTTGCCCGGCACGCTGAGTGCCGCCTTGCTGGTATTCGTCGATGTGCTGAAGGAAATGCCAGCAACGCTGCTGATGCGGCCGTTCGGCTGGGACACGCTGTCGGTACGAATCTTCGAGATGACCAGCGAGGGCGAATGGGCGCGTGCAGCGCTGCCAGCGTTGACGCTGGTGCTGGTCGGGCTGTTGCCGGTGATCCTGCTGATCCGACGCTCAGCCCGGCGGATCGGTTGACCGCCCACTCCATCGCCTCACCGTGACCTGTCACAACCTTGGGGCTACAATGCGCGCCATTCAAAAATCGTCGGGCCTATTTGCCCGGCTCTAATAAGCTTCACCCACGCCGCTTCGGCGACCTGCCCGGAAGGAGAAACCCATGGGTCAGCGTACTCCCCTCTATGATCAGCACCTCGCACTCGGCGCCAAGATGGTTGATTTCGGCGGCTGGGACATGCCGCTGCATTACGGCTCTCAGGTAGAAGAACATCATCAGGTGCGACGTGATTGTGGGGTTTTCGACGTCTCCCACATGACCGTCGTCGACATCGCTGGCACTGACGCCCAGGCCTATCTCCAGCGCCTGCTCGCCAATGACGTGAGCCGCCTTGGGCAGGTGGGTAAAGCGCTTTACACCGCCATGCTCAACGAGCGCGGTGGGGTGATCGATGATCTCATCGTCTATCTGACCGACTGGGGTTATCGCCTGGTAGTCAATGCCAGCACCCGCGACAAGGATCTGGCCTGGATGCAGACGCAGGCCGAAGGTTTTTCCGTCGAGGTCAAGGAACGGCCTGAGCTGGCAATGCTCGCCATCCAGGGACCGCAAGCACGAGCCAGAACGGCGGAGCTGGTTGCTCAGTCCAGGGCTGAGCTGATTCAAGAACTCAAGCCGTTCCAGGGCAGGGCCGCCGGTGACTGGTTCATCGGCCGTACCGGCTATACCGGCGAGGATGGGCTGGAAATCATCCTCCCGGCTGATCAGGCACAGGACTTTCTCAGCGAATTGGTCGGTGCCGGCATTTCGCCGATCGGGCTGGGCGCGCGCGATACCCTGCGCTTGGAAGCCGGGCTGAACTTGTATGGCCAGGACATGACCGAAGAGGTTTCGCCGTTGCAGGCGAACATGGGTTGGACCGTTGCCTGGGAGCCGGCTGACCGTGACTTCATCGGTCGCGCCGCGCTGGAAGCGGAGAAGGCCAAAAGTGATCTGCCGAAACTGGTCGGCTTGGTGCTGGAAGAGCGCGGTGTACTTCGCGCACATCAGGTGGTTCGCGTTAACGGTGCTGGTGAGGGTGAGATCACCAGCGGCAGTTTTTCGCCTACCCTTGGAAAATCCATTGCGCTCGCGCGTGTTCCTGCTGGAGCGGGCGACCGTGCGGAAGTGGAGATTCGCGGTAAATGGTATCCCGTACGTGTGGTGCAGCCGACTTTCGTGCGTCACGGCAAAGTACTGGTGTAAATTCGGCCGACTGCTTCAGCACCGGGCCGCTGAGCCTGCTTAGAGCCGCAAACCGACAGCTTTTTTGAGGACTTACGAATGAGCGACATTCCCAGCGATCTGCGTTACGCCGCCAGCCACGAGTGGGCCCGCCTCGAAGCGGACGGTAGCGTCAGCGTCGGCATTTCCGATCACGCCCAGGAAGCGTTGGGCGACGTGGTTTATGTAGAGTTGCCTGAGATCGGCCAGCAGCTCACCGCCGGCCAGCAGGCGGGTGTAGTGGAGTCGGTGAAAGCCGCTTCGGACATCTACGCACCGATTTCCGGGGAAGTGGTGGCCGTCAATGAGCAACTCTCAGACTCGCCTGAAATGGTCAACGGCGAGCCCTATGGCAGTTGGTTCTTTCGCCTTCAGCCGAGCGACGCCTCGGAACTGGACAAGCTGCTCGATGCGGACGGCTACAAGGCCTCCAGCAACGCCGAAGCCTAAGCGTTTCCTAACAAAGAGCACCGCGTGCCGCGATGCTGTTTCACTTAAGCGCATTTGCCCCAAGCCGGGCCTTCACAAAGCAGCGGGTAATCCCGATCTGTAGGAGGCACGCCCCCGTGGCGAATGCACACCGCGGATCCGCCTGAAAGGCAGAGGCGCGCCTCAGTCTTCGCCGCTTAAGCGAGCAGCATTTACCCGCGACGTCGGGCTTTCCTTTTTTCGAGAGTAGCAGTCATGTCTCAAGTGCCGCGCCTTTCCCAGCTCCAGCAACCCGATGCATTCCTGCGTCGTCATCTCGGCCCCGATGCGGCTGAACAGCAGGCCATGCTAGACGCGCTCGGCCTGTCCAGCCGTGAGCAACTGGTTGAGCAGACCGTGCCGCCGGCGATCCGTCTGCAAGGCGAGCTGTCACTGCCGGCCGCGCTGGATGAGCAGGGCGCGCTGGCGCGACTACGCAGCTACGCCGAACAGAACCAGCTTTGGACCAGCCTGATCGGCATGGGCTATCACGGCACCATCACCCCGCCAGTGATCTTGCGCAACGTGCTGGAAAATCCGGGCTGGTATACCGCCTACACCCCGTATCAGCCTGAAATCGCCCAGGGTCGTTTGGAGGCGCTGCTGAACTTCCAGCAACTGACCATCGACCTGACTGGCCTCGATCTGGCCAACGCATCGTTACTCGACGAGGCGACCGCCGCCGCCGAGGCCATGACCCTGGCCCGGCGTATGGCGAAGAACAAGAGCAACCGTTTTTTCGTCGACGAAAACTGTCATCCACAGACGCTCTCCGTGATGCAGACCCGTGCCGAAGCCTTTGGCTTCGAGCTGGTGGTCGGCGTGATCGAGGATATCGACGGGCAGGATGTCTTCGGTGCGCTGCTGCAATACCCGGATACCCACGGCGAAATCCGCGATCTGCGTCCGGCCATTGAGCAACTGCACGCCAAGCAGGCGTTAGCCTGTGTCGCGGCCGATCTGCTCAGCCTGTTGCTCTTGACTCCGCCGGGTGAACTGGGTGCTGACGTAGTACTGGGTTCGACCCAGCGCTTCGGCGTGCCGATGGGTTACGGTGGCCCGCATGCGGCCTACTTCGCTACGCGTGACGAATTCAAGCGCGCCATGCCGGGCCGCATCATCGGCGTATCCAAGGATGCCCGCGGCAATACCGCGTTGCGCATGGCACTGCAGACCCGCGAGCAGCACATTCGCCGTGAGAAGGCCAACTCCAACATCTGCACCGCGCAGGTGCTGCTGGCCAATATCGCGAGCTGCTATGCCGTATACCACGGCCCCGAGGGGCTCAAGCGCATCGCTCAGCGCACCCATCGGCTGACCTCTATTCTGGCTGGCGCGCTGGAGCAAAACGGTATCCAGCGACTCAACATGCATTTCTTCGACACCCTGACTCTCGAGGTGGGCGGTGCGCAGACGGCGATCCTCGAAAGTGCCCAGGCGGCGCGAATCAACCTGCGCATCCTCGGTCGCGGCAAGCTCGGTGTCAGTCTCGACGAGACTTGCAGTGAGGCAACGGTCGAGCAACTGCTTGCCGTTTTCCTCGGCGCCGATCACAAGCTGGACGTAGCCAAGCTGGATGCCGGCGAGATAGCCAGTGGCATCCCGGCCGGATTGCAGCGCAGCAGCGAATACCTGACGCATCCGGTGTTCAATACTCATCACAGCGAAACCGAGATGCTGCGCTATCTCAAGCAGCTGGAGAACAAGGATCTGGCGCTGAACCAGGCAATGATCCCGCTCGGTTCTTGCACCATGAAGCTCAACGCCACCAGCGAGATGATCCCCATCACCTGGCCGGAATTCGCCAATCTGCACCCATTCGCCCCGCGCGAGCAGGCCCAAGGCTACAAGCTGATGATCGAGGAGTTGGAAGCCTGGCTTTGTACCATCACCGGCTTCGATGCGATCTCGATGCAGCCGAACTCCGGCGCTCAGGGCGAATACGCCGGCCTGGTAGCCATCCGCAAATACCATGAGAGCCGCGGCGAAGGACAGCGGGATATCTGCCTGATCCCTTCTTCGGCGCACGGCACCAACCCGGCTTCGGCGCAGATGGTCAGCATGCGCGTGGTTATCGTCGACTGCGACAAGGCAGGTAACGTCGATCTGGAAGATCTCAAGCGCAAGGCCGCCGAAGCCGGTGACAAGCTTTCCTGTCTGATGATCACTTATCCATCGACCCATGGCGTCTACGAAGAAGGCGTTCGCGAAATATGCGAAGCGATACACGCCCAGGGTGGTCAGGTCTACATGGATGGGGCCAACCTCAATGCCCAGGTCGGCTTGGCGCGGCCCGCTGATATCGGTGCCGACGTTTCGCACATGAATCTGCACAAGACGTTCTGTATTCCTCATGGTGGCGGCGGCCCGGGCATGGGTCCGATCGGCATCAAGGCGCACCTGGCACCTTTCGTTTCCAACCATCCGGTGATCGAGCTGCAGGGGCCGAATCCGCAGAACGGCGCGGTCAGCGCGGCGCCTTGGGGCAGCGCGAGCATCCTGCCGATCAGCTGGATGTACATCGCCATGATGGGGCCGCAGCTGCGCGACGCTACCGAGGTCGCGATCCTCAGCGCGAACTATCTGGCAATGCGTCTGGGTGATGCCTTCCCGGTGCTCTACAGCGGCCGAAACGGGCGCGTGGCGCATGAATGCATCATCGATTTGCGGCCGCTCAAAGCGCAGACCGGCATCACTGAGGAGGATGTGGCCAAGCGCCTCATCGACTATGGTTTCCACGCTCCGACCATGTCCTTTCCGGTGCCCGGCACGTTGATGATCGAACCCACCGAAAGCGAATCGAAAGCTGAGCTGGACCGCTTCGTCGAGGCGATGCTGAGCATTCGGGCGGAGATTGCCAAGGTGCAGGATGGTGGTTGGCCGGCGGAAGACAACCCGCTGGTGCGGGCGCCGCATACGCTGGCCGATGTGACCAACCTCTGGGATCGCCCCTACAGCATCGCCGAAGCCGTCACGCCGAGCGCTCACACTCAGGCGCACAAGTACTGGCCGGCGGTGAACCGGGTCGACAACGTGTTCGGCGATCGCAACCTGTTCTGCGCCTGCGTACCGGTCGAGGAGTATCGGAGTTAAAGCGGAAGACGATAAAAACGCTGGAGAGATTAAAGCGAATGCGGCTTCAGCTTCCTGTGCGGGTCGAATGTAGGGTGGGCCGGGCGGCGTTCCGCTTCAGCCCACCAATGACAAGGCCGGTGCTTTGCCGCGGTGGGCTGAAGCCCACCCTACGGTGCTAACCGCCCGCTTTGCTCAGAAAGGCAGAGCGGGCGGTTTGGTATTTGCCGGCGGGGTCGGTCTTACGACTGTTCGTCGTCGGTTTCGTCAGTGTCTTCGCCAACCATCGCCAGCATTTGCGCCAGTACCAGCTGTGCTTCTTCTACGCCCTGACGTTTCGGTGCCGAAAACAGCTGCACGCTGACGCCATCCCCCCAACCCTTGCGGATGTCCCGCTGGATTGCCAGCAAGGCGTTCTTCGCAGCGCCGAAGGCGAGCTTGTCGGACTTGGTCAGTAGAATATGCAGCGGCATTTCGCTGGCGTTGGACCAATCGAGCATCATTCGATCGAACTCGGTCAGCGGATGACGGATATCCATCATCAGAAACACGCCGGCAAGGCTTTCACGGCTGCTTAGATAAGCTTCCAAATGGCGTTGCCAGTGCTGCTTCAGAGGGATCGGCACTTTGGCATAGCCGTAGCCGGGAAGATCTACCAGACGGTGATGGTCATCGAGGCGGAAGAAGTTGAGCAACTGGGTACGCCCCGGCGTCTTGGAGGTGCGGGCGAGGCTCGCGTGGGTCAGGGTATTCAGCGCGCTGGACTTGCCCGCATTGGAGCGCCCGGCAAAGGCGACTTCCAGGCCCTCGTCTGCCGGACATTGGTCGACCTTGGCGGCGCTGGTCATGAAAGTGGCTTGCTGGCAGAGGCCGAGAATCGGGTTTTTGGGGAGCATGGACGTTCCGGTGAGTGCGCGGGGGTGCGGCAATGGTTCATTTCCGTTTCAAGATCACAAGTATATAATGCCGCAGATTTTGTGTGCGCTTTGCTCTAAAACGAGCTTCGCGCAGCAGTCTCGTCGACGTCAATCTGAAGTCGATCAGCAGATTGCGCGCCCTGTTCGGTATGGGTGCCGCATGCCACTATTAATGAGCATTGTCACGACCCAAGCGGTCGACTTGCCGAATAAGATTTCTTCTTTAAACCCTTAGCCGTAGTTGGATGAGCTGATGAACAAAGTACTCGTGAGTCTGCTGTTGACCCTTGGCATCACCGGTATGGCCCACGCCGCTGGAAATGCCGAAGCCGGTCAGGAGAAGGTTGCAGTCTGTGGCGCATGCCACGGTGCCGATGGCAACAGTGCCGCACCGAACTTCCCCAAACTGGCAGGTCAGGGCGAGCGCTATCTGTTCAAGCAGCTGCAAGACATCAAGGCGGGTAGCAGCCCTACCGCGGAACCTGGTGTCGGCCGCAAGGTGCTTGAAATGACCGGTATCCTCGATCCCTTCAGCGATCAGGACCTCGCCGATATCGCCGCCTACTTCGCCAGTCAGAAGATGACTGTCGGCATGGCCGATCCGGCATTGGTCGCTCAGGGCGAAAAACTGTTCCGCGGTGGCAAGCTCGATCTGGGGATGCCGGCATGTACCGGCTGCCATGCGCCGAATGGCGTCGGCAATGACCTGGCCGGCTTCCCGCAGCTGGGTGGTCAACACGCTGCTTACACGGCCAAGCAGCTGACCAATTTCCGCGAAGGCACCCGCACCAACGATGGCGATGCGATGATTATGCGTACCGTCGCGTCCAAGCTGAGTAACAAAGATATCGAAGCCTTGTCGAGCTACATTCAGGGTCTGCACTGACAGCAACGGCTCTCAGTCGAAAAAGGGCGTTCAGGTCATAACCTGGACGCCCTTTTTCGTTTTTTGCACCGCTAGAATAATTGTCAAGATATTGAAAAGCGGCGAAAAGCGCTGGCGAGCAGGGGTGTTTTGCTGCAGCCTGTGGCGCTATCGGTCAGCCGTTCAAAGCCAAGGGAGTCACCATGCGTAAACTCGTTCTCAGTGCCGTACTCGTTACCGCCAGCCTGTTCGGCTTGTCGGCTCATGCGGCGGAATTCCAGGCGGGCAAAGAGTATGTCGAGCTGAGTAATCCCGTACCGGTAGCCGAGCCTGGCAAGATCGAGGTGGTCGAGCTGTTCTGGTATGGCTGCCCGCATTGCTACCAGTTCGAGCCGATCATCAATCCTTGGATCAAGCAACTGCCTGACGACGTCAATTTCAAACGTATCCCGGCCATGTTCGGGGGTGTCTGGAACGTCCACGGCCAGATGTTCCTCGCGCTGGAATCCATGAACGTCGAGCAGCAGGTTCACGACGCGGTGTTCAATGCCTATCACCGCGACGGCAACAAGCTGGACACGCCGGAAAAGATGGCCGAGTTCCTCGCGGGACAGGGCGTCGACCAGGACGCATTCTTGAAAGCCTATAACTCGTTCGGTGTGAAGAGCCGTGCCGAGCAGGCCAAGAAGCTGGCGATGGCTTATCAGATCACCGGCGTACCGGTGATGATCGTCAACGGCAAGTACCGTTTCGACATCGGTTCCGCAGGTGGCCCGCAGCGCGCGCTGGAAGTCGCTGACTTCCTCATCGAAAAAGAACGCGCAGCGCAGTAAGCGCCAATGCTACGCCGCTGGAGCTCACCACGCCTGGCCGGACCCGGCCAGGCCCGTGTCAATCCGCTCTGTCTGGATGCCAGCGGACTTCCCTGCGACGGCCGGTTGCGCCTGCTCAGTTTCAATATCCAAGTGGGTATCAGCACCGAGCGCTACCATCACTACCTCACTCGCAGCTGGCAGCATCTGCTGCCCCATCCGGGCCGAGCTGGGAACCTGCAGCGCATTGGTGAGTTGCTCGGTAATTATGACCTGGTGGCGCTGCAGGAGGCCGACGGCGGCAGCATGCGTTCCGGCTATATCAACCAGGTGGAACATCTCGCTCAGCTCGGGGCGTTTCCGTACTGGTACCAGCAGCTGAACCGCAATCTTGGCCGCTTCGCCCAGCACAGCAATGGTGTGCTCAGCCGTCTCGAGCCGCAGGGCCTGGAAGACCATCCGCTGCCCGGCCCATCCGGTCGCGGCGCCATCCTGCTGCGGTTCGGTGAAGGCGAGGATGCGTTGGTGGTCGTGGTCATGCATCTGGCGCTCGGCGGTGGCGCAAGAACACGCCAATTGGCCTACATCCGTGAGTTGATCGGCGGCTATCGTCACCAGATCCTGATGGGCGACATGAATACCCACGCCAGCGATTTGCTGGAGCATTCGCCGCTGCGTGATCTCGGTCTCCAGGCTCCGCAGATCGAGGCGACGTTCCCCAGCTGGCGTCCGCAGCGCTGTCTGGATCACATACTGCTGAGTTCCAGCCTGACGCTCGAGCGCGTCGATGTGTTGGCACAGGCCACCTCGGATCACTTGCCGGTGGCCGTGGAGATTCGGTTGCCCGACTCGCTGCATGGCGATGCGCTGCCAGTACCAGCGGACGGTCCGGCATGAACGACGAAGCGCAACGCTGGAAGGACAAATACCTCAGTTCGCTGGAGCAGCAGGAACTGCTCGAGGTCCGCTGGAATACGCGCTTGGATCTATTGCGACGCAGCCTCGTGCGTAGCAGCTTCGCCATGGACGGCGCCGATCCGGCCGTTGAGCAGTGCATGCGCGAATTGCGGGAAGTCTTGCGCGATGACGATCTGGACGACCGCCTAGGGGCGCTGGTACCGCGCCTCGAACGTGCGGTGCTAGATACCGAAAGAAGCAAAAAGGATCGCCTCGAACGCCTTACCCAGGCGCTGCACCGGCTGGCGACGCAGTTGCTGGCGTTACCGCTGCCCAGTGAGGTCCGCAAGCCTCTGAAATCCTTTGCCCGACAGCTCAACGAGCGGGCCGCGCAGCCGCGTGAACTGCCCGCTCTGCTTGGTGAGCTGGGCGAGCTTCAGGATCGGGCATTAACCCTGCAGATGGCGGGTGCTCCGAACTCGGTGGGGTTGCTGGGCCGGTTGTTCGGCCAGCGTGAACGCAGCGCAGATAGCATCCCCGACACCGGCGCGGTGGCTTCGCAGACAGTGTTCGACACCGTTCCGACAGCTTTGCCAGAAATCATGGAAACAGCCGGTGCTGTGTCGCTCCGGCAACCCGAAGCGGTTACGGATGACAGGTTGGACGGCGAGGCCGTTAGCGTACAGAGCGAAGAGACATACGCTGCGGTAGTTGCGGCTGGTGTCGACGAAGCGAATCGCTATTTGCTGCCCGCATCGCCGGAAGTGGCTTACAGCGCCATTGCCGAGCGAGTGGAGTCAACTCTGTTCCACTTGCTTGACGATCTACAACTGCTGGAGCACCAACAGCCGCAGGCGGTGTCGCTGCGCGAGCGCATACAACATGGTCTGAACTGGTATGAGCTGGTGCCCGTCCTGGATGATCTGGCGCAGCTACTGATTGCGGTAGCCAATCAGGGACAGAGTGAATTCGAAAGCTACCTGAAGCTACTCAACGAACGTCTGGCGACCATGCACGACAGCCTTTGCGCGGCTCATGAAGGCCATACGCAAAGCCAGGAAACCGCACAGGCGTTGGATGACGAGCTGCGCCAGCAGGTCGATGGGCTGCAGGTCAGTATGCGGGAGGCCGAGGATCTGCCGAGCTTGAAGCAGGCGGTCCAGGCGCGACTCGATGGTCTGCTGCAAACCGTCGGCGCCTATGAACAGCAGCGCGGCGAGCATGAGAAACTGGTTAGCGAGCGGCTGGGCACTCTGGTCGAGCGGGTTGCGAGCCTTGAACAGGCCGCCACCGAGATGCGCGAGCACCTCGAAGCGCAGCGACAAAAGGCATTACGGGACCCGCTCACCGAGCTCCCTAATCGTGCGGCCTGGGACGAACGGCTGGGCATGGAAGTGGCGCGCCAGCAACGCTACGGTGGACAGCTGCTTCTGGCGGTGCTCGATGTCGACCACTTCAAGCGAATCAACGACAGCTTCGGCCATCTTGCCGGTGACCGTGTGTTGAAAATCATCGCCAACGAGCTGCGCAAAAGACTGCGCAAGACCGATTTCATTGCCCGTTTCGGTGGCGAGGAGTTCGCGCTGCTGCTCCCCCAGACGCCGCTCGATGCCGGGCAGCAGCTCATCGAAAGCCTGCGCTCGGGCATTGAAAATTGTCCGTTCCACTTCAAGGGCGCGCGTATTCAGGTGACCCTGTCGGGCGGCCTCGCAGGCTTCGCCGAGAGCGATGATGCCGAGCGGGTGTTCGAGCGCGCCGACCGAGCGCTTTACCGGGCCAAGGGTGCCGGACGCAACTGTATCGAAGCGGGCTGACCAATCGGTCTGGGACCCTCCAGGCCGCCTGGGTATAATTCTCTCTTCTTCCAGCTCCGCCATGTCGGCGCTGTTCTGCTGGCCGCTACGTGCCGCGCGCAGTGACCGGTCCCAAGATGCCGCCAGTCTGCGTCATTTCGCTGTCGACCAGAGGTGCCGATGAAAGCTTCGATTCTGTTCACGATTGCCCTGTCGCTGGCTGGTTGCGCCAGCGGTCCGCGGATCGATACCAGCCATACATCGTTGGGTCAGGACAGCCGGGCGCAGTTCATCGTTCTGCATTACACCTCCAGTGACCTGCAGCGCTCGCTGGAAATCCTCAAGGGCGACGGCGTCAGCAGTCATTACCTAATCGATGAATCGCCAGCGACCATCTACCGGCTGGTGGACGAGGATCGCCGCGCCTGGCATGCCGGCGAGAGCCAATGGGACGGCCGCACCTGGCTCAACTCCAGCTCTATCGGCATCGAGCTGGTCAATCGCGGCTATATCGAAGACGAGAGGGGGCGGCTCTGGTATCCCTATTCCGAGGAGCAGATCGATGCGCTGATCGTGTTGCTCAAGGACATCATGCAGCGTCACGGGTTGAAGCCCGGCGCCATCGTTGGCCACAGCGATATTGCTCCGCAGCGCAAGGTCGATCCCGGCCCGCTGTTTCCCTGGAAGCGTTTGGCTGATGCAGGCCTGATGTCCTGGCCGGATGCCGGCGCGGTCGCCCATCAGCGCAGCCTGTTCGCGCGGGAGCTGCCGGACGTCGCTTGGTTCCAGGCGCAGCTCGTCAGGCAGGGCTACAAGGTGCCGGAGCACGGCCACCTTGATCTGGAAACCCGCAATGTCATCGCGGCATTCCAGATGAAATACCGCCCGACACGCTTCGATGGCGAACCCGATGCCGAAACCGCAGCGCTCCTCGCCGTGCTGGGAGCGGAACGTTAACGCGAGCTGTCAGGCGCGAGGGCTACAGCCGATCAGCCGCGAGTCGGCCAACGCGGCGGTACGGTGGATGGTCGCCGCGCGGTATTCCGGGTCCGCCAGCATCGCCAGGAAGGCTTCCGGCGAGGGATAGCGCACCAACAGCATTTCATCCCAGCGCTCCTGCTCCGGTGCGATCAATGCAACCTGAGCTTCGGCCATCAGTTGAACGTCGCCCCCGGCGGCCCGCACTTTGTATAGCGCGGTGCGGCTGTAACGAGCGTAGGCTTCCTCGCCGCTGCATGGCGCTTGGCCGCTACCGAGCGGGTAGGCTGCTTCTCTGTTGAAACGCAGCAGGTTGAGCATGAGGATCGGCTCGCCGGCTGGCATCTGCGCGGCGAACCGCTCCAGTTGCTGCGGGCTGGGGTTGAGACTGGACATGGACGGCTCCTTGTTGTTCTTCAAGGCCTGCCTGGCTCAAATCGGCAGCGCAATATAGAAGATGGTGCCGTGGCCGATTCGCGAATGCACGCCGATACGACCACCATGTAGCTGGGCAATCTCCTTGCATAAGGCTAAGCCCAGTCCTGCACCGCCGCGGCGGCGGCCGATCTGCACGAACGGCTCGAAGATTCGCGCCTGCTGGCTGTAAGGAATGCCCTCACCATTGTCCTCGACACTGAGAATCACCCGTTCGCCGTGATGTCTGGCCAGCAGGCGGATCTCGCCGCCGTCCGGTGTATGTCGCAGTGCGTTGCTGAGTAGGTTGTCGAGCACCCTTTCCATCTGCTGCCGATCCAGTAGCAGGTTGGGCAGTGGAGACTGCAGCTCCAGCTTGATCTCGATTTCGTTTTGCGCGGCAACAGCCTGAAAGCGATTACGGGCGTCCTTAAGCAGCTCTGTAGAGTCACAGGGCACCAGTTCCAGCTTTTGCTGACCGCTCTGATAGCGCGAGAAATTCAGCAGGTCGTTGATCAGCGTGACCAGGCGCCGCATTTCTTCATGCACGGTGCTGAACAGGTCGGCCTCACGGCTGTTTTCGGGGTAATGGGTGCGTTCGCGCAACAGGCTGAACGCCATCTGCATGCCGGTCACCGGCGTGCGTAGTTCATGCGATGCGCGTAGGACGAATTCGTTACGCACGCGCTCGAAGGTGCGCTGGTCGGTGACATCGTGAAGCACCATCACAGCACCGCTGATGCGCCCGTCATGGTGGTTAACCGGGCTCATGCGCCACGACAATAAACGCCGCTCACCGTCCGCCTCGATCACCAAATCCTCCGGCGGCCCGGACAATGGCCTGTCGTCGAGAACTTGCTGGGCCGCCTCGTCCAGTTCGGGGTAGCCAAGCGCCTGGCCGAGCGTCGAGCCGAGATGTTCGCTTTCCCACGCCAGCTGCCGCTGTGCCACGGGGTTGGCGTGCTCCAGCCGACCTTGGCGGTCGATGATCAGCAGGCCGTCGTCGATACTGTCGAGCAGGGCTTGCAGGCGCTGCTGGCCATTGACCAGCGCCTCGACATTGGTCTGCTTGAACTGATGCAGCGCCTGCGACATCAGACCGAAGCGGCGAATCAGCGAGGACAGCTCGGCGATGGGCGAGGCGGGTAGGCTGATATTGAAATCACCGCGGCCGATCTGGTCGGCGACGCTGGACAGTTGCTCGATAGGATCACCGAAGCGGCGGGCGAAACTGTGTGCCGTGACGAAGCCGATCAACAGTACTGCAATGCCGGTCAGGCCGAGCAGCCCGGCAAGCAGCTGGGCCCGCTCACGGCTGCGAATCTCGGTGTCGCGGATCTGGTCATAAGCGCTCTGTTGCATATCGACCATCAACTCGCGCACGCGGTTGAAGGACTGGCTCAAGGCGTTGTCTTCGAGCAGTGTCCAGTTCAAGCTGGATGGGGCTTCCAGCTCGTTGATGAAGCTGGCGTAAGCGTCGCCGATCGCCTGGTACGCCTGCCGGTCATGTTCCTCGGACGCCTCGGACAATCCTTGCGACAGCGCGGTCTGGAACGCGCCACGGGATTCGCTGAACGCCGCGCTGTCGCGATCCTCGCGCATCAGCAGAAGCAGATGATTACTCAGTGCCTGGCGTAGTTGCTGGTTAACCTCGATGACGCCGAAGTTGTCGCGGATCAGCTTCTCCTGGCTCTGAGCCATCTGCACCACGCTGACCAGCGCCAACACCAACCCCAGCAGCGCTACGGTCATCAATGCGGAGAAGCCCAGAAATAGACGGGTTCTCAGCTTCATTTGGAGTTTCATAGGCCGTATTGCTTGCGCTTTCGGTACAGCGTCGAGGCGTCGATACCAAGAATCCGGGCGGCTTGTTCGAGGGTGTCGCTGGTGCTCAGCACGCCGGATATATGCGCTTTCTCCAGAGCCTCCAGGCTAAGCGGCTCGCCGATACGCGGGGCGTTGCTGACTGTCTGGTCGGCCAATCCGAGATGGCTGACTTCGATCATTTCCTGCGGGCAGATGATGCTCGCTCGCTCGACCACGTTGCGCAGTTCGCGCACGTTTCCGGGCCAGCGATAGGCTTTCAATGCCCCGATGGCGCTGTCGCTGAATCCGCGGGCCGGGCGGCCGTAACTCTTGACGAAGAAGGCCAGGAAGCGCTCGGCCAGGGTCACGACATCTTCCGGACGCTCACGCATTGGCGGCAGATTGAGGGTGATGACATTCAGGCGGTAGAGCAGATCTTCCCGAAAGCGGCCTTCGCGCACCATTTCTTCGAGATTCAGATTGGTCGCCGCAAGGATGCGTACATCGGCACGTCGTGTGACCGGATCACCGACTCGTTCGTATTCTTTGTCCTGAATGAATCGGAGCAACTTAGGCTGCAAAGCCAAGGGAAAATCGCCGATCTCATCGAGAAACAGAGTGCCGCCGTCGGCTTGGTTGACTCGTCCCAGTGTGCTCTCGGTGGCTCCGGTGAAGGCGCCGCGATTGTGACCGAATAGCTCGCTCTCCATCAGGTCCGCGGACAGCGACGGGCAGTTGATGGTGATGAACGCTTTCTTCGCACGCCGGCTCCAATTGTGAATCGCCCGTGCCAGCTCGCCCTTGCCGGTACCGGATTCGCCGAGGATGAGGATGTTGGCGTCGGTGTCGGCAACCTGCCGGGCAGTTTCCAGCACGCCCATCATTGCCGGACTATACGAACCCAGTGCGTCGCTGCGTTTCTGCACCTCGCCTTCCAGCGCTTCCAGGCGTGCCGCCATCTGGCGAACTTCCAGTTGCTTGGCAGCCGATAAGCGCAGCTGTTCGGGGCTGCACGGTTTGACCAGATAGTCCGCGGCGCCTGCCTGCATTGCGTCGACCGCAGTGTCCACGGCCGAGTGCGCGGTAACGATCACTACGCGCATCCAGGGCGCAAGTACGCGCATCTGCTGCAGGACATCGAGGCCGTTGTCTTCGCCGAGGCGCAGATCCAGAAAGCACAGGTCGAACACCTGACGTTGCAGGATGGCTTCGGCCTGCGAGGCGCTGGCAGCCGTTACCACTGTGTAGCCGCGATCTTCAAGACAGTAGCGAAAGGTACGCAGTATCGCGGCCTCGTCATCTACCAGGAGGATGCGGCCACCGGCGTCGGTCGTTTGTTCCATGAATGCTCCAATCAGGCAAAGACTGTCTTTGTCTGCGAATCGGTAGAAATACTCGGTGCTGTGTTCTAGGAATGCCGAGCGCGCGTTCGCGCCTGCTTTAGTCTACGGAAAGTCTTGCAAGTTGCACGGTGATTGCGAGCCTTTCCTGCACCCTGCAATCAATCCTCAAGCGAAGCGGCGCGGCAAGTGCCTGATTATAAAAGCACAACGCTTTTTCTGCCGCTGGCACGGGGCTTGCGGCCGCGGTTAGGCAACGCATTCGTATCTGCAACCGGAGGACCCATGAACCAGAACATGACTCAACTCAACGAGCTGATCGAGATTACCCGTGACGGCCAGCATTTTTACCAGCATGCGCTGGAAGTGGTGAAGGACGTCGAGCTGCAGCATCTGTTTCGGGATATGGCACAGGCCAAGACCCACATCATCCAGGCACTGTCAGTGAAAGTCGCGGCTAATCAGGAACAACCTGCCCAAGGCGGCACCACGGCCGGCAAATTACGCGAAATGTATGCCGACACCAAGGCGCGGCTCGGCCATGCCGATGCGGTGTATATCGACCAACTCGATCAGACCGAGGAACGCATCCTTGCGGCATTCGAAGATGCGTTGCAATCAGCCGAGCCCGATGTACGGGCTTTGCTGGCTATCGAGCTGCCGAAAATTCGTGCCTGTCATGAGCGTATCCACAAACTCAACCACCGTGACGACCGCTGACGGATAGGGAGGGATTAGTTCGTCGTGCAAATCGCCCGGCGCCGATTGTACGTATCGTGCAATTTAAATTGACGCCTCAGTTGTTTATCTTGGTAAGTATCTGAAATAAAAGGAAAAATTCTAATTTATTAGGCTGGCATGACGCCTGCAATGTAACTGGCAAGACAGACTGCCCCGCATGCTTAGAAGGAGTTGAGGATGAATCGTCAAGCGCGTTTCTCACTGGTCAGCAAAGGTTTTCTTACCGCTGCGGTTGTAATGCTTATCGTTGGCGCCGAGCGGCCGATGTCGCAACCGTTCAGCCAGGCGCAGCATGAATCAGCGGAACGAATTCACATGTATGACGCTCAACCAGTAGGGATCGTGCAAACCGGGCCGGCACCGAAAACGATTGATTACATGCAGGTACGGTCGGAGCAGCGCTGGGTTTTCTAAGCGTTCGCCCGATAGCTGATTACAGATGGCGGTCCCGCTGAAGATGTTCCTGAACGAAGAGGAGTCACACCATGCTGAGTTGGGCTATTACTTTCCTGATCATTGCCATCATCGCTGCTGTATTGGGCTTCGGTGGTATCGCAGGCACCGCAACGGGCATCGCCAAGATCCTGTTCGTGGTTTTCCTGGTGCTGTTCGTAGCATCGCTAATCTTCGGCCGAGGTCGCGGCCCGCGCGTTTGATGCAATGATGCCGCCCGCAAGGGCGGCTGCAAAACCTTACGGAGGCAACGCAGGCGGGATGCCGATATTCCGAACCTTCGCGCCAGTGATGCGGAGGCTCGCAACAGACTGAGTGATTCGTTTGCCGAGCACTCTTCAGTCCGCGTAGCGGGCGAACCATGGGGTCGGGATGCTCTGTTCAACGGAGCGACCTAGAGGTAAATGGAGTACCTCCTGTTCACGGACCAGGTTCAGCGAAAGGCAACCGGAGGTGGTTCTGACCGCCTTCGGCTTGCGATTAAATGACTCGATAGTTTTTCTCCTGCCCCTGCTGCCGCTCGCGCAGCTCAGTTCCGACTCCATTCGTGATCGTACTTCCCCGCGCTCAGGCTAAGGCTGATCAGGCCGGGCCAGGCGATGCGCAATCTGCGAACCGTCTCGACTCGTGCGTGCATGGCCGTCGCCCACCTGCGCCGTTATCATCGCGTCCAATCACTTCCGGGAGAACGACGACATGCTAAACGGCCTCTGGCTGGGCTTTTTTCTGATCGCCGCGGTCGCTGCGCTTGCACGTTGGCTGGTAGGTGGCGATCCGGCGGTCTTCGCCGCGCTGGTCGAAAGCCTGTTCGCCATGGCCAAGCTGGCGGTGGAAATCATGATCGTGCTGTTCGGAACGCTGACGCTCTGGCTCGGCTTTTTGCGCATTGCCGAGAAAGCAGGCCTGATCGAGCAGCTGGCGCGTCTGCTGGGGCCGCTGTTCCGTCGTTTGATGCCGGAAGTGCCGGCCGGGCATCCGGCGCTGGGACTGATCACGCTGAACTTCGCCGCCAACGGTCTGGGGTTGGACAATGCCGCCACGCCGATCGGCCTGCGGGCTATGCGCGCGCTGCAAGAGCTTAATCCCAGCAAGACGGTGGCGAGCAATGCGCAGATCCTTTTCCTGGTGCTTAACACCTCCTCGCTGACGTTATTACCTGTCTCGATTTTCATGTATCGCGTACAGCAGGGCGCCGAGAACCCGACGCTGGTGTTCCTGCCTATTTTGCTCGCGACGACCGCATCATCACTGGCGGGTTTGCTGGCGGTGGCGCTGGTACAACGGCTGCGCATCTGGGATCCGGTGGTGCTGGCTTATTTCATTCCCGGTGCACTGCTGCTGGGCGGCTTTATGGCACTGCTTGCCGGGCTCTCGGCCACGGCGCTGGCGTCGTTGTCGTCATTGCTCGGCAATTTGACCCTGTTCGGCCTGATCATCGCCTTTCTGATCGTCGGCGCGCTGCGCAAGGTGCCGGTTTACGAAAGCTTCGTCGAAGGCGCGCAGGAAGGGTTCGATGTGGCCAAAAGCCTGCTGCCCTATCTGATCGCCATGCTTTGCGCGATTGGCGTATTGCGAGCATCCGGCGCGCTGGACTTTGGCCTGGACGGGATTCGCTGGCTGGTTGAAGCGCTGGGCTGGGATACCCGCTTCGTCGACGCATTGCCCACGGCGCTGGTCAAGCCTTTCTCCGGCAGCGCGGCGCGGGCGATGTTGATCGAAACCATGCGGAGCCAGGGCGTCGACAGCTTCGCGGCCTTGGTGGCGGCAACGGTGCAGGGCAGCACCGAGACCACCTTTTATGTGCTGGCGGTGTATTTCGGTGCGGTTGGCATCCAGCGGGCGCGGCACGCGGTCGGGTGTGCGCTGGCGGCGGATTTCGCCGGGATTACCGCGGCGATTCTGGTTTGCTATTGGTTTTTTGGGTAATTGATTGTTCTTGAGTGACGAAAGGCGCCGAGCTGATGTGTCGCGTGACCCACCAAGCGCCGTATCGGTTTGCTTCCAGTTGAATAAAATTACTCTCGGTCACGGGGATGCTGCTGGCGTCAAGATTGGCATTAGGGCGCCGCGCTTTCCTCGGCACGACCGACAGGTTTCGCCTTGCACGGCGACTCACTTTTTCCAGTCGCAGAAAAAGTAAGCAAAAATGCTTGCCCCTGCATACGGGCCTCGCTTCGCTCGGCTTCCCTCGCTCCATCGCCGTTCCGAGGGCCCGCTGCGGAGGGCCATCCCTGGCCCTTCGCAGCTCTCGCGGCATCCATGCCGCTCAACCCTCTACACGACGATTACGCTCAGCCTCCTGAAGGGGCGATCGGAGTCGTCTAATGGTTCGGTGCGCCAGAAAAGCAAAAAATGCCAGCCATGTAGGATGGGTAGCGACGCATGCGCCTAGAAGCATGGCCACACGAATTTGGCGCATCGTGTAACCCACCGAGCGGTGTATCAGTCTTCCATCCGAGTTGGGCTACAGAAGAGCCCACCAAACGGTGGGTCAGCCCTTGGCCCGTTGCCACAACCGAAACAACGGCTCGGCCAGGAACATCACCAGAAACAATCGCAACACCTGCAGTGCCGTCACCAGCGCCACGGATAGCTGCAGCGCTTCCGCGGTCAGGCACAGCTCGGTGATGCCGCCGGGCATCATCCCCAGCATCAGCGAGGTCTGATCGAGCGTTGCCGCCCAACCCAGCGCCTCGGCCAAGCCTGCCGCGGCGAGCATCGCCAGCAGCGTGAACAGCAGAATGCGCAGCAGGAACGCCGGCGCGCTGCGAAAGAATGGCCGATCGAAGTGACAACCCAGCGAACAGCCGATCAGCCATTGGCCGAATTGGCCGACGCCGTTCGGTAGTCCCAGATGCAGATCGAAGGTCGCGCTTGCCACCGCGCACACGGTCAGTGGGCCGAGCATCCAGGGATTGGGCTGGTCGAGCTTCTTCCATAACAGCGCTAGCAGGGCGCCAGCCGGCAGCAGTATGGCCAGCCATGGCCAACTGACCGGCATAGGCGGTGGCGCCTCGATCGGCGGCAGGCTCCAGGTGAACAGTGCCGGTACGATCAGCACCACCAGCAGCAAGCGCAGGCTATGTGCTGCCGCTACCATCGCCGGTTGCGCCGAATGCCGTCCGGCCAGGTTGACCATTTCGCTGGCACCGCCGGGCATGCTGGCGAAGAACGCCGTGGCGCGGTCGGTGCCGCTACGCAAAAGAATGAAGAGGCCGATCAGGCTCAGCAGCAGCGTGCCCAGTGCACCGGCGAGGATCACGCCGAAATGCTCCAGCACTTGCTGCATGACCTCGCTGGTGAAGTGCAGGCCGATGGCGCTGGCGATCAGCCATTGCCCGGTCTGCCGGCCGTGCGGGACTTCCTTCAGCAGCCAGCCGCTGCAGCGGACGACGATGACCGCCAGCAGCGACCCGACCATCCACGGCAGCGGCCAGTTCGCCAGGCTTGCCAGCCAACCGCCGAGGGCGCCCACCAGAGGCGTTGCCCACCATCCCGGAAGCTGGCGCGGCATATCAGGCGTGCGCCTCGTTCAGCTTGGTGCGGCGGCGTTGGCGCCACCAGCGCAGTCCCGGCATCGCCAGCATCAGCACGGCCATCAGCCACAGAATGATCGTGATCGGGCTACCCCAGAGGATGCCGAGATCACCCGCCGAAATCGACAGCGCGCGGCGCAGGTTGTCTTCCATCATCTCGCCGAGCACGAAGCCCAAAATCAACGACGACAGAGGGAAATCCAATTTGCGCAACAGGTAACCGAACACCCCGAGGCCGACCATCAAGACCAGGTCGAAGGTGGTGCTGTGCACCGAATACACACCGACCAGGCTGATTGCCGTGATGGCTGGTACCAGTACCCAGTTGGGCACGCTGAGCATCTTGGCGAACAGCCCGACCAGCGGAATGTTCATCACCAGCAGAATCACGTTGCCGATGAACAGCGAGGCAATCAGACCCCAGACCACGTCCGGCTGCTGCTCGAACAGCAGCGGGCCAGGGGTGATGTTGTACAGGGTCAGCGCGCCGATCATTACCGCAGTGGTGCCTGAGCCGGGCACGCCGAGGGTCAGCATTGGAATCAGCGAGCCGCAGGCGGAGGCATTATTGGCCGCTTCCGGAGCGGCCAGACCACGCAGGTCGCCTTCGCCAAACTTGCCACTGGCACCGGCCATGCGCTTCTCGCTCATGTAGGTCATGGCGCTGGCGATGGTGGCGCCGGCACCGGGCAGGGTGCCGATGACGAAGCCCCCCAGAGCGCTGCGTACCATGGTCCAGAAGGTCAGGCAGAACTCCTTGAAGTTGAACAGCAGCCGGCCGCTGGCCTTCACTGCTTTCTGCCCGTTGTGGGTCTTTTCCAGCATCAGCAACACTTCGCTGACGCTGAAGAAACCGATCACCACGATGACGAACTGAATGCCATCGGAAAGGCTGACGCTGCCGAAGGTGAAGCGGTACACGCCGGTCGTCGAGTCCACGCCAACAGTGGCCAAGCCAAGGCCGATCAGCGCCGCCATCAGCGTTTTCACCGGTTTGTCACCGACCATGCCGCCAAGACAGGCAATGGCGAAAATCATCAGCACGAAATATTCCGCCGGGCCGAATGCTACCGCCCATTTGGCCAGCAGCGGGGCGAACAACACCACGCCGCAGGTAGCGATGATGCTGCCGATGAACGAGCTGACCGCAGAAAGAGACAGCGCGATACCGGCCTTGCCCTGACGCGCCAGCGGGTAGCCGTCGAGAGTGGTCATGACCGCGGCGGCATCGCCCGGCACGTTGAGCAGGATCGCCGAAATACGCCCGCCATATTCGCAGCCCAGGTACACCGCAGCGAGCAGGATCAGCGCGGTTTCCGGCGGCAGGCCCAAGGCAAAGGCCAGTGGCAGCAGTAGGGCAACGCCATTGATCGGACCGAGCCCTGGCAAGAGGCCGACGATGGTGCCAACAAAGGCGCCGAACAGCGCTACCAGCAGATTGGTCGGTCGAGTGGCGACGTCGAAGCCGTGGAACAAGAAATTCAGAGTTTCCATTTCAGCTCTCCAGCAAGCGCAGCACGCCAAGCGGCAGCGGTACGTCCAGCAATAGATCGAACAGGCCGTAGAGCAACAGGCCCAGCAACGCGCCACTGATGACGCAAGGCCAGAGCCGGCCATTGAACAGCAGGCCAAGGGCGAAGCAGGCCAGTGCTGTGGTGATGACGAAGCCGAGCTTTTCGAACAGCAGCGCATACGCCAGCAGCACCAGCACGCAGAGTAGGGCTCGCCTGGCCATCGCCCAGTCGAACGGTGGCGTCGGATCGCCGTGTGGTTTGCACAGCAGCCAGAGCGCGCCGCAGGCCATCAGAAACAGCAGCAGCAGCGGATAAGCTCGCGGGCCGACCGGGTCGTAGGCGAAGGGCGCCTCGAAACCCCAGGCGAGCAGCGCAAGACCGGCGCAGGCGAGTAGCCACGCCGCGGCAAAGACACGAACGTACATGGTGAATTACCTCGAAGGGAGCGGGCAGCAGCTCCTGTCTGGAAGCTGCCGCCAGCAGGGTGTTACTTGACCAGGCCGAACTCGCCGGCGAGCGCCTTGTACTCCTTGACCTGCTTGTCGACGAACGCTTTGAGCTCGTCGCCGGTCATCGTCAGCGGGAACAGGTCGCGCTGTTCACGCAGCTTGGCGAAATCTTCATCGGCTAGCAGCGTGTCGAACTGGGTCTTCCACCAGTTGAAGTCCTCGTCGCTGACTTCCGGGCCCATGTAGAAACCGCGGATCACCGGCCAGCTGATGTCGAAGCCCTGTTCTTTTGCGGTTGGGATCTCGCTCATCTTGCCCGGCAGGCGCTCGTCCGAAAGCACCGCGAGGATGCGAATTTTGCCGGCTTCGAGCTGCGGCGCGACCTCGCCCAGGCCGCTGCTGGTGACCTGCACGTGGCCACCGAGCATCGCGGTGAGGGTTTCACCGCCGCCCTCGAAGGCCACATAGCGCAGCTTCTTCGGATCCACCCCGGCGGCGCGGGCGATCAGTGCGGTCTGCATCCAGTCCTGGCCGCCGATGGTGGCGCCTGCGCCGAAGACCACGCTGGCGGGATCCTTCTTCACCGCGGCGATGAGATCGTCGAGGTTCTGATAAGGCGCATCTGCACGCACCGAGATGGCGCCGTAGTCGGTGCCGATGCCGGCCAGCCAGCGCACATTGGTTTCGTCATAGCGGCCGAACTTGCCTTGCGCCAGGTTCAGCAGCGAGCCGCTGGAAAACGCCGTGATGGTGGCCGGATCGTCGGCACGCTGGGCTATCACCGCGTTGTAGGCAACCGCGCCGACACCGCCGGGCATATAGGTGACGCGCATGGGGGCTTCAAGCAGCCCTTCATTTTTCAGGCCGCTCTGGGCCAGCTTGCAGGTCAGGTCGAAACCGCCACCAGGCTTGGCCGGGGCGATACATTCGGGGCGCTTGGGCTCGGCCATCAGTTGGCTGGACAGCACCAAGCAGGACGAGAGCAGGGCAAAACGGCGGATTGCAGTTTTCATGTGTGTCTCCTTCGGATTCTTATTGTGGGTGGCTTTTTTTGGGCGGCTCTACCAGATCGGCAGGCTGTAGCTGACGATCAGGCGGTTTTCGTCGGCGTCACGGGCGAAATCGGAACGGAACATGGCGTTGCGCATGCGTACGGCGACGTTCTTCAGTGGCCCGGTCTGGACCACATACTTGAGCTCAATATCGCGCTCCCACTCGCTGCCGTTGCTGCCGCCGGTGTATTCGGCGTTGTCGCCGGAAATATAGCGGGTCAGGAAGGTCAGCCCAGGGACGCCAATCGAAGCGAAGTTATAGTCATAGCGGGCCTGCCAGGAGCGCTCGTCGGCATTGGCAAAGTCGTTGATCTGCACGAAGTTGACCAGGTAGGGATCGCCGCCGTCGATATAGGCGTAACCGGTGTCGCCGTTCATCTGCTGATAGGCGAGGCTGACCTTGTGGCCCCTGAGGCTGTAGCCGACCATGCCGTTCCAGGCCTGGTTGTCGATCTCGCCCGCATTGGCCGCACCGGTGTCGTCGCTGATCATCACACGCAAGTCGGCCGTCAGCGCCGAATCCTCGCCGAGTGGCTGCACCGCCTGCAGATTGAAGAAATGCTGGCGGTAGATGTCGTCGAGTTCCGCCGCGTAGTAGGTGCCGGTGAATCTGTCGCTGAACTCGTACTCGGCGCCAGCGAAGGTCAGGTGATCGGCTTCGGCGGCGCTGTCGAAACGACCGTTCTTGTTGTTGATCTGCAACTCCTGGGAGTTGGTCGAGGCACGGTCGATGACCTTGTCCAGACGGCCACCGCTCAAGGTCAGCCCGGTCACTTCCTGGGACACCAGCATGGTGCCTTCGAATACCTGGGGCAGGGTGCGGCTGTCGCTGGCTTTCACCACTGGCGTTTCGGGAATGTGGCTGCCGTAGCGAAGTTCGGTCTCGGAGATTTTCATCTTGCCGGTCAGCCCGAGGCGGCTGAATTCGTCCGGGGTGCTGCCATCGTCATGCACTGGCAGTAGATCGGTGCCGGTGCGGCCGCCGCCGGAATCGAGCTTGATACCGAGCATACCCATGGCATCGAGGCCGAAGCCGACGGTGCCCTCGGTGAAACCGGATTCAATATTCAGCAGAAAGCCCTGCGCCCATTCTTCGCGCTTGGACTGGCCGGTGCCCTCGCGGAAATCGCGGTTGAGGTAGATGTTCTGGGTTTGCAGGGTCGCGCTGCTGTCTTCGATGAAGTCGGCCTGAGCCATGGGCGCCAGAGAGGCAGCCGCGACGGCGAGCGCAAGACGAGCAAGTGCGGGGTTAGTTCTGACGGCAGTCAGCATCCTGAATCTCCACTATTGTTTTTGTTGTGACGGCGTTGGGCCGTTTCAGGTGGTTCGAGCCACCTGGAAAGCGATGCTAGGCGCCGAAACTTTCGCCAGGCTTTCAGGGTGAAAGCAGCGTGCGGCGTGCCTTGTCGCTACACTGGCGCCCCGTTCCGTGTATGGCAGAGGACAGGCAATGCGGATTCTTCTGGTCGAAGACCATCCCCAGCTCGCTGAAAGCGTGGCTCAGGCGTTGCGCGCGGCAGGCTGGACCCTGGACCTGCTCAATGATGGCGTGGCGGCCGATCTGGCCCTTGCCACCGAGGACTACGCGCTGGCGATTCTCGATGTCGGTCTGCCCCGGCTCGATGGTTTTCAAGTCCTGGCGCGCCTACGCGAACGCGGCAAGACCCTGCCGGTGCTGATGCTCACCGCGCGTGGCGAAGTCACCGATCGCGTGCACGGGCTCAACCTCGGTGCCGACGACTATCTGGCCAAACCCTTCGAACTGTCCGAGCTGGAAGCGCGGGTCAAAGCACTGCTGCGGCGCAGCGTGGCCGGTGGCGAGCGTCAGCAGAGCTGCGGTGCGCTGGTCTATGACTTGGATGCCCGGCGCTTCAGCCTCGACGGGCAACCGCTGAGCCTGACTTCGCGGGAGCAGGCCGTGCTCGAGGCGCTGATCGCCCGACGCGGGCGGGTGATGAGCAAGGATCAACTGGCGGCGCAGGTGTTCGGCCTCGACGAAGACGCCAGCGCCGATGCCATCGAGATCTATATCCACCGTCTGCGCAAGAAGCTGGAGGGTAACGCGGTGCGGATCGTAACCTTCCGCGGGTTGGGCTATCTGCTGGAGGCAGTGGATGCCTGAGGCCGTGCCGTCACATGTCGGGAGCCTGCGCGCCGGGCTGTTGCGCAGGCTGGCGGTGCTGCTGACGTTATTGCTGTTGTTCAGCGGCTGGAGCGCCTACTGGAACGGCCGGGCCGCCGCCGATACTGCTTATGACCGCACCTTGCTGGCCTCTGCCCGCGCCATCGCCGAGGGGTTGGTGGCGAATGACGGGCAGCTGCGCGCCAACGTGCCCTACGTGGCGCTGGATACCTTCGCCTACGACAGCGCCGGACGCATCTACTACCAGGTGCTGGATACCAAAGGCCGCCTGGTAAGCGGCTACGAACATCTCCCAGCGCCAGGCCCCGAGATCCGGCGTACCGATGACTATCCTGCGCTGGCGCGCTTTTATGACGGAGAATTCAAGGGAGAGGGCGTACGTCTGGTCAGTCTATTGCAACCGGTCAGTGAGCCGGAGCTCAACGGCATCGCCGAAATCCGCGTGGCCGAGACGCTTGGTGCCCGCGAGCGCCTGGCGCGCAGTTTGCTCACCGACACGCTTTGGCGAGTGGGTCTGTTGGCGGTCACCGCACTGCTGCTGGTGTGGCTCGCCGTCAGCGCCGCGTTGCGACCGCTGGGCAAGCTCAGCGAGGCGGTGGAGCTGCGCCAGCCTGATGATCTGCGGCCCCTGCCAATGGTGGCTGTACAACGTGAACTAAAGCCGCTGGTGGCTGCGCTCAACCACTTCACCGATCGTCTGCGTGGGCAGTTCGAGCGTCAGGCGCAGTTCATTGCCGATGCAGCCCATGAGCTGCGCACGCCACTGGCCGCGCTCAAGGCGCGCATCGAACTGGGCCTGCGCGAACAGCAGCCGCAGCGCTGGCAGCAGACCTTGGAAGAAGCCGAGGAACATACCGATCGGGTGATTCATCTCGCCAATCAATTGCTCTCACTGGCGCGCATCGAAAGCGGCGCGCAGTCCATCGCCGAAGGCGGCGCGCAGCGTCTCGATCTGAGCCGGCTGGCCCGCGAGCTGGGACTGGCGATGGCGGCGCTGGCGCACAAGCGCGGCGTCGCCTTGGCCTTGGAAGCTGAGCAACCGGTGTGGATCCACGGCGAGCCGACGCTGCTCAGCGAACTGTTGAGCAACCTGCTGGACAACGCCCTGGCGCATACGCCGAATGGCGGAAACGTCGTGTTGCGGGTGAAGGAAGAGGGCGTGCTGGAGGTCGAGGACGATGGTCCGGGGATACCGCTGGCAGAGCGCGAGAAGGTCTTTGCGCGCTTCTATCGAATGCAGCAACAAGGTCCGGGTGCCGGCCTCGGGCTGGCCATCGTCGGCGAAATCAGCCGTGCCCACCGTGCCACCATCGAACTGGATCAGGGCTCGCTGGGGGGCTTGCTGGTCAAGCTGAAGTTTCCGTCGATCCCAGCTGATTCACTCGGCTAACCGCTCGCCGATTTCGTGCCGCTCGGCCGTCACCACTTGATTGCGACCATTGTGCTTGGCCCGATAGAGCGCCGCATCGGCCGCCGCGAGCAGTTGCGCCGGGGTGCTGGTCATGGGTGGCTGCAACGTCGCCATGCCGATGCTGACGGTCAGGTCGAGGCGGGTATCGCCGCAAGTCGGGTGCAGTTGCGCCACCGCCGCGCGAATCCGTTCGGCCTGCTCACCCGCCTGGAGGCCATCCATGCCCGGCAGTGCGATGGCGAACTCCTCACCGCCGTAGCGCGCTACCAGATCGCCGGCGCGCTGGCCGTGCTGCTTGAGCGTGGCGGCGACCAGACGCAGGCACTTGTCGCCCAAGGCATGGCCGTAGTGGTCGTTGACCTGCTTGAAGCGGTCGATATCCAGCAGTAACACCGACAGCGGCATCTCGATGCGCTGCGCACGGCGGACTTCCTCATCGAGCATCAGGTCGAAGTGTCCGCGGTTGTAGAGTTGCGTCAGCGCATCGGTGACGCTCATGCGGGTCAGCTGCTCGTTGACCAGTTCCAGGCCGCGCTTGGCATCTTCCAACGCACGGGTTCGCTCATAGACTCGTGCTTCCAGGGCCTCGTTGGCGCGCATCTGGATGTCCAGCGTCTGCTGCTGCGCGCGCAGGCGCGACTCGCGCTCCTGGGCGAGCGCCTCGGAGGCCTGCAGCGCGCTGTTCTGTGCTTCGATACGGCGATCACGCTCGAAATTGATGCGCTCGGCCAGCGCCATCGACAGCAGTACGAATTCGGTGAACATGCCGATCAGTTGGCCATTCAACGTCAGCGCATTCAGCGGTAACAGCCCTTCCAGCGCGAGCAGATGGGCGATGGTGAAGATCAGCAACGTCGACCAGGCGATGGTGAACAATCGGGCCGACGCATTGCCGCGAATCCACAGGTTGATCGTCGCCGCCATGGTCAATACACAATGGATCAGCGCGACCGTCTCGATCGCCATATAGCGCGTCAGCGCTGGCGCGAGCAGTGTCGCCAGAATCACCGCTCCCCAGTAGGCCATCAGCAGCAGCGTCACCTGCCAGACCCAGCCGCCGTAGTGTCGGATACCGAGGAAGCGGCTGGCGAAAACCAGGGGAGTAAAGAAGCACAACGCCGCTGAAAGGCCGTAAAAGCGACGGGAAAATTCCGGCATCTCCGGCCATAAGAACAGCTGGCCAAAACCGGTGATCGTCAGCACATAGAACAGCGCGCTGAGCAGATAGATGACGTACAGCAGATAGCTGACGTCGCGGGTGAACAAGAACAGGCTGCTGTTGTAGAGCAGAATCACCAGCATGCCGCCGAAAAACAGGCTGATCATCGCTATGTCGGCGACCTTGTTCGCGGCGAATCCCGCCTCGTCGGCGATGACCAGTGGCAGGGCGATCAGCTCGTTCGATTGCACATGCATATACACCACCGCGCGTTCACCGCGCAGCTCGAGCGGGTAGACGAAATTGTGCTCAGCCAGCGGCCGTTCGTTCATCGGCACCGTATCGCCCGCCCGCATCGACGGGCCCCACTGATCGCGAGCCGGATAGAACAGACGCACGCGGACGTTATCCAGCACCGGCCATTTCAGGCTGAGATACCAAGCGCTGGTCGGCGCGGCGGTGCTGTCTAGCGTGAAGCGCAGCCACACGCCGTCTCTTTGCTTATACAGGTTGGGTTTTTCCAATGGCTGCCAGGCCCAATCTGCGGCACGGACGGTTTCGAAGTCTGCCTCGCTGTGGCCGGAGACGTATTCGACGATGCTGGTCTGCAAGTGGGCGCCGTGCTTGCTGTCTACGGTAGGCGCAACGCTAGCTGCGGCTTGACCGCAAAGGCAGGCAAGCAGGATAAAAAGACGAGAGATCAACAGCCGATGGCAACGCATTTGGCTAGCCCTAATTGATGCCCGCGGGCATAGAAGATGCGGGCTGTGCTCAATGACTTGAGTCAGGAATGTGGCGCCAAAAACAATACGTTTAATGCAGCCTTGGCGCTACCACCAAACGCTGACGCCGGTCGGATCGTTGGTCGTAATTTTCAGGTCATGGCTTTTTTCAGGGCGTTGCTCGCGAAATCCGATGGCCTGCTAGACTCCGAACTTCTCGCGAAGGCTCACGAGGCAGCGCGAGGCAATCCAAAACAACCAATAAGGAGTGAATCCATGAAAGGCAAATCCTTGGCATGGATATTTTCCGCCGCATTGGCGGGGACTGGGCTGAGCGGTATGGCTCAGGCGCAAGAGCAGTTCGTCACCATCGGTACCGGTGGGCAGACTGGCGTTTATTATGTTGCCGGTCAGTCGATCTGCCGCTTCGTCAACCGTAACGCCGAGAATCTCAAGTGCAACGCCCCAGCCAGTGGCGGCGGTGTGGCCAACGTCAATGGTCTGCGCAGCGGCGAGTTCAATTTCGGCATCATGCAGTCGGACCACCAGTACAAGGCGATGGAAGGCCTCGCGCCTTTCGAGAAGGAAGGCGCGATGGACGACATCCGCGCAGTCTTTTCCCTGCAGAGTGAAGTGTTCACCGTACTGGCGCGCCGTGACGCCAACATCAAGAGCCTGGATGATCTCAAGGGCAAGCGCGTCAACATCGGCAACCCCGGTTCCGGCCAGCGCGACACGCTGGAAGAGATCATGAAAGAGAAGGGTTGGGATCAGTCGGTCTTCAGCCTCGCCGCGGAACTCAAGCCGGCCGAACTGGCCAGCGCTCTGGGTGATAACAACATCGACGCCATGACCTACTTCGTCGGTCACCCCAATGGCGCGATTCAAGAAGCCACCACCACGGTAGACGCGGTCCTGGTGCCAATCACCGGCCCGGAAATCGACAAGCTGCTGGCTGAGAAGAGCTACTACACCAAGGCCGAAATCACCGGCGGCATGTACAAGGGCAACGACGAGCCGACCCAGTCGATTGGTGGCAAGGCGGTCCTTTCGACCACTTCCAAGGTCGATGCAGACGTCGTCTACAAGCTGGTCAAATCGGTGTTCGAAAACATCGAGCGTTTCCAGCGTCTGCACCCGGCATTCAAGGATCTCAAGCCGGAAGACATGATCAAGGTCGGCCTGTCCGCGCCTCTGCATGAAGGTGCCGAGCGCTACTACAAGGAACGTGGCTGGATGTAACGGCCTGCTAGGCTTGCTGCATCGATGCGGCGGGCCTTGCTCCGTGACATTCACTGAAAACCCGTGAGCCCAACGCCACGGGTTTTTGTGGTTCCGTTAGTTTGAAAAACAGGCCTCATTTTCATGCAAGACAATCAACTGTCCACTGAAGAGCTCGTCGCCAAAGACGTCGGCGCACGACTGCCCGAAGGCTCCATGGCGAAACTGATAGCGGGCCTGGCCCTGCTCTGGTCGCTGTTCCAGCTGTGGATCGCCTCGCCGTTGCCGTTCATGCTGCGCACCGGCGTCTTCAACAACACCGAAGCCCGGTCGATTCATTTGGCGTTCGCCCTGCTTTTGGCGTTTCTGGCATATCCCGCTTTCAAACGCTCGCCGCGAGATCGCGTGCCCCTGATTGATATCGCGCTGGGGCTGATTGCCGCTGCGAGTGCCGGTTACCTCTTCATCGCCTACGAACAGCTTGCCCAACGGCCGGGCAACCTGACCACGATGGATCTGGTCACGGCCTGTATCGGTATTCCGTTGCTGCTGGAGGCCACCCGCCGCGCGCTGGGTCCGGCCCTGGCGATCATTGCATTGGTGTTCCTCGGCTACAGCCTGGCGGGGCCGTACATGCCCGGTCTACTGGCGCATCGAGGGGTCAGCTTCACGGCCCTGGCCAATCACCAGTGGATCACCACCGAAGGCGTCTTCGGTATCGCCCTTGGCGTTTCCACCAGTTTCGTTTTCTTGTTCGTCCTGTTCGGTGCGCTGCTCGAGCGTGCCGGCGCGGGGCACTATTTCATTCAGTTGGCCTTCAGCCTGCTCGGCCATTTCCGTGGCGGCCCGGCGAAGGCGGCGGTCGTGGCGTCAGGCATGACCGGTCTGATTTCCGGCTCCTCGATCGCCAACGTGGTTACCACCGGCACCTTCACCATTCCCATGATGAAACGCACCGGGTTCTCCGCTGAAAAGGCCGGAGCGGTGGAAGTGGCGTCCTCGGTGAACGGCCAGATCATGCCGCCGGTCATGGGTGCCGCGGCCTTCCTGATGGTCGAGTATGTGGGCATTCCCTATGTCGAGGTGATCAAGCACGCCTTCCTGCCAGCACTGATCTCCTACATTGCTCTGGTCTACATCGTACATCTCGAGTCGCTCAAGCTGGGTCTCACTGCCCTGCCGCGGGCCAACGTGGCCAAGCCGTGGGTGCAGCGGCTGATCGGGTTCGCCTTTGGCGCTGCCCTGATTTCCGGCATTTCGCTGGCCGTCTATTACGGTCTTGGCTGGATGAAACCGGCCCTCGGCGACGCGGCGATCTGGGTAATCGGGGCGCTGCTGGTGGCGGTTTACCTGGCACTGTTGAAAGTCGCTGCGAGCAACCCGCCGCTGCCGCCGGAAGATCCCGACGCGCCAATCGAGAAGCTGCCGCAGACACGTCCGGTGCTGCTGGCAGGCCTGCATTTCCTGCTGCCGGTGGTCGTGCTGGTGTGGTGCCTGATGGTCGAACGGCTGTCGCCCGGGCTGTCGGCCTTCTGGGGCTCGGTGATACTGGTCATCATTCTATTGACCCAGCGACCGCTGCTCAGCTGGATGCGCCGCGACGGCACCCACCAGCATGGCACGTTCATGGATGGCCTGGTCGACCTGCGTGAAGGCCTGATCGCTGGCGCGCGCAACATGATCGGTATCGGCATCGCGACCGCTGCGGCGGGGATCATCGTCGGCGCGGTTTCGCAAACCGGTGTCGGTCTGGTGCTGGCCGATCTGGTCGAGCTGCTGTCGATGGGCAATCTGATGTTGATGTTGCTGCTCACCGCCTTCCTCAGCCTGATCCTCGGCATGGGGCTGCCGACCACTGCCAACTACATAGTGGTGTCGAGCCTGCTGGCGCCAGTGGTAGTGGCGCTGGGGCAGCAGAGCGGCTTGATCGTGCCGTTGATCGCGGTGCATATGTTCGTCTTCTACTTCGGCATCATGGCCGACGTCACGCCGCCCGTTGGTTTGGCTTCGTTCGCTGCCGCCGCGGTATCCAAAGGCGATCCGATCAAGACCGGCATCGTGGCCTTCTACTACAGCCTGCGTACCGCGGCGTTGCCCTTCCTGTTCATTTTCAACACCGACCTGTTGCTGATCGACGTGGATTTCTGGCACGGCGTAGTGGTCTTCATCATCGCGACGGTGGCGATGCTGATTTTCGCGGCGGGCACCCAAGGCTACTTCCTGGTGCGTAGCCGCTGGTACGAGAACGTCCTGTTGCTGCTGGTCGCCTTCACGTTGTTCCGCCCAGGCTTCTGGATGGACATGGTGCACGATCCCTATCGCGACATTCCTCCGTCACAGCTGGTCCAGGCGATGGAAATGGTCGACGAGGACAGCCAGCTGCGCCTGCGCATACGCGGCGAAGATGCTGTCGGTGACATGCGCGAGTTCAGTCTGCTGGTCGCTATTCCTGATGGCGAAACGGGTGAAGAGAAACTGGAAAAGTTCGGTCTGATGACCTACGAAGAAGGCGGCAAGGTGTTGGTTGACAGCGTGACCTTCGGCAGCCCCGCCGCCGAGCTGGGTCTGCAGTTCGATCAGGAAATCCTCGCGGTGCGCGCACCCACCGATCGTATCGCCAAGGAGTGGATGTGGTTGCCCGGTCTTGCACTGTTCGGGCTCATTGTCTGGCTGCAGCGACGACGCAGGCTGCGCTGATAGATCGCTGAATGACTTACCCCGGCATGTCCTGCATCGCCGGGGTTTTTTCTGTCTGCCGGTCCATGAATGTTCTCGCCTGCACGCACCGCAACGCGCCCAAGGCCTGAAAGCAAAGCTCGGATCGCAGCCTGTTCAGGCCGGTTTGCCGGGGAGCTGACGCTCCACGGCATGCACCTCGCACTCCGTCTCGGTCAGCGGACGACCCTTGCCGCTGCCCGGACCTTCCAGCGCTGCATAGGCGGCGCTGCAGAACAGCGAATTCAGGCGCTTCATATCGGCGATCAGCTCCAGATGGGCGGCGCTGGTCTCGATACTTTCGACCACCTGTTGGTGCAGCCGATGCACATGGGCGTGGGCCAACTCGCGCTCGCGCTTGCGGAATTGGCGTTTTTGCTGCAAGAGCTGCCGCGCACTGTGCGAGTCGCCGGACAGGAACACTGACAGGCCCAGCGAGAGGTTGGCGCTGAGCAGCGCGTGCAACTGGCCGAGCTCATCCAGCCCGCTATCGGAGAAGGAGCGGCGCTTGGAGGTCTTGATGTTCTGCACCTTGCCGAGCATGTGCTCGATGATATCCCCAGCCTGCTCCAGATTGATCGCCAGCTCGATGATTTCCGCCCAGCGCCGGCTTTCCTGCTCGGCCAGATCTTCTCGCGGCATGCGTGCCAGATAGAGCTTCACCCCGCTGTAGAGTGCGTCGACGTCGTCGTCCAGGCGACGGATTTCCTCGCCAGGTTCCGGCCGATCCTCGCGTAGCACCTCCAGCAGGCGCGCCAGCATGGTTTCCACTAGATCGCCGATGCGCAGGGTTTCGCGCACTGCATTGGCCAGCGCCAGGCTCGGTGTATCCAAAGCCGTGGGGTCGAGGTGGCGTGGCTGGGCGATGCCATTATCCAGCGCACGCTCCGGCAGCAGCCATTCGCAGAGACGCGCCATCAGGCCCACGGTCGGCAGCAACAGCAGGCAGCGCAGCGAGTTGTAGGCCAGATGAAAGGCGATCACATCGGTCTCTGCGCTGTACCCGAGCGTACCGATCCAATCCACCAGCACCGGCAGGAAGGGCAATACCAGCAGCCCGGCGAGCTTGTAAAGCAGATTGCCCAGCGCCACCCGACGAGCCGGTATCGGTTGCGGGCTGGCGTTGAGCCAGGCCAGCACGCCGCTGCCGACATTCGCGCCGATGACCACGCCGAGGGCCACCGGCAGGCTGATCAGGCCGGCGCTGGCCAGGGTTGCTGTGAGCAGCACGGCTGCAAGGCTGGAATAGGAGAGCAGCGCGAACACCGCACCCACGACCACGGCCAGCAGCGTGTCGCCGGTCAGCGACGAGAACAGCACGCGCATGCCGCGCGCTTCGGTGATTGGCTCGGCAGTCAGCACGATCAGCTGCAAGGCGAGGATGATCAGGCCCAGCCCGATCAATACGCGGCCAAGCTGGCCGGCGCGGGTCTGTTTGCGTGACAGAAACAGGCAAACCCCGACCAGTGTGAACAACGGCGACAACCAGGACAGATCGAACGTCAATACCCGAGCCATCAACGCCGTGCCGACATCCGCGCCGAGCATGATCGCCAACGCGGTAGGCAGCACCATCAAACCCTGGGCGACGAACGAAATAGCCAGCAGCGCGGTGGCATTGCTGCTCTGCACCAGCGCCGTGACGCCGATGCCGGCGCTGAACGCCAGCGGTGCATTGGCCATGCTGTGGCCCAGCAGCCGGCGCAAATGCGAGCCATAGACCCGCATGATGCCGGTGCGCACGATATGCGTGCCCCAGACCAGCAGAGCGATGGAAGAAAGCAGGTGCAACAACGTCAGCATCAGGTTTAGGTTCCGGGTGTTCATCTATCAAAACGGGCACAGCTAAACGCGCGGAGGGTAAGCAGAGAGCTGTGAGGGTATATGAAGGTGGACCACGGCTGAGAGGCGGCCGTTCACGAGTTTGTCACAGTGGCTGCGCCGCTGCTGTAGCAACGCTCGCGGCACGGCGCGCTGAGTCCGGACGACATATAGGCCTATCCTAGTGAAGCAGTCGTCTGCGACACAGTTTGTCGCGCCAGTGTCGCAGACTGGTCCGGTTGCTCGCTCCTGTCGCGGGTGGCCTGTAACCTACTCATCTCATTTCGACGCGGCCCGCCCATGCTCAGCCTTTACCACGCACCCGATCTGGAAACCCTCGGCGAACTGGCCACGCGTTTGCTCGCCCAGCCGCTCAGCGACCCCTTCGCGCCAGCGCTGGTGGTGGTGCCGAGCCAGGGCATGGGCCGCTGGTTGACCTTGGAGCTGGCGCGCAAACAGGGCATCGCCATGCAGCTGGAGATGCAGCTGCCGGCCAAGTTCGTCTGGGACCTGAGCCGCGCGGTGCTGGGCAGCCTGCCGGAGCAATCGGCGTTTTCTCCTTCGACCCTGACCTGGCGCCTCTATGGCTGGTTGTGCGAGCCGGCCAATCTCGAGCTGGCGCCCCGTCTAGCGCAATATCTGGATGGCGGTGACGAGCGCCGTCGCCTCTCCTTGGCAGCGAAAATCGCCGATACCTTCGACCAATACCTGCTCTATCGCGATGATTGGCTGGCGGCCTGGGAGCGCGGCGAGACGCTGGCGCTCGGTCCCGACGAAGCCTGGCAGGCGCTGCTCTGGCGCGAGCTGACCAAGGACGGCCATCCGCACCGCGCACGCCTGCTCGACGACCTGCTGCAGCGACTCTATCGTGACGAACCCTTGCCTGGCCTGCCCGAGCGCTTGCTGGTGTTCGGCATCAGCAGCCTGCCCCCGCACCACCTGCGCGTGCTCGATGGCCTGGCACGGCATATCGACGTGGTCATCTGCGCACTCAACCCGAGCCGCGAAGCCTGGGGCGAGATTCGTGACATTCGGGAGTTGGCTAGGCAACCCGAGAGCGGGGCGGAGGACTGGTATCTGGACGTCGGCCATCCGCTGCTGGCGAGTTTGGGCAAGCAGGGTCGCGACTTCTTCGACTCGCTGTTCAGCCTTGCGACGAGCGAAGGCAGCCAGGAGATCGGCCTGTATTCCGAAGACGAAGATCTGCGCGATGACAGCCTGCTGCATGCACTGCAGAACGACATCCTGCGCCTGCGCACCCGTCTGCCCGACGAGCGCATGACGTTGGCGGAAGATGACCGATCACTGGAAGTGCATATCGCCCATTCGCCGCTGCGCGAAGTGGAAATTCTTCACGATCAACTGCTGGCCCGCTTCGCCGTCGATCCAGCGCTGAGTCCGGATCAGGTGGTGGTGCTAACCCCCGATATCGAACGTTACGCCCCTTTTATCGAAGCGGTCTTCGCACCGCGCGAAGGCATTCCGCGGATTCCCTACAGCCTCGCCGACCGCAGCCTGCGCGCCGAGTTGCCGCTGATCGAAGCCTTCCTCGAATTGCTGATGCTCGCGCAGAGCCGTTTCGCCGCCGAGGAAATCCTCGCCTGGCTGGAGCAGCCGGCTATCGCCCGTCGCGCCGGTATCGAAAGCGAAGACCTGCCGCTGCTGCGTGACTGGCTGCGCGAGGCGGGCGTGCGCTGGGGCCGCGACGGCGGCCAGCGCGCGCGCCTGGGCTTGCCGGACGAATCGGCCTTCACTTGGCGTCAGGGGCTGGATCGCCTGCTGCTGGGCTTTGCCGCACCGCCGCAACTGGCTGGCAATAGCGCGCCGCTACTCGGCGAGCATTGGCCCCTGGACGCGCTGGAAGGCGCGCGCGGGCAATTGTTGGGACGGCTGGTGGAATTCATCGAGCGCCTCGGCAAGCTGGCCGATCAGTTGGCCCGACCACGCCCGCTGGCCGAGTGGGCGGATGATCTGCAATCGCTCATCGACAGCCTGTTCGACGAACGCGAGGCCGGCGACACCTTGCTATTGCTGTCCCAGGCTTGTGCCTCGCTGCGCGACCAGGCGCAGGCCGCCGACCTGACACGCCCCATCGAACTGGAACTGGTGCACCAGCAGCTCAGCGCCGTGCTACAGCACGGCGGTGGCGCCTCGGGTTTTCTCACCGGCGCGGTGACCTTCTGCACCATGGTGCCGATGCGCAGCCTGCCGTTTCGCGTGGTCTGCCTGCTCGGCCTGGATGACGGCGCTTTTCCGCGACGTACACCGCCGTCCGGCTTTGATTTGATCGGCCGTCATCCGCGTCGCGGCGATCGTGCGCGGCGACTGGATGATCGTTACCTTTTGCTGGAAACCCTGCTCTCTGCGCGCGAGGCGCTGTACCTGTCATATGTCGGTCGCGATCCGCGCGACAACGCCGTGCTGCCACCCTCGGTGCTGCTCAGCGAAGTGCTCGAAGCGGTGGACATGACCGCCGTCTGTAGCAGCGAGCGTGCTCGCGAATCTGCCAGCGCCGATGCCTCCCAGTCGAAAGCGCCCAAGGCCAGCGAGAAGATCCTCATCGCGCATCCGCTACAGCCGTTCTCGCCGCGCAACTTCGGCGATGCGGCCTGCGCTGGTTTCTCGTTGCCCTGGTTCCGCGCGGCTCAGCGCCTGGCCGAATCACCGCAGACCCAGCCGCAGCCATTCGCCAGCCTGCTCGCCGAACCTGACGAAGCCTGGCTGACCATCGAGCCGTCGCAGCTGTTGCAGTGCTTCCGTCATCCGGCGCGCTTCCTGCTCGAACAGCGTCTCGGGTTGCGCCTGGCCGATACCCAGGAATCGCTCGCCAGCGACGAACCCTTCGACCTGGAAATGCCCGCCTGGAACGGCTTGCGACGCTTGTCGCTGCAGGCGCTGGAACACGGCTGGAACGACGAGGAGGAGCGCCGCATGGCCTGCGCGGCGGGCTGGCTGCCCACCGGCGAATTGGGGCAGGCGCTGTGGGGCAAGCTGCGCGGGCCGGTGCGCGCCTTCGCACCGCGATTGTTCGAATTGCGCCCCGACGCGGTGCCCGAACCGCTGGCGGTCGACATCACCCTAGCGGGTGTCAGGGTGCACGGCTGGCTCGATGGCGTGACCCCGAGCGGGCTGTTCAGCTGGAAGCTCGGGCGTCTCGGCGAATGGGATTTGCCGCCGTTCTGGCTGCGCCATCTACTGCTCAATCTGTCGGCCACGACGAGCATCGAACGCAACAGCCTGATGCTCTCGCCGGCCGGCGACTGGCAACTGGGCCCGCTGACGAACGCAGCGCAGTTGCTCGAACCCTGGCTCGCCGCCTATCGCTGCGCGATCCGTGAACCGCTGCCGCTGTTACCGCGCAGCAGCCATGCTTTCGCCAAGGGCTATCGCAAGCCGGCCCGTGGCAGCGAACCGCTCGACTGCGCCCGCAAGCGCGCCCGCGAAGCCTGGCTCGGCGCGGAATTCAGCCCCATCGCCGCCGAGTCGGAAGATCCCTGGAATGCGCTGGCTTACCGCGACCGCGACCCGCTCGATGAACGTTTCGAAACGCTGGCCGAACAGTTGATCGGTCCGGCCTTGGATGCTTTGGCCGATGAGGAGCAAGAAGAATGAAACTCGACCTGCTCGGCTCGCCCTTCGATGGCCGCTCGCTGATCGAGGCCAGCGCCGGCACCGGCAAGACCTGGACGCTGACCGCGCTTTACGCCCGCCTGCTGCTGGAGCGCCAGCTGTCGGTGGGGCAGATCCTGGTGGTCACTTACACCACCGCCGCGACTGCCGAGCTGCGCGAGCGTATCCGCGCGCGATTGGCCGATCTGCTGGCGGTCTATGAAGGCACGCCAAGCGGCGATGACTTCCTCAACCAACTGCACGCCCGTTACCCGGACGAAGCCTCGCGCCGTCGCCTACTGCTGGCGGTGCATGGCTTCGACGAGGCGGCGATATTCACCATCCACGGCTTCTGCCAGCGCGCCCTGCAGGATGCGGCCTTCGAGGCAGGCGGCGATTTCGACAGCGAGCTGACTGCCGATGACCGCGAAATCATCGATGCGCTGCTCGCCGATGCCTGGCGCAGCGAACTGGCCGACGCCGATCCCGCATGGGCGCGTTTCCTGGCCAAGAGCCGGATCACACCGTTGTGGTTGCGCCAGCGTTTGCGCAGTCACCTGGGCAAGCCTTATATGCGGGTCGAACCGCAGGGCGGGGTGGTTGCAGCCGATCTGCGTCCGGCCGAGGCGGCCTGGCAGCGCGCCGCCACGCTCTGGCAGGAGACCGGCAAAGTTTGGGTGGCCGAGCTGTTTGCCCATGGCGGGCTCAGCCAGAGTACGCACAAGAGCATGAAGTTCGAGCTCTGGCGCAGCGAACTCGACGCCTATTTCGCCGACCCGGCAGTAATGTTCGATTTGCCCGACGGTGCCGCGAAGTTCGGCGTGCGCGCCTTGAGCAAGGCCTGCAAGAAAGGCTTCGACGCGCCTGTCTGCGAGCTGGCCCATGCGCTCGACGAGCTGTCCGACCGCGTAGCCGAGGCGCTGCCGGCCGGCAAGCAGCGGCTGATCGCCTTGCAGGTTGCCTTGCTGGAGCGACTCAACCGGGAGCTGCCCGAGCGCAAGGCGGCGCAGCGGCTGCTGGCCTTCGACGACCTGCTCAATCGCTTGGACCAGGCGCTGCAAGGGCCGGTCGGCGAAGACCTAGCCGCCTCGCTGCGCACCACTTATCCGCTGGCGCTGATCGACGAATTCCAGGACACCGACCCGATCCAGTACGCCATCTTCAACCGCATCTACGCCAGGGGCAGCGACGCTTCGCTGTGCTTCGTCGGCGACCCCAAGCAGGCGATCTATGCGTTTCGTGGCGCGGACCTGGCGACCTACATCACCGCGCGAAACCAGGCCGATCGGCCCTACAACCTGCCGATCAACTACCGTTCGACGCCGGCATTGATCGATGCGCTGAACCGGTTGTTCAGCCATCCGCAACCGTTCGCCCAGAGCGACCTGCAATACCCACCGGTGGGCGCCGCCGAGAAACCGCGCGCCAGCCTGCGTCTGGTCGAAGAGGGCGAAGCGGCGCCGTTGTCATTGGTCTGGCTCGGTGACGATCCGCTGGGCAAGGGCGAGGCCGCGCAACTGGCAGCGGGTGACACCGCACGGCGCATCGCCTTGCAGCTGGCGGCGGCTGCAGAGGGCCGTGCGGGCTTTGACGAAAAGGGTGTGTTCAGCCCGCTGAAAGGCGGCGATATCGCTGTGCTGGTGGCCAACCATCGGCAGGCGGGAATGATCGCCGACGAGCTTTCCGCACGCGGCGTACCCAGCGTGCGCCGCGGGCGCGACAGTGTCTGGCGCAGCGAGGAGGCCACCGAGCTCGCCGCGGTGCTGGCCGCCTATGCCGAGCCGGGTCGTGAAGGGCTGCTGCGCTACGCCTTGGCCACGCGTTTGCTGGGCCGCAGCGCCGCCGATCTGGCGCGCTGTCAGGACGACCAGCAACAGTGGGACGCCGAGCGCGAAGCTGCCGAGCGCTATCACCAGCTCTGGCAGCAACAGGGTTTCATGCGCGTGTTCCGTGCCTGGCTCGACGAACAGGCGGTGGCCGAGCGGCTGCTGGCGCGGGTCGATGGCGAACGTCGGCTGACCAACCTGCTGCACCTGGGCGAACTGCTGCAGGCCGAGAGCCTATTGCGCCCCGGTCTCGAACCGTTGCTCGCCTGGTTCAACGCCCAGCGCAGCAGCGAAGGCGCCGGAGAAGAAGCGCTGCTGCGTCTGGAAAGCGATGCGGAGCGGGTGCAGATCGTCACCATCCATACCAGCAAGGGCCTGGAATACCCGCTGGTGTTCTGTCCCTTTCTCTGGGACGGCAAGCTGCTGGGCCAGAACCGCGACAGCGCCCGCTGCCATGACGAGCACGGCCAGCCGCTGCTGGACCTAGGCAGTGGCGAACTAGGGGAAAATCTTGAACGGGCCCGCCAGGAAGTCTTCGCCGAGCAGCTGCGTCTCGCCTACGTCGCCCTGACCCGCGCCCGCGATCGCCTCTGGTTGCATTGGGGGCCGGTGAACCTGTGCAAGCCGAAAAAGGATGGCAGCCTGGCGGATGAAGGCCTGCACACCAGTGCGTTGGCCTGGCTGCTGCACGGCCGTGAACTCCAGGGCGCTCAGCCGTTGACCGAGCTGGGCAATCATCTGGCCGATCTCAACGGCGGCAGCCTGCGCCTGGCCATCGAGCGGCTGGTTCAGCAGAGCGAAGGCAGCATGGCCTGTCTTGCGCTCGAACAGCGCGAAGCCAACGCCCAGGGTCCGGGCCGTGCGGCGCCGCCGCAGCAGTTGTCCCAGCTCAATCGCAGCCTGCACAGCGCCTGGCGGATCGGCAGTTTTTCCGGCTTGGCCGCCGGCATGCACATGGAAGCGCCGGACCGCGACGCCCTGGCGATCCCCGATGCCGGAGAGCCGGGCAGCGGTTTCTTCGCATTCCCTCGCGGTGCCCGTGCCGGTACCTGCCTGCATGCGATTCTCGAAGACTGGGCGCGCGGCAAGGGCGCGCTGCCGGAGCTGATCGAGCCGGCGCTGCAGGCCTATGGTCTGCCGCTGGAGTGGACGGAGGTTGCCTCTGTGCATCTGCAGCAAGTCTTGAACACTGATCTGAACGGCACCGGCCTGACCCTTGCCAGTCTGCAATCCGCGCGGCGGTTGCCCGAGTTGGGCTTCACCTTTCCGGTGCTGGATCTCGACGTGACGCGCTTGCGCACCTTGCTGACCGATCCGGCCAACGGCCTCGCCACGCCACTGCGCGAGGCGGCGGCGCGCCTGGAATTCGACAGCCTCAAGGGCTTTCTCAAGGGCTTCATCGACCTGACCTTCGAACACGACGGTCGCTGGTACATCGCCGACTACAAATCCAACTGGCTCGGCCCGGACGCCAGCTATTACGGCGGCGAGCGACTGCTGCAGGCCCTGGCTGGCGAGCATTACTACCTGCAATACCTGATCTATCTGGTGGCGCTGCGCCGCTTCCTGCGCCAGCGCCTGGCCGATTTTCGCGACGAGCAGTTGGGCGGCGCCTTTTACCTGTTTCTGCGCGGCATGCCCGAGGCCGGCGTTTATTTCGCACGGCCGGATGATGCCTTGCTCGATGCACTGGACCGGTTGTTCGAGGAAGGCAAATGACGACGCAGTCCGCTTCCCTAGAGTGGACCGGGCGGTGGTCCGCTTTAGCCCAGCCGTTCTGCCATGGAGCTCGCTTTGGTGGGCTGAAGCGGAGCGCCGCCCGGCCCACCCTACGGGATGCGACGCGGTTGCCGCATTCTCAAGGCTGGGAATGCACTGCACAGTGCATGAACCGCCTGTCGACGGAGGACAAATGATGGCTGCTGCCGCGCCGATGCCCAATCGCCTTGTAGGGTGGGCTTCAGCCCACCTCTTTGGGCCGAAGCAGGCTACCGCCCTGCAACGCCGTTCGGCCCCGCCTGGGCGGAGGTACATGTGATGACGGTTCACTCAGACCTGCCGCTCGGCCCACTGGAGCGCGCCTTCATCGCCAGCCTGCAACGCCTCGATCCTTCTGCTCCGGAGCCGGTGCTGCTCGCCGCCGCGTTGTGCTGCGAAGCGCTGGCGGCGGGTGATGTCTGTCTGCCGCTCGCGCGTTTCGCGGGCAAGCGGCCCTGGCCGGAACTCGATGTCAGCCTGCCTCCGCTCGCCGCCTGGCGTGCCCAGCTCGAGGCCTCCACGCTGATCGGCTCGCCTGGTGATTACGCGCCGCTGGTCCTCGACGGCGAACGCCTTTATCTGGCCCGCTATCAGGCCTACGAACAGCAACTGGCCGAGCAATTGCTCGCCCGCGCGGCGGATGCACCGGAGGTGGACGAACAGCAACTGAGCGAGAGCCTGGCGCGGCTATTCGCCTTCAATCAGCAAAGCCCCGACTGGCAACGCCTGGCCGCAGCGCAGGCGGTGCGCCGTCGGCTGGCAGTGATTTCCGGCGGCCCCGGTACCGGCAAGACCACCACTGTGGTGCGGTTGCTGGCCGCGCTGCTGGAGCAGCCCGAGGGCGAGCGCCTCGCCATTGGCCTCGCGGCGCCCACCGGCAAGGCCGCGGCGCGTATGGCCGAAGCGATCCGCAACGCCAAGGCCGATCTGCCAGTCAGCGATGCGATTAAGGAGGCGCTGCCGGACGATGCGCGCACCCTGCATCGGCTGCTAGGCAGCCGCGGCGACAGCCCGAAGGTGCGTCACGATGCGGCCAACCCGCTGCCGCTGGACGTGCTGGTGGTGGACGAGGCTTCGATGGTCGATCTGGCGCTTATGGCCAAATTGGTCGCCGCCTTGCCGCCGAAGGCGCGGTTGATCCTGCTCGGCGACAAGGACCAGCTGGCCGCTGTGGAAGCCGGCGCGGTGTTCGCCGAACTCTGCGACGGGCGCGGTTTCGATGCTCAGGCGGCGACAGACTTGCAGCGCATCACCGGACAAAGTGTGCCGGTCGAGATGCCACGTTCACGCCTGGGAGACGCGGTGCTGCTGCTGACTCATAGCCATCGTTTCGCCGGCGACAGTGGCATCGGCGAACTGGCGCGGCGGATCAACGGCGGCGACGCCCAGGGCACCGTCGCGCTGCTGCAGGAAAATCGCGCGGACCTGGCCTGGAACGCGGCTCCCAACCCCATCTCGCTGATCGAGCGGCTGGAGCAGGGCTACGCACCCTATCTGCAGGCCGCACGGCAAGCTGATCCGGCAATGTCGTTCGCAGCCTTCAACGGCTTTCGCGCACTGACCGCACAGCGCGAGGGGGCCTTCGGCGTCACCGGTATCAACGAGGCGCTCGAAGCGCGCTTCAAGCGGCGCCTCGGCGTGCCGGCACGTGAGCGCTGGTACCCCGGCCGCGCGGTGATGGTTCGGCAGAACGACTATGCGTTGGGCCTGTTCAACGGCGACATCGGCCTGTGCCTGAAAACCGAACACGGCCTGCGCGTTTACTTCGAAGGCGATGAGGGCTATCGCGGCTTCGCCCCGGCGCGGCTGCCAAGCCATGACAGTGCTTTCGCCATGACCGTGCACAAGAGCCAAGGCTCGGAATTCACCGAAGTGCTGCTGGCCCTGCCGGAGCAACCCAGCCCGTTGCTGACCCGCTCGCTGTTCTACACCGGGATTACCCGCGCCAAGCAGAAGGTGGAAATCTGGGCATTGCCAGCGCGTCTGGCCGAGGCGGTGAGTACCCGCGCCGAGCGTGCAGCTGGACTGGCAGATCGCCTCGCTCTGGGCGGAGCGCCGCAGCCGGTTGTCGAGCGGGTGATCGCGCAGCAACACCCCAACGAGCCACCAGGCGACCAGATGAGCCTGTTCTGACAGCGGGCGTTAGCGTGATCGAAGCCCGCGCCGCGCATACAGACCGTGCGAAAACCACTGCGCTCGGTTATGCCGCGTTAAAAGGCTCGGATGCGAGGCCAGTCCGCTTCCTCGCCTGTTTTTATGGAGACGCCTAGTTCTTGCTTGGGCGCCCCCGCCTAACCATCGCTCGCGACGTTTTCACACAACCTGTATAGCGCCCGTTTCCGTGAAGCGGTTGTGCGTCTGCGCGGCTGAAATCTGTTCCGATGCGTCTTTGCAAAACCCGACAATCGGAACAACCGATGAAAAAGCTTTTCTTTGCCACCTGGGCCTTGCTCAGCCTGCTACTGATGGGCGCCACGCTACGTGCCGTCTGGATAGCGCCTTCGCTTGCCAACGGATTTTTCCTGCTGCTGGTGGGTTATTACGCTATTTGTTTCTTTCAGCTTATTCGTGCCGCTTATCAACCCTGGGGCCTGCTCGGCCCGCGCCGTCGGACGGGTTACTGGATCTGCCTGGTGTTGATTCCGCTGACGCTGTTACCGCTCAAAGCGGCTTACGAAATATGGGAGCAGGGCGCCTACGTGACCGATCCCGATGCCGACGGCAGGCGCTTTGGTGTCTTGGTACGCCTTCTGGTCTGGTTACAGGAGTTGGTTGGCCATCTTGGCCCGTTGCTGGTACTGGCTACTTTTGGTTTGGGTATGGCGCTTTTGCTGCTGCGCACATTACGTAGCCAAGTGGTGCGCTAGGCCGATCGTCAACGGATCAGCTGCCCAGCAGTGTCAGTACCAGCGGCAGGCTGGCGGCGGCTAACAAGGTTTGTAGGGTGATGATGCCCGCCATCAGATGACTATCGCCGCCCAATTGGCGGGTCAGGACATAGGCAGTCGGTGCGGTGGGCAGGGCGAAGAACAGCACGATGATGGTCGTCTCCATCGCCGGCAGGTTGAGCAGGCGAGCCACGGCGTATGCAAGTAACGGAACGGCGAGCAGGCGCAGTGCGCTGTTCCAGCCCAGCGCTGGGATCTCTCCGCCTAACTCCTTCGGCTTCAAGGCCGCCCCTACGCAGAGCAGGCCCAGCGGCAGGCTGGCGGCGGCCAGCAGGCTCAGCAGGCGGTCGGTGCCCCCAGGAAGGCCGAGGCCGGAAAAATTGACCAGGGCGCCGGTCAAGCAGGCAAGAATCAGCGGGTTCTTCACGATCGGCAGCAGGAGCGAGCGCACGCTGATGCCACGCTCAGCGGTCAGCGCCCAGACCGACATGACATTCACTGTCGGCACCATCAGCGCCAGCATCAACGCCGCCAGGGCCAGACCTTCCTTGCCGAACAGACTGCCCACCGCCGCGAGGCCGAGGTAGGTATTGAAGCGCAGCGCGCCCTGGGCAAACGCCCCGAAGCGAGCGGCAGGCCAGCCGCGCACACGCTTCATTATCAACAGTGCGAGCCATGCCAGCCCCAGACCCAGCATCACCGCCCCGGCCAGTCGCGGCAGTGCAGGGTTATCCAGTGGTGCGGTGGCCAGGCTGCTGAACAGCAAGGCGGGGAACAGGACGAAGTAATTGATTCGCTCTGCGCCAGGCCAGAAGGCTTCGCTGGGAAATTCACGCAGCCGCAAAAAATAGCCGGCAACAATCAGGGCGAACAGGGGCCAGAGAGCGAGCAGAAGGACAGTCACGCGTATACATCCAACGGTGCAGGTGGGTGGATAGTGGAGCGTCGCGCCTGCGGCCGCAACCCAGATGTGGGCAGCGCTTACTCGGCGGCACTGGGCGCGTTCATCGGGAAAGCGAGCGCAATGATATCTAAGTGATATCATGCGGCGCGCCTGTACAAGAGCTCCGTCGATGCAATTTCTCGAAAACCAATCCGCCGAAGATTTTCGGGATACGCCCTACGGGACGCAGCTGCGCCAAGGTTTTCGCCGCCTGTCATTTGCGCCTGAACTGGAGCGTGAGTTTCGCCATTATCTGAACCGGCAAGCCCGCTTGGCCCAGCAGCTTGGCGCCTGCCTTCTGATATTGGTGGTAGGCGGTTATCTCTATGTTGAACAGCAGCTATTCGCGCATTCGGACCCGGGCTGGCTGCGCGAGCTGACCTTGCTGCGTCTGCTACAGATGATGCCTGGGATGGCGATTCTGGTTGTGGCTCTTCTCTACAGGCGCGCGCGTGTCATTGCCAATCGGCTATTCCCGCTATTTATCGTGCTAATTGGGTTGGTCGCGGCGCGGATCGATATCCAATACGAGACGATGCAGCCTGAATTGACCATTCGCTATGGCGCCGGCCTGCTGATCGTTTGTTCGTTTTTCTTTCTTGGCATTACCTTCTGGCGCGCGTTGAGCTGCGCGGCGACGATCGTCTTGTTCGATGTGCTGATCGCCGCAATGATTCTTCCGGCCAGCGAGATGCACGTGCATTGGATTTCGGTCAGCTATTACTTGATCTTGCTGGTGCTCGGGGCGATTGGTCGTTATGTCCACGAATATTCGCAGCGTGAGCAATTCCTCATGCGCAAGCTGCTGGGCTGGGTCGCGCAGCACGACGCGATGACCGGGCTGGCTAACCGCCGCCGCTTCGATATGGCGCTGCAGCAGACGCTGTTGCAGGCGCGGCGCGAGCGCCAACCGCTGGCATTGCTGCTGCTCGATCTGGACAACTTCAAGAGTTACAACGACAACCTCGGCCATCCGGCTGGCGATGCGCTGATCAGAGAGTTCTCCGAACTGCTCGGGCGCTTCGCGCGGCGGCCATTGGACTTGGCGGCGCGGGTCGGCGGTGAGGAGTTCGCGTTGTTGCTCTATCACTGCGACGCCGAGTCGGCGCAATCGATCGCCAGTCAGCTGTTGGCGATGCTCGCTGAGCGGGCGCTGCCACATCCGGCTTCGGCACATAGCGGGAAGGTCACTTCAAGCATCGGAATTGCCATGTTGCAGCCAGGGTATACCCCCGAGCAGCTTTATCAGGCTGCGGACGCCGCGCTGTACCAAGCCAAGCAGGCCGGCAAGAATCGCTACGCCATGTACGCTGCACAGCCGAAGGCTGCTTGATATGTGCTTAGCGGCGCGGTGAAACCGGGCGGGTGCGGCCGCTGCCGTCGATGGCGACGAAGACGAACACCGCTTCGGTGACCTTGCGCCATTCGCTGGAGAGCGGGTCGTCGCTCCAGACTTCCACCAGCATGCGAATCGAGCTGCGCCCCACGTCCAGCGTCTGGGTATAGAAAGACAGCTGCGCACCTACTGCCACCGGCACCATGAAGGCCATGCGATCGATGGAGACCGTTGCGACGCGGCCGGCGGCCACGCGGCTGGCCATTGCGGTTCCCGCCAGATCCATCTGCGAAACCAGCCAACCACCGAAAATATCTCCGAAGCCGTTGGTTTCCCGTGGCAGGGCAGTCAGCTGAAGGGCGAGGTCGCCCTGCGGGATTGGGTCTTCCTGTTCGTATTCATTCATCGGATCGGACTCGCGGCGCGTTTGTTGTTCTGGCGCGGAAGCCCACGGTAGTGCGGGCCGGGCCGAGTATAGCGGCTGTATGCAGCGGCAGCGACCGACATGGAGCAAGTTACTGATCGTCACCAGATTGTCATATTCCGTTCATAGAGTGTTCACACGGCCTGCAGACAATGGCCCCCGTTCCAACACACTCGAGCACACCCCTGCTAGGAGCAAGGTATGACACTGAATCGTTTGATGGCGGCCCTGACCTTTGTTGCCGCTGGCGTAGGCGCTGCCAACGCAGTTGCCGCTGTTGACCCGGCGCTGCCGACCTATGAGAAGACGTCCGGTGTATCCGGTAACCTGTCCAGCGTCGGCTCCGACTCTCTGGCCAACCTGATGACGCTGTGGGCGGAAGACTTCAAGCGCAGCTACCCGAACGTCAACATCCAGATTCAGGCCGCCGGTTCCTCTACCGCTCCGCCGGCGCTGACCGAAGGCACTGCCAATCTCGGGCCGATGAGCCGCCCGATGAAGGACAACGAGATTCAGGCCTTCGAAGAAAAGTATGGCTACAAGCCGACCGCTGTACCGGTCGCCATCGACGCACTGGCCGTGTTCGTGCACAAGGACAACCCGATCAAGAGTCTGGATATCGAACAGGTCGACGCGATCTTCTCCAGTACCCGCCTGTGCGGTGGCGAGCAGGACATCACCAATTGGGGCCAGCTGGGCCTGACCGGTGAGTGGGCGAGCAAGCCGATTCAGCTGTTTGGGCGTAACTCGGTATCCGGCACCTACGGCTACTTCAAGGAAGAAGCCTTGTGCAAGGGAGATTACAAACCCAACGTCAATGAGCAGCCAGGTTCGGCCTCGGTGGTGCAGTCGATCTCCAGCACCCTGAACGCCATCGGTTACTCGGGCATCGGCTACAAAACCTCCAGTGTCCGCGCCGTTCCCCTGTCCAAGGGTGGCGAGGCGTTCGAGGCGAACGAAGAGAACGCCCTGGCCGGCAAGTTCCCGCTGGCTCGCTTCTTCTACGTCTACGTCAACAAGGCGCCGAACAAGCCGCTGAGCCCGATCGACGCCGAATTCCTCAAGCTAGTGCTTTCCAAGCAGGGTCAGGAAGTCGTGGTCAAGGACGGCTACATCCCGCTGCCGAAGAAAGTCGTCGACAAGACGCTGAAGGAACTGGGTCTGGAAAACTAAGACCTGATGCCAGGCTTGCCGCATCCGCCGCGAGCCTGAGTACAACGCCCGCCACGCTTTTCGCGCTGGTGGGCGTCGTCGCGTCACCCTGCTGTAATTTTTCTGTCACACAGCTTGGTTAGATTAGGCGCCCGACCGGCCCATCAGCAGCCAGTGGAAACGACGCGTGCTCAACCGAGCGCAGCAGTTTTAGCGGCCTGAGCGGCCAGGACCTTCGCATGAACGATATAGAGACCATGAGCGCGAATTCCGATGTGCAACGGCTGGACTTCAATACTCCGGCGCTGCAACGCAAGCGCCGCATCCGCGCGCTGAAAGACAACCTGGCGCGTTGGTATGTCTCCATCGGTGGCCTCGCCGTGCTCGGTGCGATCACCCTCATTTTCTTCTACCTCGCCCAGGTCGTCCTGCCCATGTTTCAGGGGGCCGAGCTGGAGGCACGCGACGCGCAGCAACCTGCCTGGCTGGCCGATGCCGGCGAGCCGCTGCTGCTGGCGATGGAAGAGCAGAATCAGGTCGCCATGCGCCTCGGCAGCGATGGTCAGGTGCGCTTCTTCAGCGTCCAGACCGGCGAATCTCTGCGCAACATCGAGCTGCCGCTGCCTGCTGGCAGCCGTATCGTCTCGATCGGTCAGGACACACCGGGTAACCGCCGCTTCGTGCTCGGTCTGGACAATGGCCAGGTATTGGTCGCCGAGCACAACTACAAGATCAGCTACCCGGACGGCAAGAAAACCATCACTCCGCAGCTGGACTATCCGTTTGGCGAAGCGCCGTTGCAGCTCGACCCGCAAGGCCGCCCCATTACCCACGCCGCTGTCAGCCTGAATGGCAAGACGCTGATGGTCGCTGGCGCCACCGACGGCGCGCTGCAAGCCCTGCGCATCTCCGCCACGGAAAACCTGCTGACCGGCGAGACCAGTCTGGAAGAGGAGCGTCTGGAGCTGCCGCAACTTTCCGAGCCGATCAAGGCGCTGCGCATCGACCCGCGGCACATGTGGCTGTTTGCGGTGAGCGGCCACGCCAGCGTCGATGTCTTCGACTTGCGCCGTAAGCAACTGAACGGGCGTTACAAGCTACTGGCCGGCAAGGGTGAAATCACCACCGTCGCATCGCTGCTCGGTGGCATTTCGTTGATGGTCGGCGATTCGGCCGGTGGCATCGGCCAATGGTTCATGGTGCGTGGCGACGGCGGTCAGTCCGAGCTGAAGAACGTGCGCAACTTCCAACTGGACGGCCAGCCGATCACCCAGATCATTTCGGAAGAGCGCCGCAAGGGCTTTCTCGCCCTCGACAACGCCGGCACCCTCGGCATCTTCCACAGCACGGCACATCGCACCCTGTTAACCGAGCAGGTCGCCGACGGCGCGGCGGTCGCGGCAATGTCGCCCCGAGCTACCCGACTGCTGGTGGAGTCGGGCGACCAGCTGCAGCGCTTCGTGATCAACAATCCGCACCCGGAGATTTCCTGGAGCGCGCTCTGGGGCAAGGTCTGGTACGAGAGCTATCCGGAGCCGGATTACGTCTGGCAGTCGACCTCCGCGACCGGCGACTTCGAGCCCAAGCTGAGCCTGTCACCGCTGGCCTTCGGCACGCTCAAGGCGGCGTTCTACGCGATGCTGCTGGCGGCGCCGCTGGCAATCTGTGCAGCCTTTTACACCGCCTACTTCATGGCCCCGGCGCTGCGCCGTAAGGTCAAGCCGGTGATCGAGCTGATGGAAGCCCTGCCGACGGTGATCCTCGGTTTCTTCGCCGGGCTGTTTCTCGCGCCGTATCTGGAAAACCATCTGCCCGGCATCTTCAGTCTGCTGCTGCTCACACCGATCGGCATCCTGCTCGCCGGCTGGTTCTGGAGCCGTCTGCCGGAAAACATCCGCCTGAGTGTGCCGGATGGTTGGGAAGCGGTCCTGCTGATTCCGGTGATCCTGGCGGTGGGCTGGGGCTCCTTGGCGGTCAGCGGTCATCTGGAAAACTGGTTCTTTGGCGGTGACATGCGCCTGTGGTTGTCCAACGACATGGGTATCCCCTTCGATCAGCGCAACGCCTTGGTGATCGGTCTGGCGATGGGCTTCGCGGTGATCCCGACAATCTATTCGATCGCCGAAGACGCCGTTTTCAGTGTGCCCAAAAGCCTCACCTTAGGTTCCCTGGCGCTCGGTGCGACGCCCTGGCAGACGCTTACCCGCGTGGTGCTGTTGACCGCCAGCCCGGGCATCTTCTCGGCGCTGATGATCGGCATGGGCCGCGCCGTGGGCGAAACCATGATCGTGCTGATGGCCACCGGCAACACGCCGATCATGGAAGCCAACATCTTCGAAGGCATGCGCACCCTGGCGGCCAACGTCGCGGTGGAAATGCCCGAGTCGGAAGTGGGCAGCACTCACTACCGCGTGCTGTTCCTCGCTGCGATGGTGCTGCTGATGTTCACCTTCGTGATGAACACACTGGCCGAGCTGATCCGCCAGCGCCTGCGTCGCAAGTACGCCAGCCTGTAACCGCGCCTGCGGGCGCGCAAGCACGCAGCCGATTGCGGCTGCGACAAGATTTCGACAAAGGTATCGATCCGTGAAAAAGGATTCGCTGAAAACCTGGATCAAGAGCGGCAGCCCCTGGGTCTGGATGAACGCCGGCGCCGTCTCCATCGCCGTGATCATGACACTCGGCCTGCTGGCGGTGATAGCCGTGCGCGGACTTGAGCACTTCTGGCCGGCCGACATCGTGGTCGCCGATTATCAGGTGCCCGGCGCCCAGCCCCGGGTGATGGCCGGCGAAGTGGTACAGGCCGAAGAAGTACCGCGCGCACGTCTGGCTGCCAGTGGCTTGCCGGTGGATGTCGAGGGCGGTGAGTTCATGACTCGCGAGTTGCTCAAGGTAGGCAACCGCGAGGTCTATGGCGCGGACTTCTCCTGGGTTATCGGCGAATGGCTGAGCAATCAACGCAAGCCCGCCGAGCTGGTCGCGTTGGAGCGTCGCGAGTGGGGCAACTTCTATGGCGAGCTGCTGAACGTCAAGGAAAGCGGTCAGCTAGTCGCCGAAGGTGATGCCGCTTGGGCGGAACTGCAGCAGCGTATCGAGCGCATCGATGAGCTGCACGCGCAGATCGCCCGCCTGGAGCAGGTCGATATCGGCCGCATCAACCATGGCCTCGAGCGCCTGCGCCTGAAGACCCGCAAGCTGGAACTCGACGATCAGCTCGACGCCGCGGCCCAGGCACAGCTCGACACCGAGCGCGCGCAATGGGATGCCGAATACAAGACGCTGGAAGGTGAGCTGATCGCGCTCTATAACGGCTTCAACCGCGACAGCCTCACGATGCGCACCATGGATGGCCAGGAGAAGGAGATCAGCCTCGGCAAGGTGGTACGTGCCTATCGCCCGAATGCCATGTCGACGTTCGACAAGTTGGGCTTCTACCTTGCCAAAGTTTGGGAGTTCGTCAGTGACGAGCCGCGCGAGGCGAATACCGAAGGCGGTATCTTCCCGGCCATTTTCGGCACCGTGCTGATGACCCTGATCATGGCCGTGATCGTCACCCCGTTCGGCGTGATCGCCGCGGTGTATCTGCGCGAATATGCTAAGCAGGGCGTGCTCACCCGGATCATCCGCATCGCGGTGAACAACCTCGCCGGCGTGCCTTCGATCGTCTACGGCGTGTTCGGCCTGGGCTTCTTCGTCTACGTGCTGGGCGGCTCGCTCGACCGCATCTTCTATCCCGAAGCGGCGCCGGCACCGGTGTTCGGCACGCCGGGCCTGATGTGGGCATCGTTGACCCTGGCGATCCTGACACTGCCGGTGGTGATCGTCGCCACCGAGGAAGGGCTGGCACGGATTCCGCGAATCCTGCGCGAAGGCTCGCTGGCCCTCGGCGCCACCAAGTCGGAGACGTTGTGGAAAGTGGTGCTGCCGATGGCCAGCCCGGCGATGATGACCGGCCTGATTCTCGCCGTGGCGCGCGCCGCCGGTGAAGTCGCGCCGCTGATGCTGGTCGGTGTGGTCAAGCTGGCGCCGAGCCTGCCGCTCAACGGCAATTATCCCTATCTGCACCTCGATCAGAAAATCATGCATCTGGGTTTTCACATCTACGACGTCGGCTTCCAGAGCCCCAACGTCGAGGCGGCACGACCATTGGTTTATGCCACGGCGTTTCTGCTGGTGCTGGTGATCGCGACGCTCAACCTCAGTGCGGTCGTCATTCGTAACCATCTGCGCGAAAAATACAAAGCGCTTGATCATTAAGGCGGCTATGGGCCGCAGGCTGCAGGCGTCAGGCAAGAGCCGGCCCGTAGCCTGCAGCTTGAAGCCTACAGCCTCCGAAGGAGACACCATGTCACAAGCAAAGACGCATACCATCGACATCTCGGCGCTGGGTCGTGACAAGCGCGCATTGGATCTGGCCAACGAGCCCGTGGCCATCGAAGTGCCCGACCTGAGCCTCTACTACGGCGAAAAGCAGGCGCTGTACAACGTCAGCATGAACATCCCGCGCCAGCGCGTGACCGCCTTTATCGGTCCGTCCGGTTGCGGCAAGTCCACGCTGCTGCGCTGTTTCAACCGAATGAACGACTTGGTGGACGGCTGCCGCATCGAAGGCGCCATCAACCTCGACGGCCACAACATCTACCGCAAGGGCGAAGACGTCGCTGACCTGCGCCGTCGCGTCGGCATGGTGTTTCAGAAGCCTAACCCGTTCCCCAAGAGCATCTACGAGAACGTGGTCTACGGCCTGCGCATTCAGGGCATCAAGCAGAAGCGCGTGCTCGACGAGACGGTCGAATGGGCGCTCAAGGGCGCGGCGCTGTGGGAAGAAGTGAAGGATCGCCTGCACGAGTCGGCACTGGGTCTTTCCGGTGGTCAGCAACAGCGTCTGGTGATCGCCCGTACCATCGCCGTGCAGCCCGAAGTGCTGCTGCTCGACGAGCCGAGCTCAGCGCTCGATCCAATCTCCTCGCTGAAAGTCGAGGAGCTGATCTACGAGCTCAAGGCCAAGTACACCATCGTCATCGTCACCCACAACATGCAACAGGCCGCGCGCGTCTCCGACTACACGGCCTTCATGTACATGGGCAAGCTGATCGAGTACGGCGATACCGATACCCTGTTCACCAATCCTGACAAGAAGCAGACCGAAGACTACATAACGGGGCGCTACGGTTAACCGCGCGGCGGCTTCAGGCGACAGGCTTCAGGCCAGAAGCGTGGCTCAGTCGGCGACACACAACCCTTTACAGCCTGCGGCCTGTAGCCTGCAGCCTGTGGCTCGCGGAGCGAAAAAATGAAAGACAGTCACACCCAACACATCTCCCAGCAGTTCAACGCCGAGCTTGAGGAGGTGCGCAGTCATCTTCTGGCCATGGGCGGTCTGGTCGAGAAGCAGGTCAATGATGCGGTCACTGCGCTGATCGAGGCCGATTCTGGGCTGGCGCAGCAGGTGCGTGATGTGGATGACCAGATCAACCACATGGAGCGTGACATCGACGAGGAATGCATTCGCATCCTCGCACGACGTCAGCCTGCCGCGTCCGACCTGCGGTTGATCATCAGCATCTCCAAGTCCGTCATTGACCTGGAACGCATCGGCGATGAAGCGACCAAGATCGCCCGCCGCGCCATCGAGCTGTGCGAAGACGGCGAGTCACCGCGCGGCTACGTCGAGGTGCGTCATATTGGCGATCAGGTACGCAAGATGGTGCGAGAGTCGCTCGATGCGTTCGCCCGCTTCGACGCCGAGCTGGCGCTGTCGGTGGCGCAGTACGACAAGACCGTCGACCGCGAGTACAAGACCGCGCTGCGCGAGCTGGTCACCTACATGATGGAAGATCCACGCTCGATCTCCCGCGTACTCAGCGTGATCTGGGTGCTGCGCTCGCTGGAGCGAATCGGCGACCATGCACGCAACATCGCGGAAATGGTGATCTACCTGGTACGCGGCACCGACGTACGTCACCTGGGCCTGACACGCATGGCCGAGGAAGTCGCCAACAAGCGCGACTGAATCGCCGAGCTCTGCTCTGGTAGGCGGCGCTCCGCTCCCGCACCGTAGAGTAGGCCGTTCAGGATTGTAGGGTGGGCTTTAGCCCACCAAAGTCGCCTGAGGCTGCTCGGTGGGCTGGTAGGTTGGTGGGCTGAAGCCCACCCTACCAAAGCCCCGGTCTAGTCGGTGGGCTGAAGCGCTCCGTAGGGTGGGCTTCAGCCCACCACAAGCCGCCCGAAGGTGCCCGTGCGATCTACGCTACTCAGCGTGGCAGCAGCGCCTCGCTCAGATAATCGATCAGCACCCGCTGTTTCGGCGGCAGGTGCTGGTTCTGCCGCCACAGCAGCCAGGCGGCGCCCTGATACGAGCCGGTATAGCGCCACTGCGGCAGTACTTCGCACAGCCGACCATTGGCCAGTGCCTGCGCCGCAGTGAAATGCGGCAGGACGGTAATGCCTATATTCGCCAACGCCGCTTCCAGTCGCGCTTCGCTGTGATTGCTGATGTAGCGACCGCGCACCGTCACCACCTCCTGCTGCTCGTCGTTGCTGAAATGCCAGCGGTTATCCCCGGCACGTTCGCCGAGATACAGACAGCTGTGCCTGAGTAATTCCTGAGGGTGCTGCGGCGTGCCGTGCAGTTCCAGATATTCCGGGCTCGCACAAAGCAGCTGGCGCACCGGCCCCAGCGGTTTGCCTGCAAGCCCTTCCGGTGGCTGATCGGTGACCTGGATCAAAAGATCGAAGCCGTCCTCTATCAAATCCGGGCTCTGGTCGCTGATATGCAGCTGCACGTCGACATCGGCGAAACGCTGTAAAAAGCCTGGCATCAATGGGCTGATGACGAACTTGCCGTAGGCCTTGGGCACGCTCAAGCGCACCAGACCGCGTGGGCTGCTCATCAACCGTTCGCCGATGGCCAGGGCTTGGTCGGCGGCGTCGAGCATCGTTCGGCAATGCAGGTAGAACTCGCTGCCGGCCTAGTTCAGCCGCAGTTGGCGCGTAGTGCGCTCCAGCAGCCGCAGCGACAATTCCTGCTCAAGCCGCGCCACCTGTCGGCTCACGGCCGACGCGGTGGTACCCAGCTGCCGGGCCGCGGCGGAGAAGCTACCCGCCTCGACCACACGCACGAACACGGCCATGCCGGGTAGCAGCGCTGCCTTGTCATTCGTTCTCATGGCGAACAAGTCCTTTGTCGGAACGCTGGATTATCGACCTCAGCGTATCAATGGACAATCGGCCCGTTCAATTGAAACGGTGAGCATGATGCAGACTTGGCGCGGTGTAGCACGACGCAATCTCTGGCTGGCCGATGCCATGCTGCTGATGGTGGCGATCATCTGGGGCAGCAGCTACGCGGTGGCCAAGCAGGCGTTGTGGTTCTATCCGGTGCTGGGGTTTCTGGCGATTCGCTTTGGCCTGACTTTTCTCCTGCTACTGCCGCAGCTGCGTGGTGACGGGCAGCGCGCGGTTCGGCCCGGATTGCCGCTTGGCTTGGTGATGCTGGGCATTTTCCTTTGCGAAACCTGGGGCGTGGCGCTCACCAGTGCCAGCAATGCCGCCTTTCTGATCAGCCTGTGCGTGGTGTTCACGCCTTTCGTGGAGTGGGCAATGCTGCGTCAGCGTCCGGGCAATCTCTTGTTCGCGGCCAGCGCGCTGTCGCTGGCTGGCGTCTGGCTGCTGACCGGCGGCATGGCGATATCGCTCAACCTGGGCGATGGATTGATGCTGGCGGCGGCGCTGCTGCGTGCCCTGTTGGTGTGCCTGACCCGGCGGCTGACCGCTGATCTGCAGGTGCCGCCGTTGGCGTTGACCGCGGTGCAGAGTGGGGTGGTCGCAGCGGGCTGTCTGATTTTAGGTTTCACGCTACCAGGCGGTTTGCCGGCATTACCGCAAAGCGCGGCGTTTTGGGTCGCAACGCTGTACCTGGTGTTTTTCGCCACGCTGTTCGCGCTCTACGTGCAGAACCTGGCGCTGGGCCGTATCAGCGCGACGCGGGTTTCGCTGCTGATGGGCTCCGAGCCGCTATTCGGCGCGATCATCGCCGGGCTCTGGCTCGGTGAGCGGTTAACGCCGACGGAATGGGCCGGCGGTTTGTTAATCATGCTGGCGACGCTGGGTACCATGCGTTTTGGCCGCCCGGCAGTTGCGGCCGAGAGTGGCCGGCCGGTGCGTGCGTGACGGTGGTGGGCCGGTAAAAAACCTCAAGGCCAGCGCGATGACAGATGTACTCGCACCGATGAGGTGACGAGCGGTGGGCTGAAGCCCACCCTACGCAGTTGCCGCCCTTGCGGGGCGTTTATGGGCACCAGGCGCGAGGCTCTGTGACGTGATTGGTGGGCTAAAGCGGAACACACCCAGCCCATCCTACATGGCTACCGAAGCCCTGCCTCGGCACCGTAGGGTGGGCCGGGCGGCGTTCCGCTTCAGCCCACCAATGGGGTACGCGAGGCTCAATCTCCGCGCAATTCAGCCTGCAGTGCATCAAGCACCGCCAGGCGTTCGCTGTCCTGCAGCCGGGTGCCAGGAGTCAGCGATGACCACTCCGGATGCGCACGGCAGCGATGCAGGGCCTCGGGTAGCTTGCCTTCGCGCCAGGCTTTGTCGTCCGGTGCATCAAGGCGAATGGCTTCCACCGCGGCATGCCCACGAGCAGCAAGGGCAGCCAGCAACTGTCGCTGGCGCAGGGCGAGCAGGCGCAGCACGGCATCATCTACGCTCAGTTCGCGCTGGCCTCTGAGCTTGCCCAACAGTCGATTGCCGTAATGCCGCGCCGTTTGTGCACCGCCGCCGGCAATGGCACCGAGCAGCGCGGCGGCGCCGAGGGTGATGCCGCCGACCATCAGGTCGACACCAGCCCCGGCCGCCGCGCCCGCCGCCATGCCGCCGCCGATCTTCACGCCCAGTTCCTTGAGCGTCTCGGGATTGAACAAGTCGTCACCCCAGCGGCCATCGAGCAAGGGCAGGTCGGCGGCTGCGGCGTCCTGTGGGCGGAAGCCGTAGAGACGCAACAAGGCTTCGACACAACGCTGCTCGCGGGCGCGAACGGCGTCGTGCAGTTCGCGGATCGCTCCGCGTTCCAGCTCCGGCTGGGCAGCGACGCTGCGACGGCAGGCGGCGACATCGACCAGCAGCTCGGCAATCAAACGGTTGCCTTCGCTGAGACGCGCAGCGGCCTGAGCCTCATGATCGTCGATCAGACGTTGCAATTTCGGGCGTGACTGCTCCAGCAGCAGCGCCAGGCTTTCGTACAGACGGCGCTCGCCATCGATCGGCGGCGCCACGCTGTCGAAACGCACCAGTGCATGCAGGCCCAGCCGCGCCAGCGCTTCGCGCCACTGTTCTTCACGGTGACCGGGCTGGGCGACGAAATTGAGCACCGGCAGCAGCGGCTTGCCGCAGCCGGCGAGCACCGCCAGTTCATCTTTGTACTTGGCCAGCACCGGCTCGCGAGCGTCGATCACGTAGAGCCCGGCATCGCTGGCCAATAGCTGGCGCAGCACCTTTGCCTCCTGCTCGAAGCGTTGGCGTGCCTCGCTGCCGTCGAGAAAACGTGCGGTACGCGCCGGGCCATCGAGACGCTCGCCGGGGCGTTCGATTCGTTCCAGATGGTCGAGCAGGGCGATGGCGTCTTCCAGACCGGGCGTGTCGTACAGCTCCAGCAGTGGCTCGCCATCGACCGACAGCCGGGCGCCTTCGACATGGCGGGTGGTGCTCGGTCGATGCGACACCTCGCCGAAGCCGACATCGCGGGTGAGCGTTCGCAGCAGCGAGGTCTTGCCGACGTTGGTGTGACCGACCAGGGCGAGCTTCAGGGGCGTGCTCATGGGCGTTCCCCTGCGGTTCTGATGGCTCTCGTTTGGCTCGCCGCCACCCTGCGGCTTGGGCGGGAGTAAGGCGTGTGCTTCTCGCCAACGGTGCCTAACGAAAGCTCCCAATCAGTGGGTCTCGCTTGCCCTACGATGGATGAGCGGATGCGCTCAATCATGGCCGCTCCAGTCGTGCAGGGTGGATGAGGCCATCCACCTTCCTGTATGTCGCCATTCCGGTGGAAAAGAGCGTCATCCGCCCTACGAATTCTTCCCTTACTGCCTGAAGCGAGGAGCTTGCCGCCCGCTTGCTCAATCATGGCCGCTCTCCAGCCAGGTCAGCGGTGCGCTGGTGGAATACGGCAGCCCGAGGCTGTCCAGCGCCTGTCGCCAGTCCTGCAAACGCTGACTGTCCAGCGCCTCGCCTGCGGGTGCCTGGAGCAGCCAGATACGGGTCGCGGCAGCGCAGCGGCTCAGCTCGCCGATCAAGGCCAGGGTGCCGCGATCCGGTGAGCGGCGCGGGTCGCAGGCGATCGCCAGGCGCTGGGGCGGGAAGCGCGTGAGTTGTTCCAGCAGCCGTCGACGCTGCTCGCGATCGTCCAGCACGCCGGCATCGGCAACCGACTTCGGCAGTTTCGGTGGCCATGCATGGCTCTGGTCCAGTTCGATGGCCACCAACACGGCGCCTTCACTGCCATCGAGCTGAGCGCCTGCGCTGAGCATTGGCAACTGTTGCGGTGCCGCGTCGCTGATGCCGAGACGTTCGCTGGGTGGTTGCAGGCGCTCGCGCAGCAGGCGGTAGGTGGGCAGTTGCAGATCCAGACGGAGCAAGGCGCGACCGCGCCGCCAGCGCCACAGGCAGAACAGCGCCAGCAGCAGGCGCGGCAGCAGGCCGTAAATCAGCACCACGCCGACCAGCCAGCCGGCCCAGCTCTGTCGCGCGCTTTCGAAGTCGTTGTTCAAGGTCCCGCTGGCGCGGATCTGCTCGATATCCGGCACGCTGAAACCCAGCAGCGATGGCAGCGCGCCGAGCGCCTGGGTCAGCCCGACGAAGGCGCCTTCGCCGAGGATGGTGGTTTCCCAGACGAAGCCGTAGCGCCGCGTGGCGAGCAGCGCCAGCAAGGTCAGCAGCGCGCTGGCCATGGCCAGCAACCACAGCCCGTGCACGCCCAGCCCCAGCAGCCAGCGACCGAGGCGCCGCTGTTCCAGCACCGCCAACAGCGCCGGCGCCAATTGCACCGCGCGGGCGTCGCGGGCGAGCTTTTCGCTGAGCCAGAGCCACAGCCGGCCCAACGCGCCGCCGCTGTCACTGGCAAAGAGGAAGCTCAGTAGCCAGCCGAGCAACGTCAGCAGATTCAGCCCAAGCAGGCTGCCCAGCGCCCAGAACACGTTGACCGACCGCACACCGTCGCCCAGCGCGGTGAACGCCAGCCCGGCGCCGGTAAGCAGTGCGAACAGCATCAGTGCAAAACCCGCCAGCCGTGCGCCCTGGCGCCAATGCTGCAGTGCCTCGATCAAGCCGTCACGCCGTGCCAGCCACAGCGCGCGGTACTTGATCAGCTCAGGCAATTCGCCACCTTGCGCGCGGGCCTGTCGATTGGCCTCGTCGTCATCCAGCGGCCCGGCGTGCTCTTCACGCAAGCGCACGGCTTCGGTCAGCCAGAGGCGGTCGAGCGTATTCAATGGGGGCAGGGGAGGTGCGGACACGCGGTTTCTCGTAGAGGGGCTCGGGCCTGAGGATAACCGTTGCCGGCCAGAAGCGTGAATGGCCGTTCCGCCGCTGATCAGTTGATCGCTCCGCGGTTCGCTGCAGAGCTGCAGGCCGGTTCGCCAAGCAGCGCTTGCCCTTTGTCCTGGCCGTTAATGGTGCTCTGTCCAGATCTTTGCACCTCTGATCACCGAACCCTGATGCGCTCCTGCCAGTAACGACGGATAGCGAAGAACAGCGAGAGCGCGGTGAGGGCGATGAAGATCCAGGTGATCGGCCCGCGAAAGAAGATCATCGGGTCGCCGCGGCCGATCAGCAGCGTGCGCCGCAGGTTGTCCTCGAACATCGGGCCGAGGATGAAACCGAGCAGGAAGGGCGCGGTGGCGAAACCCGTGCGGTTGAACACATAGCCGACCACGCCGAAAAGCAGCATCAGGCCAATGTCGAAGGTGCTGTTGTTCACGGCGAAGGCGCCGTAGACGCAGAACATCAGCACGATCGGTAGCAGGATCGCCTTCGGGATGTCAGCGACCAGTGAGAAGTATTTGATCACCCCATGGCCGACACACAGCAGGACGGCCGAGCTCAGCATGATTCCGCAGAACAGCGCATAGATCAGCGTGAGGTTCTCCTGGAACAGCACCGGGCCGGGCGTCAGGCCGTGAATCATGAAGGCACCAAGAATGATCGCGGTGATCACGTCGCCGGGAATGCCAAGCGACAACAGCGGAATCAGTGTCGCGCCGGCCACGCCATTGTTGCCCGACTCGGCGGCGGCCACGCCTTCCAGTTCGCCCTTGCCGAAGTTGGCGCCGTTTGGCGAACGTCGCTTGGCTTCGCCATACGAGATGAAGGTCGCTGCGGTAGCGCCGGTACCCGGGATCGCCCCGATGATCACGCCGATTATCGAGCCGCGAACGATGGTTTTCAGGCTGGCCTTGAGCTCCTTCAGTGTCAGCCCGGTGCCGCTGGTGGCCGCGCGGATATGCGGCTCCGCCTTCTTCAGATAGAAGTCGATGACTTCCGGTACGGCGAACAAGCCGATCAATAGCGGCACGAACGACACTCGATCCATCAGGTTGTAGTTGTCGAAGGTAAGACGCTGGCTGCCATAGACCACATCCATGCCGATGGAGGCGACGATCACTCCGAGACTCGCGGCGATCAGGCCCTTGACCGCCGATTCTCCGGCAATCGAAACGATGACGGTCAGGGAGAAGCAGATCAGCCAGAAGAACTCCGGCGGCCCGAAATTGAGCGCGATTTTTGCCAGGTAGGAGGCGAACAGAATCAGCGCCAGGTTGGACAGCACATCGGCGATGCACGATGCGTAAAGCGCCATCTGCAGCGCCTTCTTCGCCTTGCCCTGCTGGGTCAGTGGGTAGCCGTCGAGCAAGGTGCACGCCGCTGCCGGCGAGCCGGGCGTATGAATCAGAATCGCGGTGATCGAGCCGCCATACATGCCGCCCTTGTAGATGCCCACCAGCAGCAGAATGGCCGTCACGGGCTCAAGGCTGAAGGTGAACGGCAACGCCAAGGCCACGGCCATGGTGGCGGTCAGGCCGGGAATGGCACCGACTATCACGCCGATCAGCACGCCGATGCCGATCGCTACGAAGTTATCGACGCTTAGAAACAGACTCAGGACTTCAGAAAAACCTTCCAATGAGGTCACTCGCGGATAAGGGGGCGGTCAGTCCCAGAGCGTGCCCGAGGGCAGCGGAACATTCAGGACGTGGATGAACAACAGACTCACCAGCCACGGCAAGGCGATGGCCAGCAGGTAGAGCCAGGGTTTGCGCACCGGATGCGCGGCGAACAGCAGCAGGGTGCCTAGAATGCCGGCGGCGATCGCGCCCAGCGGCTCGAATAGCAGCCAATAAGCGCCCAGCCCGGCGAGCATGACCAACCAGCGCCAGATCGGACCGCCCGAGTCCGGCGCCTCGTCACGTACTGGCGGGCGCAGACAGCCTTCGATAATCAACGCCAGCGACAACACCCCAACCAGCCAGCCGACCACTCGGGGGAGCCAGCGTGGCGATTGCATCGGATTGTCGACCATCGCTGGTTCTTCGATGTAGTTCGGCACCAGATAAAAAATGAACACCAGCGCGGCCAACAGCCAGATTGCCCCGAGCAGGGTATTGAGGTTGGCCCAGCGCGGATAACTGGTGGCAGCGCTCATCGAGATATCCCTTATTCGAGCTCGGCCTGGCCGGCGACGGTCTGCCAGCGCTCTATGTCCTTCACGACATAGTCGCGGAACGCGTCGCCTTCCTGGCTCGCCACTTCACCGCCGATCTGCGCCACGAAGTCCTTGAAGCTTTGATCGTCCATGACTTTGTGCAGTGCGGTTTGCAAGGTCTGCACGGCCTCGTCCGGCATGCTGTCATCGGCAATCAGGCCGAACCAGGCGGTTGTGACAAAGTCGGCGAGCCCGAGATCGGCACCCAGCTTGGACAGCGGCTCGACCCCCGTCAGAAACGGCGAAGGTTCGGCCGAGGTGACCGCCAGGGCCCTGAGCTTGCCGGACTTGATATGCGAGAGCACGGTCGGCATGTTTTCGAACGATACGTCTACATCGCCACTTAACAGCGCGGGCAAGGCCTCGCCACTGCCACGGAAGGGTACGTGGGTCATCTTGGTGTCGGTCATGGTCTTGAACAGTTCGCCGGACATATGAATCGAGCTGCCGACCCCGGCGGAGCTGAAGGTCATTTCCTTGGTCTTGGCCGCCTCGATGAATTCAGCAACCGAGTGATAGGGGCTGTCGGCCGGAACCACCATGACGTTGGGAATCTCAATCACGTTGCGGATGAACTTGAAATCCTTCACTGGATCGTAGGGCAGCTTTTTATAAATCACGGGGCCGATGGTGTGGCCCGGCGAGGCCATGAGGATGTTGTGATCGGCGCCCCGACCGCCACGGGCCAATTGGCCCGTGGCCATGGTCGAACCCGCACCGGGACGGTTCTCCACCACCACGGTGCCGATTTCCTTTTGCAGCAGGTCGGCGACCTTGCGTGAGAGCACATCGGTAGTCCCGCCGGGCGCATAGGGCACTACCAGGCGAACGGTGTCGGTCGGCCAGTCGGCGGCATTTGTGGAAAAGGAGGCAAGTGGTAGAGCAGCAGTCAGCAGCAACAGGCGCATGGCCTGCTTGATGAGAGGTGTCATAGGAGCTTCCCTTTGTAGTTGTTTTAGGGTCGATCAAGGAACGAAAGCCCATCAAGGCGCTTCGGTCAATTCCGCTGTAGAAGAACCGTGGTCACCTTACAACGATGTTTTCTCTGGCAAGTCTGAAAGAGGGACGAAATCGTTCGATAATCGAACGGTTGCGCGATTCCATACAGTTGTGGTTTCGACCCGTTTGGTTCAAGTTCGGTTTCTTCGCCGAACCACTATTACAAGTATGGAGACCGTGATGAGCGTTCTGAACGGTATCAAGGTGCTGGATCTGACCCGAATTCTGGCGGGACCCTGGTCGACCATGGCCTTGGCTGACCTCGGTGCCGAGGTCTGGAAGATCGAAAGTCTGGAAGGCGACGACACTCGAAGTTGGATGCCGCCGGCTAAGGTCGGGATTTCCACCTATTACCTCAGCGCCAACCGCAACAAGCAGAGCCTGGCGGTGGACCTGCGCAAGCCGCAAGGGCGCCAACTCATCCTTGACCTCGCTGCCGAGGCTGACGTGGTGGTGGAGAATTTTCTGCCGGCAAGCCTCAAGCGCCTCGGGCTGGACTACGAAACGCTGGCGGCCGTCAATCCACGACTGATTCACTGCTCAATCACTGGCTACGGCCGCGGCAATCCGATGGAGAATCGGCCGGGCTACGACTTCATCATCCAGGCCGAAAGCGGCTTTATGTCGATTACCGGTGAGAAAGACGGCGAGCCCATGCGTCTGGGTGTGGCCTTCATCGATCTGGTCACGGGGATGAACGCGGTGCAGGGAATACTCGCCGCCTTGTACGAGCGGGAAAAGTCCGGTCTGGGCCAGTCTGTGGACATCGCGCTGTCCGACAGCGCCCTGCATTTTCTTGCCAACATCGCGTCGGGTTATCTAAACACCGGCAAGGTGCCGCAGCGCTACGGCAACGCCCACGCCAGCATCGTCCCCTATCAGCTGTTCGATACCGCTGACGGCAGCATCGCTCTGGCGGTCGGCAACGACGAGCAATACCGGAGGCTCTGCCTGGAGGTGTTGAAGCGGCCGGAGCTGCATGGCGATCCGCGCTTTTCTCAGAATAAGGGCCGTACCGAGCACCGCGAAGAGTTGCTGCCGTTGCTTCAAACGGCTTTTGCCGAGTGGCAGAACGAGGCGCTGATCGCCGCGCTGCGCAACCAGGGGATTCCCGTCGGGGAAGTGAAGAGCGTTGCTCAGGCGTTCGACACCGAGACGGCACGCTACCGCGAGTTGGTAATCAGCGCCGAGCATCCAGTTGCCGGCGAGGTGCGCATGGTGCGAAGCCCGCTACGGTTATCGCGAACGCCCACCGTGCCGATGAAGGCGCCGCCGCTGCATGGGCAACATACCGATGAGGTGTTGCAGCGAGTGCTCGGCAAAAGCGAGGCCGAACTGGCATCGCTGCGCCAGGCCGCTGTGATTCGCTGAACGGATGGTAAGTTGCGGCCGAACGGCCGCTCCGCGTCTGCCCCGGTTGGCACACCGTAGGGTGGGCTTTAGCCCACCGACAAGGGTTGCAAACGGTGGGCTGAAGCCCACCCTACGCGGCTGGCCGAGTTGCACGAGGCCGCCGTGATTGCTTGAGCTGGCTTGGCTGCAGATCCTGCGATCAACCGCGGAAGGCCCAGCTATCCTGGCCGGGCTTGTTCGATGCAGCTTATTGCGCGCGCAGTTTCACCGCGATGTCAGGCTGGTCGATGAATAGCCCGTCGATGCCGGCATCCAGGTACGCACGAATATCGGCCTCGACGTCGCCACGTTCAGCCGGCGACTCGCCTTTACGCAGGTTGGTCGGCAAAAAGGCGTTCTCGGCGCGGAAGGTATAGGGATGAACCTTGAGCCCCGCCGCATGGGCGTTCGGCACGAAGTCGGTGGGCTCGCCGAGGTTGCCATTGGCGTCGCGAGGAATGACGTAGCTTTTATCCGGGCCGACGCCCGCCGCATAACGCGAGATCGCTTTGAGTCCTTCGGCGGTGGCCATTTGCGCGTAGGTCAGATCGCTGCCGCGCGCCTGCTGGTCGTAGGGCTGGCCGCCGCCGAACAGCTGCACCAGGCGCAGTTGGGTCAGGCGGCTCAGCGTTTTCAGGTTTTCCACCTCGAACGATTGGATGTAAACCGGCGCGTTGCGCCCCGCATAACCGTTGCGGTGAAGGATGCGCACCAGCGGTTTTTCCATGGCCAGACCGAGCTGCTGGAAATGCGTGGAATGCTTGGTTTCGGGATATAGACCGATGCGCCGCCGTTCGCTCAGCTGCATGGTTTTCACCAGATCGATGACTTCCTGCAGCGTTGGGATTTCCAGGCTGCCGTCCAGCCGAGCATTGCCCGGGCGGATCTCCGGGATGCGTTCGATCGCCCGTAACGTCTTCAACTCCGCCAGGGTGAAATCTTCGCTGAACCAGCCAGTGAGCGAGACGCCATCGACCATCTGGGTGCGCTTGCGATCAGCGAATTCAGGATGCTGAGACACATCGGTGGTCAGCCCTAGTTCGTTGTCATGGCGCGCAACCAGTTCGCCGTCGCGGGTCATCACCAGGTCCGGCTCGATGTAGTCGGCGCCCTGCAGAATGGCCAACGCATAAGCGCCGAGGGTGTGTTCGGGGACGTAACCGCTCGCGCCGCGGTGGGCAATGATCAGCGGTTTGGGTTCGGCGCGACCGTCATGCAGCTTCGCGTCGCTCGGCATGTCAGCCGGGGCGGCGAACGCGGTGATCGGCAGCAGCAGACTGCAGGCGGTAATCCAGTGGCGCAGGGTCGCGCAGGTATGGCGGGCCATGGGGCATCTCCTCGGGATGGAGCGATCAGATTGACGCGCTTGAATGACGGCCGGTTGACGCTTTGATGGAGTGAGGATGACGATTGGATGATCGCGACGTTTATCCAGCGGTCGCTGACCAGTCGCTAACCGCTCTGATATTCTCGCCGCCATGAATCAGACTCCTCTTCCTCTCGCGATGATCGCCGCCCTCGCGCAAAACCGCGTCATCGGGCTCGATAACAAAATGCCATGGCATTTGCCGGCCGATCTCAAACACTTCAAGGCCATGACGCTCGGCAAGCCGATCATCATGGGCCGCAAAACCTGGGATTCGCTTGGTCGCCCGCTCCCGGGTCGGCTGAATCTGGTGGTCAGCCGTCAGCCGGATTTGCAGCTCGACGGTGCCGAAACCTTCACCAGCCTGGACGATGCATTACGCCGCGCGGAGCAGTGGACGCGCGAGCAGGGCGTCGACGAACTGATGCTGATCGGTGGGGCGCAGCTGTACGCACAGGGTATGGGTCGGGCGCAGCGTCTTTATCTGACCCGTATTGATGCGAATCCCGAAGGTGATGCCTTTTTCCCGGCGTTCGAAGAAGCCGAGTGGCAACGCACCGATTGCCAAGCTCATGCGGCTGTAGGTGAGGCGCCCGCGCATAGTTTCGAGACTTGGCAGCGGCGCTGAGTCTCGCTGTCTCTTGAATCGGCGGGGTGAGCATCCTTGCTTGTATTCCCGGATCGATCTCCGCAAATGCTAAATGTCAGCCAAGCGTGACCAGCTGAGCGCGCGGCTGGCCATCCTCGATATCCAGCAGAGCCAGGCTGATCGGCAATTTGAAGCGGCGGCGTCCGGCACTGCCGGGATTGAGGTAAAGCACGCCTTCGCGCTGTTCGATCACGGGTTGATGCGAGTGACCGGCGATGACCACATCGATGCCCGCCGCGGCGGGGTCGAGGTCCAGCGTCTTGAGATCATGCAGTACATGAATGCGCAGCCCGCCGAGCCGAAGGTCCAGCCACTCGGGAATCGTCGCAGCCCAGTCGTCGGTGTCGACATTACCGCGGATCACTTCCAGCGGCGCGATTGCTCGCAACGCGTCGAGCACTTCGGGCTTGCCGATATCGCCGGCATGAATGATCCGCTCGCAGCCTTGTAATACGGCGAGTGCCTCTGGCCGCAACAGTCCGTGAGTGTCGGAGATGACGCCGATGCGCATGCTGGCTCCAGTTGTTGTGAGTGTTGAGCATTGGGCAAGCGAGACTTGGCCGCGGTTCGATATTGCGGCAGTCTAGCGGCCGTTTTGGAGTGGGGTGTGTATGGAACGGGTCGATTGCATCGTCATCGGAGCCGGCGTCGTAGGGTTGGCCGTAGCGCGGGCTATGGCGCTGGCAGGGCGCGAAGTGTTGGTGTTGGAAGCTGAGACAGCCATCGGTACGGGCACCAGTTCGCGCAACAGCGAAGTCATTCATGCCGGCATCTACTATCCGCAAGGTTCCCTGAAGGCGCGATTGTGCGTGTCGGGGCGGGATGCGCTCTACGCGTTTTGCGACAGCCACGGCGTACCTTATCGGCGCTGCGGCAAGTTGATCGTGGCGACCGATGAGTCGCAACTGGCCGGACTCCAGGCGCTACAGGAGCACGGCGCAGCCAACGGCGTCGACGATCTGCAGCGGCTCGATGCTGGCGAGGTGAAAGCCCTGGAACCGCAGCTCAGCGCCGTCGCCGGGCTGCTGTCACCGAGCACCGGAATCGTCGACAGCCACGCGCTGATGCTGGCGCTGCAGGGCGACGCCGAAGGAGCGGGTGCGTTGTTGGCGTTGCGTGCACCGGTGAAGGCGATCGAGGTCATGGATGCCGGATTGCGTGTCGATGTCGGTGGTAACGAACCGATGACGCTGCTCGCTACGACAGTGATCAACTGCGCCGGACATGCGGCGCCGGTGATTGCTGCCCGTACCCGCGGCCTGCCTGTCGAGGCGATGCCGCCGCGCTATTTCGCCAAGGGCAGTTATTTCAGCCTGTCGACGGCGACACCGTTCAAGCATCTGATTTATCCGCTACCCGAGCCCGGCGGGCTGGGTGTGCACCTGACGCTGGATCTGGGCGGCCAGGCCCGTTTCGGCCCGGACGTGCAGTGGGTCGAGTCACTCGATTACCAGCTGGATGCACATCGCGCCGACAACTTTTACGCCGCGATCCGTCGCTATTGGCCTGCGCTGCCGGATGGCGCGCTGCAACCGGCTTACACTGGTATCCGCCCGAAAATCAGCGGCCCCGGCGAGCCGGCGGCGGATTTCCGCATCGACGGCCCGGCGCAGCATGGCATCGCCGGGTTGGTGAATCTGTTCGGCATCGAGTCGCCAGGGCTGACCGCAGCCTTGGCGATTGCCGATGAGGTGTGTCAGCGCCTCGGGTGATCAGGCCTGCTCGCGCGTTGCGGCTGGCGACTCGGGCAGGAACCAGTTCATTAGCAGGGCACAAATGCCGCCGGTCGCCACGCCCGATTCGAGTACGTTGCGCAGCGCCGGTGGCAAATGTGCGAGGAATTCCGGCACCTGAGAAAAGCCCAGGCCGAGCGCCAGCGATACGGAGATGATCAGCAGCGCGCGACGATCCAGCTGAATGCCGGCAAGGATGTTGATACCGGCGGCCGCCACTGCGCCAAACATCACCAGCGCCGCACCACCCAGCACCGGCTCGGGCACGGCTTGCAGCACGCCAGCAACCGCTGGAAACAGGCCGAGCACCACCAGCATCACGGCGATCCACATGCCGACGTAGCGGCTGGCGATGCCGGTCAGCTGGATGATGCCGTTGTTCTGCGCGAACACCGAGCTGGGGAAGGTGTTGAAAACGCCTGCCAACAGCGAATTGGCGCCGTTGACCAGCACGCCGCCCTTGATGCGCTGCATCCACAACGGGCCTTCTACCGGCTGGCGGGAAAGCTTGCTGGTGGCGGTGATGTCGCCGATGGCTTCCAGGGAGGTGACCAGGTAAATCACCACCATCGGGATGAACAGGCTCCAGGAGAACCCCAGGCCGAAGTGCAGCGGCATCGGTACCTCGAACAGCTCGGCTTCGTGCATGCCGGTGAAGTCCAGGCGGCCGAGATACGCGGCCAATGCGTAACCAATGGCCAGGGCGATGATGATGGCGCAGCTGCGCATCCACACCACCGGCAAGCGGTTGAGCACGACGATAGCCGCCAGCACCACGCCAGAAAGCAGCAGATTCTCGCGGTTGGCAAAGGTGCCGTCGCCCATGGCTGCGTAGCCGCCGCCCATGCTGATCAGGCCGACCTTGATCAGCGTCAGGCCGATCATCAGCACTACGATGCCGGTGACCAGCGGCGTGATCAGGCGTTTGATGAACGGCAGCACGCGCGATACGCCCATTTCGATAAAGGAGCCGGCAATCACCACGCCGAAGATGGCGGCCATCACGGCCTCGACCGGCGTGCCCTGCTTGACCATCAACACGCCGCCAGCAATCAGCGGGCCGACGAAATTGAAGCTGGTGCCCTGCACGATCAACAGACCGGCGCCGAGCGGGCCAAAGCGTTTGCACTGAAGAAACGTCGCGATTCCGGATATCACCAGCGACATGGACACGATGATGTTGGTGTCACGCGGCGAGACGCCGATGGCCTGGCAAATCAGCAGGCCGGGCGTGACGATCGGCACGATGATCGCGAGCAGGTGCTGCAGCGCGGCGAGGAAGGCGATCCAAGGGCGCGGGCGGTCGTTGAGCCCGTAGACCAGATCGTCGGGTGTTCCGGTAGCGGTGCGATTGTCAGGAGCGCTCATGGCCATCTTTCCAGAAAAAGAGCGCGATTTTACTGGCCGGAACGATGTGCGGACAGTGCCATGTGCGGCGTCGTGAGAGGTTGACGGTGGAAAGCTGAATGCTAGGGTCTGTGGACTAAGAGGAGTGCTACGAATGAAATATGCAGTCGCCATCGCCGGGCTGATGCTCGCCGCGGGCCTGGCCCAGGCACAGGAAAGCTGTGCCGGAAAGGAAGCGGAAATTCGCCGTCAGCTGGATCACACCCGTGAGCAGGGCAACGATGGACGTATTCGCGGACTGGAAACCGCGCTGCGGAAGATGCAGACGAGTTGTACCGAAGCGGGGCTGCAGGCCGAGCGGCAGCATGAAATCGACGAGGCGCACAACGAGGTTGCTGAGCGTGAGGCTGATCTACAGGAGGCGCAGCACGATGGATCTGCGGAGAAGATCGAAAAGCGCAAACGCAAGCTGGTCGAGGCGCAGGATGAGTTGCGGGAGGCGCTAAGAAATTGACTGCTGGCAGGAACGCGACCACGCGCCGTAGCTGGGATGATTCATACCGGTCTGCGGGCTCCCACGGACGATCCGTTAAAAGAATGCCCGCTTCAGGTGAAGCGGGCATTCTTTCAGTGCGACCGGACTTCTCGAGTTTCAGGCGATCCGGAGCGTTCCTTTCTCAACTGCTGGTCGGACTGGTGGCTGCAGCTACCTTGGCGCGTGGTGGTGTCGCAGACGCACCATGGTCGTCTGCGCTGAGCACGGGTACTTCGTTGCCCTGACCGTCGTAGAGCTTGCCGTCACGGAAGTAATCGCCGTCATGCAGCGCGGCGATATCCCGATAGCGCAAGGTGCGCTCGCTGGCGGCGACGAATACCGACTGCTGGTCCGAATTGCCGGCCTTCAGGTGGTTGAACACCAGGTTCAGCAGGATCGCCATGATCGCCGCCGAGCTGATGCCGGAGTGGAAGATGGTCTCGAACCAGGCCGGAAACTGATGATAGAAGCTCGGCGCGGCGATGGGGATCATGCCGAAGCCGAGCGAGGCTGCGACGATGATCAGATTCATGTTGTTGCGGTATTCCACCTGCGCCAGGGTCCGGATGCCGGCCGCCGCTACGGTGCCGAACAATACGATGCCGGCACCGCCCAGTACCGCGGTGGGCACAGCGGCGATCAGCCGGCCCATGACCGGAAGCAGGCCGAGCGTGACCAGGATGAGGCCGGCAGTGGCCACTACGTAGCGGCTCTTCACGCCGGTCACAGCGACCAGGCCGACGTTCTGCGCGAAAGCGCTCTGGGTGAAGGAGCCGAAGATAGGCGCCAGGCTGCTGGAAATCATGTCGGCGCGCAGGCCGTTACCCAGACGCTTGGAGTCGACTTTGGTACCGATGATTTCACCGACCGCGAGGATGTCTGCCGAGGTTTCCACGAGGGTGACGATGATCACGATCAGCATCGACAGGATCGCTGCCACATGAAACTCCGGCATGCCGAAGTGCAGCGGCGTAGGCAACGCTACCAGCGGGCCGTCGAGTACACCGGAAAAATCGGCCATGCCAAAGAAAGTCGCCGCTACGGTACCGATCACCATGGCCAGGAGGATCGACAGCCGCGAGATGCTGGCGCTACCGAGCTTGCTGAGCAGTAGCACGGCAGCCAGCGTGAAGGCGGCCAGGCCGATGTTGGCCATGCTGCCAAATTCCGGTGACTGACTGTTTCCGCCCATTGCCCAGCGCGCCGCAACCGGCATCAGGGTCAGACCGATGATGGTAATGACGATGCCAGTGACCAGCGGCGGGAAGAATTTGGTGATTCGCGAGAATATGGGCGTGATCAACAAACCGATCAGTGAGGCGGCGATCACCGCTCCGAGCACGGCGGGAATGCCTCCAGCGCCATCGCTGCCGATGATCGCGATCATGGTCGCCACGCCAGCAAAGGATACGCCCTGCACGAGCGGCAGCTGGCAACCGAAGAATGGCAGGCCGAGGGTTTGCAGCAAGGTTGCGAGCCCGCCGGCGAACAGCGAGGCGGCAATCAGCAGACCGATGTCGGCAGGCGACAGACCGGCCGCCTGGCCAATGATCAGCGGCACCGCGACGATGCCTCCATACATGGTCAGGACATGCTGCAGGCCGTAGGCCAGGTTGGCACCGATGCCGAGATTCTCATCTTCCGGACGCTTCTCGGGAGATGTTTTTGCGGATGAGGCTGTCATGATGATCCCTTTCTCGCTGTTGTTCTTGTTCGCCTAATGTAGACAATTGTTTGTCATATTGACTACCAATTTGTATACATTTCAACTATCGCGAGTTTGCTTCCAATTGACGTGATTTCCGTCCACAGGCGGATAAAAGCCCGCAAGCGAGGTTTTCTGCGAAGAAGCGCGAATAACAAACCGACGACTGGTTGCAACAGATTCGCGGTATCGGTGGCCGCGAGAGCCGGCGGGCGGGAATCAATGGAAGGGGGATAACCAGCCTTGAGCTGGACTGGACGAGGCGTAGACAAGCGCGCCCCGGTGAGACGGCGATCCGGCGCGTCATGTGGTGCTTTTGTAACCAGCTGCTGGCGATATTCCAAGGCAGAAATCGCCAGCAAAGCTGGTCTTACGATGCGGTATCGGAGCCTCAAGCGAACGGCCTTCCAGAGAAGGCCGCATGGATGAAAGGATGACAGGCAGTGCCGGTCAGTCTTCCAGCATCGCCTTGTTGCGCACCGCGCCCTTGTCGGCGCTGGTGGCGAGCAGGGCGTAGGCCTTGAGTGCCGTGGTCACCTTGCGCGCGCGCGGTGCGGCGGGCTTCCAACCTTTCTTGTCCTGCTCGATGCGGCGGTGAGACAGCTCCTCATCGCTGACCTGCAGATTGATGCTGCGGTTGGGGATGTCGATCAATACCTTGTCGCCATCCTGCACCAGGCCAATGGCTCCGCCCGCGGCCGCTTCCGGCGAGGCATGGCCTATGGACAAGCCAGAGGTGCCGCCGGAGAAGCGACCATCGGTGAGCAGGGCGCAGTCTTTACCCAGGCCCTTGGACTTCAGATACGAGGTCGGGTAGAGCATTTCCTGCATGCCCGGGCCGCCTTTTGGGCCTTCGTAGCGGATGATGACGATGTCGCCGGCTTTCACTTCGTCATTGAGGATGCCCTTCACAGCGCTGTCCTGGCTTTCGAAGATCTTTGCGGTGCCTTCGAAGACGTGGATGGATTCGTCCACGCCTGCAGTTTTCACCACGCAGCCGTCGAGGGCGATGTTGCCGTAGAGCACGGCGAGGCCGCCTTCCTGCGAATAGGCGTGTTCGACCGAGCGGATGCAGCCTTCGGCGCGGTCCACGTCCAGGGTGTCCCAACGGGTCGATTGGCTGAACGCCGTCTGCGTCGGGATGCCGGCTGGGCCTGCCCTGAAGAAGGTGTGCACGGCTTCGTCATTGGTCTGGGTGATATCCCACTGAGCGATGCCTTCGGCGAGCGTCTTGCTGTGCACGGTCGGCACGTCGGTATGCAGCAGGCCGCCGCGCGCCAGTTCGCCGAGAATGGAGAAAATGCCGCCGGCGCGGTGCACGTCTTCCATGTGGTACTTCTGGATGTTCGGCGCCACCTTGCACAGCTGCGGCACCTTGCGCGACAGCGCGTCGATGGCACGCAGGTCGAAGTCGACCTCGGCTTCCTGGGCCGCGGCCAGCAGATGCAGGATGGTGTTGGTCGAACCACCCATGGCGATGTCGAGGGTCATGGCGTTCTCGAACGCGCGGCGGTTGGCGATGTTGCGTGGCAGGACCGACTCGTCGCCCTCGCCGTAATAACGCTGGCACAGCTCGACGACGGTGCGGCCGGCACGCAGGAACAGTTGCTCGCGATCGCTGTGGGTGGCCAGGGTCGAGCCGTTGCCGGGCAGCGCCAGACCCAGCGCTTCGGCCAGGCAGTTCATCGAGTTGGCGGTGAACATGCCGGAGCAGCTGCCGCACGTCGGGCAGGCGCTGCGTTCGTATTCAGCGACCTTCTCGTCGGAGGCGCTTTCATCGGCGGCGATCACCATGGCATCGACCAAGTCCAGGCCGTGGCTGGCCAGCTTGGTCTTGCCGGCTTCCATCGGACCACCGGAGACGAACACCACCGGGATATTCAGGCGCAGCGCAGCCATCAACATGCCGGGGGTGATTTTGTCGCAGTTGGAGATGCAGACGATGGCGTCGGCACAGTGCGCGTTGACCATGTATTCGACCGAGTCGGCGATGATCTCGCGCGATGGCAGCGAATAGAGCATGCCATCGTGACCCATGGCGATGCCGTCGTCGACGGCGATGGTGTTGAATTCCTTGGCCACGCCGCCGTGCTTCTCGATCTCACGGGCGACCAGCTGGCCTAGATCCTTCAGGTGCACGTGACCGGGCACGAACTGGGTGAAAGAGTTGGAAATGGCAATGATCGGCTTCTTGAAGTCTTCGTCCTTCATGCCGGTGGCACGCCACAGTGCACGGGCACCGGCCATGTTGCGGCCGTGTGTGGAGGTTTTCGAGCGGTAATCGGGCATGACGGTTCCTGCGGCTGAATCAGCTGGTCGAATGGTGCTTATGGTGAGCGTCATCTATGCCGCATGCAACGGCAGGTGACCGTGCGTGCGGAGGGACCGGATCGAGGCAGGGTATTGCTCGTGCGGCCTGGGCTCACTAGCTCGCCGAGGGGTGATGGCGAGGAATAGGCCTGATTCTACGCGCGGTCGCGGCGCCGGGGAAAGGCTGATGGTCGGGCTTGTGGACGGCCCTGGTGGAAGACGCTTCGCGGTCTTCCACCCTACGCCCGGACACGGCACAGCGGAGAGGTGCGGTCCACCCCGCCAATCAGCTATTGGGCAGGATGCGGCAGGTGATGCTCTTGATGTAGCGCGTCTCGGGGATTGCCGGATGCACCGGATGATCCGGCCCCTGACCGCCGCGTTCGAGCAGCTGGATATTGCGATCCAGATGCCGTGCGCTGCCGAGCAGGATGTTCTGCAAGTTGTCTTCCTCCAGGTGCATCGAGCAGCTGGCGCTGACCAGGATGCCGTCCTTGTTGAGCAGACGCATGGCGGTTTCGTTCAGACGACGGTAGGCGGCTTCGCCGTTCTTGATGTCCTTCTTGCGCTTGATGAAGGCCGGCGGGTCGGTGATGACCACGTCGAAGCGCTCTTCGGCGTTTTTCAGCTCCTTCATTGCTTCGAAGGCGTCACCTTCAATACAGGTCATTTTCTCGGCGACACCGTTGAGCGCAGCGTTGCGTTCGACGCCATCGAGGGCAAACGCCGAGGCGTCGACGCAGAACACTTCGCTGGCGCCGAATGCCGCGGCCTGCACGCCCCAACCACCGATGTAGCTGAACAGGTCAAGCACGCGCTTGCCCTTGACGTAGGGTGCCAGGCGCGCGCGATTCATCCGATGATCGTAGAACCAGCCGGTTTTCTGGCCTTGCAGTACGGGCGCTTCGAACTTGACGCCGTTCTCTTCCAGCGCGACCCACTCTGGCACCACGCCAAACGCGGTATCGACGTAACGCTCCAGGCCTTCGGCGTCGCGCGCGCTGGAGTCGTTCTTCCACAGCACGCCGCGCGGCTTGAGCACCTGTACAAGGGCTTCGAGCACGGCGTCCTTGTTGCGCTCCATGGTGGCCGAGGCCAGCTGCACCACCAGATGATCGTGGAAGCGGTCCACCACCAGGCCCGGTAGCAGATCGGAGTCGCCATAGATCAGGCGATAGCAGGGCTGATCGAACAGCCGCTCGCGCAGCGACAGAGCGACCTGGATGCGATGCACCAGCAGGGACTTGTCCAGCGTGTGCTTGAGATCGCGTGACAGCAAACGAGCGCAAATCAGGTTGTTTGGCGAAATCCCGACGATGCCCAGCGGCTTGCCGCCGGTCGCTTCGAGGATCGCCTGATCACCGGCGGCGAAACCGCTCAGTGGAGTGGCGGCGGTGTCGACCTCATTGCTATAGACCCACAGATGGCCGGCGCGCAGGCGACGGTCGGCGTTGGCTTTGAGGCGCAGGCTGGGCAGGCTCATCGGGAGGGCTCCGGGAAAAGGGCGGGATTATAGGAGCAAATGCCGATAAAAGCGCTGGAGGCTTGAAAGCTGGACGTGTCCATGTCGCGCACGCTTCGTAAAGCATCCAGCCAGGACATGCAAACCCGCCGACCTCAAGGCTAGTCACGCTAGTGTGTAGCTTCTGCGGCCAGCTTGGAGGAGGTGGCCGCAATCCATCGATAACGGCGCCGGTTGTGCAAACGTTGGATGCCCTACGCTCGCCTCTAGCTTCCGCTGTCAGGCCGCGAGAGCCTTGACCAAGGCCTCGCTGAAAGCAGGGATATCGTCCGGTTTGCGGCTGCTGATCAGATGGCCGTCGACCACCACCTGCTCGTCGACCCAGTCGGCACCGGCATTATTCAGGTCGATGGTGAGTGACGGCCAACTGGTCATACGCTTGCCCTTGACCAGATCGGCGGAGGCCAGCAGCCAGGCGCCATGGCAAATGACGGCGATGGTCTTGTTCGCCCGCGCCGCGTCGCGAACCAGTTCCTGAGCCATTTCATCGGTGCGGATGTTGTCGGAATTGACCACGCCGCCGGGTAGCAGCACGGCGTCATAGTCTTCCATGCGGATGCTGTCGAAGGTCTTGTCGACATGAAACTTGGTGGCGGGCGTGGTGTGGTTCCAGCCGGTCACCTCGCCATTGGACGACGAGATGATCTCTGCGGTCGCACCGGCTTTCTCCAGGGCTTCTTTCGGGCCGGTCAGCTCGACCTGCTCGAAGCCGTCGGTTACCAGAATTGCCACGCGTTTGCCTTTCAGGGAATCGGCCATTTCGTTTCCTCTTTGTCGGTTTGCAAATGGGTCTACTTGAAATCCGACCATGAACTCGGCCAAAGTTCGCACTCTTTCTATAGTGGCCTTGTGCTACTCACGAGGTCGGGCCGCCTTCATGTCCATCGAACTCACCGACGAGCAGATCCGCAGCGTGCTGCAGGGTATAAGCGTGCCGCCGCAACCGCAGATCATGGTCGACCTGCAAATGGAACAGGTCATGCCGGACCCCGACCTGCGCGCCATCGCCCGGCTGATCAGCCAGGATCCAGGCCTCTCCGGCGCCTTGTTGAAGACGGTCAACTCGCCATTCTTCGGCCTTGCCAATCGCATCGCTTCTATTCAGCAGGCGGTCAACTTGCTGGGCTGCAACTCGGTGATCAACCTGATCAACGCGCAGTCGATTCGTGGCGAGCTCACCGACGCGGCCATCGTCACGCTCAACCGCTTCTGGGATTCAGCGCAAGACGTGGCCAGCACCTGCCTCACGTTGGCCAAGCGCATCGGCCATCCGTCGCCCGACGAGGCCTACACCCTCGGGCTGTTTCACAACTGTGGCATCCCGCTGATGCTCACCCGCTTCCCCGGTTACATGGCGGTGCTGGAAGAAGCCTATGCCAGCGTTGGCGCCGACACGCGCATCACCGACATCGAGAATCGCGTGCTTAACACCAACCATGCGGTGGTCGGCTATTTCGTGGCGCGCTCGTGGAAGCTGCCGCAGCACTTGTGCGAAGCCATCGCCAACCACCACAACGCGCTGGCGCTGTTCAGCGACGAGTGGAGCGATCCGCAGATCAAGACGCTGCTGGCGATCCTGAAAATGGCCGAGCACATTTGTGCCTGTCATCGAGTGCTGGGCGAACAGTCGGAGGACCACGAGTGGGACGCCGTGGCGCAGCTGGTCCTCGAATACGTCGGTTTGTCGGAGTATGACTTCGAATGCCTCAAGGGCAGCATTCGTGAGTTAGGGGTGGGATAGGGGCGAGCTGCAAGTCGAAGCGGCGCTCAACTTGACGAGGCGCGATCGTCTCTCACTCTGCCCAGCTTCCAGCTCATGCTACGATTTTTCTCCTTTCTGCCGTGCCCTTTGGTTCGCCATGCCTGAATTACCCGAAGTCGAAACCACTCGTCGCGGCATCGAGCCGCATCTCGTCGGCCAACGCGTTAGCCGTGTCATCGTGCGTGAGCGGCGGTTGCGCTGGCCGATTCCGGACGATCTCGATGTGCGTCTGTCCGGCCAGCGCATCGAGGCCGTCGAGCGGCGCGCCAAGTATCTGCTGATTAGGGCCGAGGTCGGCACGCTGATCGCTCATCTGGGCATGTCCGGCAGCCTGCGTCTGGTGCCGGCGGACCTTTCGGTGGGCAAGCATGAGCATGTCGATATCCTCCTCGAGTCCGGTATGGCGCTGCGCTACACCGATCCACGGCGCTTCGGTGCGCTGCTTTGGAGTAGTGAGCCGCTGAACCATGTGCTGCTCGCCAATCTCGGGCCCGAACCGCTCAGCGATGCTTTCGACGGTGAACGTTTATTCCAGCTGTCGCGCGGTCGCAGCATGGCGATCAAGCCGTTCATCATGGATAACGCGGTGGTGGTCGGGGTCGGCAATATCTATGCGAGCGAGGCGCTGTTCGCCGCCGGGATCGATCCGCGCCGGGCCGCGGGGAATGTGTCGCGGGCGCGTTATCTGAAGCTCGCCGTGGAAATCAAACGCATCCTGGCCTATGCCATCGAGCGTGGCGGTACCACGCTGCGCGATTTCGTCGGTGGCGACGGCAAGCCGGGATATTTCCAGCAGGAGCTGTTCGTCTATGGTCGCGGCGGGGATTTCTGCAAGAGTTGTGGCTCGACCCTGCGCGAAATTCGCTTGGGTCAACGCGCCAGTGTCTATTGCGGACGCTGTCAGCGATGACGCCGACGATCTGCCATGCGACTGCGCAGGCATTGACGGTGTTCACGATCAACAACCGATGGCCACTGCTATAGTGACCGTCACTACAATTATCTGCCTCGTTTCGCCCAGCTGAAGGACCACACCATGAAACTGTTTCGCTCCACTGCTGTTGTCTTGGCCCTGACCACTGGCCTGCTGGCGATGCCGGCCCAGGCGCAATCGGTGCAGCAAAACGCCAGCGGCGATCCGATGTATACCGTCGAAGCGCCAAAGGCTTTTTCCATTGTCGGTGATCTGCTGATTGCTCGTCCGCTGCTAATTGCTGCGACTGTGATCGGCGCCGGCCTGTTCGTTGTCAGCCTGCCGTTCAGCGCTCTGGGCGGGGGCATCAAGGAAACCGGCCACGCACTGGTCGTCGAGCCCGGCGCCGCGGCGTTCGCCCGTTGCCTGGGTTGCACCCGCGTAGGCTATAACCGCCAGGACTGATCCTCGGCCATCGTCAGGTCGCAACACTCGCTGACCTGCTTCCTCAACGGCTCCGCCGCTTCACTGCGTACGGAGCCGTGTTGTTTCTGGCGAGTCGATTCGTTTCCGGAAGATTGCAGGGTCGACGCATCCGGGGCGTGGAAAGCGTCAGCAGAGATCGAAGGTGAATTACGGATCGAGCAAGAGGGGATGCTTGCAGACCCCACCGCTCGAGTGAGGTCAAAGATTGCGGTCAGGCCTTGCCTGTAATGATCAGGTACTTCTGCATCAATTCATCTTTGCTCTCGACATTGCTTTCATCGAGCGGAATGCAGTCCACCGGGCAGACTTGCTGGCACTGTGGTTCGTCGTAATGACCGACGCATTCGGTGCAGAGGTTGGGATCGATGACGTAGATTTCCTCACCTTGGGAAATTGCGCTGTTCGGGCACTCGGGCTCGCACACATCGCAGTTGATGCAGTCATCGGTGATTATCAGGGACATCCAGCTAACTCCAGCTGCGGCGTGGGCCGCAGCGCAAGTAAAAACGACCTGCTATTTTGCCGCATCGGCTCGTCCTGTGCACGTCGTCGCGATCACCCATCTGTCGGCAATCAAAGTGCCCGCTATTGCCGGTACGGCTTCAACGTGCGGCGTAGCGTTCGGTCAATGCCTTCATTACCGAGGGGTGAACGAACTTGCTGACATCGCCGCCGAGACGGGCAATCTCGCGCACCAGGGTCGAGGAAATGTAGGAGAACTTCTCCGACGGGGTGAGAAACAGACTTTCCACATCGGGAGCTAGTTGCCGGTTCATGTTGGCCAGCTGGAATTCGTATTCGAAGTCGGACACCGCGCGCAGGCCGCGCAGCAGGACGTTGGCCTTCTGCTCGATGACGAAATGGGCCAGTAGCTTGGAGAAGCCCAGCACCTTGACGTTCGGCAAATGCGCCGTCACTTCCTGAGCCAGCGCCACACGCTGTTCAAGCGGAAACAGGGGGTTCTTGTTAGGGCTGGCAGCGACCGCGATGATCACCTCATCGAACAAACGCGAGGCGCGCTCGACCAGGTCGGTATGGCCCATGGTGATCGGATCGAAGGTTCCCGGATACAGCACTCGATTCATCGCGGCGTCCTGACGCATGCGTGGGGGGTGGATGGTAGCGGCTCGGTATTGGCAGCGTAAAGCATCAAAGCGGATGACGGCCGGGTGTCGGCGCAACGCCGCCGTTCAAGCCTTTTTCAATCGCTCGGCCAATTGACCGGAGAGTTTGGCGGTCAGGCCGTAGATCGATAATTGCGGATTGGCGCCGATGCTGGTGGGGAACAGCGAGCCGTCGTGAATCGACAGGTTCTCCAGTTGATGGTGACGACCGAGGCTGTCGGTGACGGCGTACCGCGGGTCTTCGCCCATCGCACAACCGCCCATGACGTGAGCGCTGCCGAGCCGCAGGCGGAACAGCTCGAGGCTCAGCCCGTCGATCATCTGTCGCGCTTGCTTCAAGGTTTTTGCGTACGCCGCATCGTTGTGCAACGGCAGTACCGCCCGAGCGCCAGCGGCGAACTGAATTTCCGCCATGCTGTGATAGGCGCGGCGGATGCCATCCCAGGTGTAGCCGGTCATGCGGTAGTCGAGCGTGGGCGATCCGTCGCCGCGCAGTTGCACCTGGCCTTCGGCGCTTTCCGGATGAAAACCGTCGCGCATCAGCGCGATCATCGCGTTGGTGTGCGGCAGCTGCTCCATGCGCAGGGCGTTGTCGACGCCGAAGCGGCCCAGCAGTGTTGACGCCAGGGCCGGATGCATCGGCGGCACTTCCAGCTTGTATGACATGCGTCCGGTGACGCCATCATCCCATTGGAAATGATCTGAATAGATCGATTGTGGCGCGCCGTAGAAGGGATTGATCACGTGATCGAATTGCGCCGCGGAGAAATTCACCAAATGCAGAAAGGTGCGTTTGCCGAGGCGCTGGTAAGGATCCGGCGTCTCCGAGCGCAGCAGAATCGCCGGCGTATTGATGCCGCCACCGGCCAGGATGTAATGGCGCGCACGCACGCGAATCCTTCGCCCGGTGGGCGTGACGCAACGCGAATCCATGGCCAGGCAATCGAGCGCCACGACTCGCGCCTTATCTACTATGAGACGCTCGGCACGGGCCAGATAGAGCAGCTCGCCGCCTTTTTCAAGGGTGGCCGGGATACTGGTCACCAGCATCGATTGTTTGGCGTTGGTCGGGCAACCCATGCCGCAGTACCCGAGGTTCCAGCAGCCACGCACATTGCGCGGGATTACCGACCAGCTGTAGCCAAGGGCCTGGCAGCCGTCGCGTATGACTTGGTTGTTGGCGTTCGGCGGTAGCTGCCAGGGTTCAATCCCCAGGCGTTGCTCCATGCGTTCGAACCAGGGCGTCATCTCTGCCACGGAAAGCCCCTTGACGCCGTGTTCCCGCGCCCAGTGTTCCAGCGTCGGCGCCGGGGTGCGAAAGCTCGAGGTCCAGTTCACCAGGGTCGAGCCGCCGACCGCGCGGCCTTGCAGAATGGTAATGGCGCCGTCCTTGCTGGTGCGGCCGATGGCCTCCTGATAAAGCGAGGCGTAGGCGGCCGGCTCCTGCATGTCGAAGTCGCGGCTGCTGCGCAAAGGGCCTTCCTCGATGAGCAGTACCTTGAATCCCGCCGCGCTGAAAATTTCCGCACTGGTGCCGCCACCGGCCCCGCTGCCAACGATGACGATATCGGCTTCGAGGGTGATGTCCTGCTCGAGCCGCGAGCCGTCATGGGTTTTCCAGCCGCGGGCGATGCCATCGGCAAAGGGGTCGGCAACGGGCATCTCGGGTCCTCGGTGTCGGGTGGGTGATAGGTGCAGCGAATCGCTAGCAGTAAACTCCGCTTTTTCGGCTGTTTTTTGCTTTGTCTTGCCTGCCTCGCTTACGTTTTTCAACAGCCTGTCAGACGACGGGCGGGCCGGGATAACCGCAGTGGCTCCAGGATTCCGGGCGGCCATACCACGCCATCAGAATCATTTGCAGCAGCGAGGCGTGACCTTGGCGCAACAGCGTCAGGGAGCTGCTTTCCCAACGTTGCAAGAACGCGCTCACCTGGTCGTCCTGCGCCTGCTCCCAGCTGCCCCAGATACCGGTCATGGGGCCTCGGGTGACTGGCAGGCTGAGCAGATCGAACAGCTGCATTACCTGTTGTGATAATGCAGGCGACAAGTGGGCGAGCCCCTGGTCAAGGCTGGCCAGTGTTCCCTGTACGGCAGCTGGCATGTCTGGCGTGGATACAGCGCCTTCAAGCAGCACCGGTACCAGGCGGCGCAGCATTGGCAGATCGCTATCGCGTAGCAGGGCAAAGCCGTTGGCAGCGCCCTCACTGCTACAGCCAGACAGGCTGCCGAGAAGACCGGCGCTGGCCAGGATCGTGCTGCCGAACAGGCCGACTTTGAGCAGGCCGCGTCGGGAGAGCGGTAAGGCGGTGATGGTCATCGTTGTTGTCTCACCGGGGCGTGCAGAGGTTCAGCGCACAAACAGTTTGTAGATCAGCTTCTGCAGGGTCTTTCCGTACGGTGGGTAGATCAGCCGGGCAGCGTTGAAGCGCTGCTTGATGAACACGCCCTTGGCCTTGCTGAAGGTCAGAAACCCCTCATGGCCGTGGTAGTGGCCCATGCCCGAGGGGCCGACGCCGCCGAATGGAAGATCGTCCTGCGCGACATGCAGCAAGGTGTCGTTGAGGCAAACGCCGCCGGAATGGGTGTGCCGCAGCACCCGTCGCTGTTCGGCCTTGTCGTAACCGAAGTAATAAAGCGCCAGCGGGCGAGGGCGGGCATTGACGTAGCTGAGCGCCTGCTCGATATCGTCGTAGGGCACGATTGGCAGTAGCGGACCGAAAATCTCGTCCTGCATCACCAGCATCTCATCGGTCACGTCGAGCAGCAGGCAGTGCGGCATGCGCCTCTCCTGGCCGTGATCGAACAGTGGCAAAACCCGTGCGCCTTTAGCCTGGGCATCGTCGAGGTAATTCTGCAGCCGCAGATGCTGGCGTTGGTTGATGATCGAGGTGTAATCCGGGTTATCGGCCAGTTGCGGATAGAACTGCCGAACGGCCTGCCGATAGGCCTCGACGAAACCGTCGATGCGTTGCCGTGGCACCAGCACGTAATCGGGCGCAACGCAGGTCTGCCCGGCGTTTAGCGTCTTGCCGAAGGCGATGCGCTCGGCGGCGTCGGCCAGCGGTACGTTGGCCGAAACGATGGCGGGCGACTTGCCGCCCAGCTCAAGCGTGACCGGCGTCAGGTTCTCCGCTGCGGCGCGCATTACGTGCCGACCGACGCTGGTGCTGCCGGTGAACAGCAGATGATCGAAGGGCAATCGCGAGAAGGCCATGCCCACTTCCGCCTCGCCGAGCACTACCGCCACCTGATCCTCCGGAAATATCTGCGCCAGCAGCGATTTGAGCAGCAGCCCGGTGGCCGGGGTGGATTCGCTCAGCTTCAGCATTACCCGGTTGCCTGCGGCCAGTGCCCCGATCAGCGGGCCGATGGCCAAGTACAGCGGATAATTCCAGGGCACGATGATGCCCACCACGCCGAGCGGTTGATAAACCACCTGCGCGCTGGCCGGCTGAAAGGCCATGCCCACACGGCGTCGCGACGGCTTCATCCACGTTCGCAGACGGCGCTTGGCGTAACGAATGCCGTGCAGACTGGGCATGATCTCCGCCAGCCGCGTTTCGTCCGCTGAGCGGTTGCCGAAGTCCTGGCTGATGGCATCGATCAGCGCTTGTTGGCTGCTGGCGAGAACATCGTGCAGTGCCTCCAACCATTGCAGGCGATCCTCGGCGCGGGGGCTGGGGTTGGCCTGAAAGGCGCTGCGCTGCCGCTCGAACAGCGGCTGCAGACGCTCGGTCTCCAGGTGCGCCTGGTCAAGATAGGCGATGTCGGCAAGCATGGGCGATGCTCCGGAAAGCGGTCAGTGATGAGTTTTATTAGAGTAAATACTCTAGTCTGTCAATCGAGGGTGCCTTGTCGTGATTGCCGGGGTACCTTTGCACACCAGTTTTAGCGCGACGGATGATCCTCTCCCGCAATGTCCCCGAAATCGAAAACCCGCGAACGCATCCTTCAGACCAGCATGGAATTGTTCAATGTGCAGGGCGAACGGAGCGTGACCACCAACCACATCGCCGCGCACCTGGCTATTTCTCCCGGCAACCTCTATTACCACTTCCGCAACAAGCAGATGATCATCGCCGAGCTGTTCGACCGCTACGAGACGGACGTCGATGGTTTCCTGCAGCTACCCGAAGGTCGCGCGCTGACCATCGAAGACAAGACCGCTTACCTCGAAGCGCTGCTCTCGGCCATGTGGGACTACCGCTTTCTGCACCGGGACCTCGAGCATCTGCTGAGCTGCGATGAACGACTGGCCGAGCGCTACCGCCTGTTCGCCAAGCGCCATCTGGTGAGCGCACAGCGCATCTATCAGGGCTTCGTCGAAGCAGGCGTTCTCGACATGGCGCCGCCGCAGGTGGAGGCGCTGGCAATTAATGCCTGGATCATCATGACATCCTGGGTGCGGTTTCTTTGTACGGTGAGCAGCGCGACCGCGCTTAGCGAAACGATGCTGCGGCGGGGCATTTATCAGTTGTTGATGCTTGAAGATGGCTTTGTCGTACCGCAAGCGCGTGGAGCATTCGAGGCTCTACAGCAACGGTTGGCCGTGGCATTGCATTTCTGATTCAAGACAGCGGTTGCGCATTCGGGCTCTTGCTCTTAGGTTTCAACGACTTATTGGCGTTTTTCCTGCGAACAGTCAGTCTTTTGTCGCCAATAGTGGCATTTTGCTTGCATTGGCGTTTTGCCTATGGATTAATGCCGGCTCACAAAATGACTCCGAGTGAACCATGCGGTTCTTTCATGCCTTCGCCTGTCGAATCGGCGCAACGGTCAATGTGCGGCGTTTGCCTTTGGTGTCGTGCATTCTCGCGAGGTTGGTCGGCACCGCTTTAGCCTTGTTCTGTGCCGTTCTGTTTGCGGCCGACGGGCCAGCGATCAGCAATTCGCAAGCACCACGCAGCGTGGTGTTCTGGTACTCCGACAATCCGCCTCTCGCCGAGCTCTCCCAGTTCGATTGGGTTGTGCTCGAATCCGCTCACGCGAGCACTGCCGACATTGGATTCTTACGCGATCAAGGCAGTGAGCCGTTCGCCTACCTGTCGGTGGGCGAATTCGATGGAAGCTTCGCTGGATCGAGTAGCGCTCTGGCGGAAGGCGCCAGCAGCGTGCGTAATCAGGCCTGGAACAGCCACGTCATGCTGATTAGCTCGCAGGCCTGGCGTGACTATTTGCTGAATCGTGCTGGCGAGCTGGCAAAGCAAGGCTACACAGGACTATTTCTCGATACCCTTGATAGCTTTCAGCTGCTCCCGGCAGGCGAGCAAGAGGCGCAGCGGATCGCGTTAAGAGACTTTCTGATCGAACTCAAGCACCGCCAGCCGACCCTCGAGCTCATCTTCAATCGCGGTTTCGAAGTGCTGCCCGAGATGCCTGGAGTCGCCTCGGCAGTAGCTGTGGAATCGATTCATTCCGGTTGGGATGCCAATACCGGGCGCTACCGAACGGTCCCCCAAGACGACCGTGACTGGTTGGAAACGCATCTCGAACCGCTGCGCGCCCAGGGCGTACCCCTGATTGCCATCGATTACTTACCAGCCTCGCGCCGTGACGAGGCGCGAGCGTTGGCTCTGCAGTTGCAGCACGAGGGCTTCGTACCCTTCGTGACGATGCCCGAACTGGACTACCTCGGTGTGAGCGGCGTAGAGGTACAGCCGCGCCGTATCGCGCTGGTTTACGACCCCCGCGAGGGCCCGCTGGAAACCAACCGCGGCCATCTCTTTCTCGGTGGCTTACTGGAATACATCGGTTATCGCGTCGACTACTTAGCTGCTGATCAATTGCCCGAGAGCCCAATGAGAGGGCTCTATGCTGGCGTCGTTACCTGGATGACCAATGGTCCCACTGACGAACCCGCGGTGTTCAACCGGTGGCTATCGGCGCGCATGGACGAAGGGGTTCCGCTGGCGATCATGGGTGGCCTTCCAGTGGAAAACGACGATTTGCTCAATCGCATGGGCCTGCGCCGTGTCAGTGCGCCAGCGGAGGGAGAGGTCGTCGTCGCCAGCCAGGACGAGACGCTACTGGGGAAATTCGAGGCGCCGCTGACGATCCGGGTTCGTGATCTCGTAGCTTTGACGGTCCGCGACGGTGGCGCGACGCCGGGGCTGGTGCTGGTCGATAGCGAAAAGCGTAAGTACGTGCCGGTGGCAACCGGGCCTTGGGGCGGTGTCGCCCTGGCGCCTTATGTCATCGAGGAAGGTCCGGGTAGCCAGCGCTGGATGCTCGATCCCTTCGCCTTCGTGCAGCGCGCCTTACGATTGCCACCATTGCCACGACCGGATGCAACCACCGAGAACGGCCGCAGAATCGCCACGGTGCACATCGATGGGGATGGTTTCCTATCGCGCGCCGAGGTTGCCGGCTCGCCTTACGCCGGGCGCGAGGTGTTCGATGCCTTCATCAAGCCGCATCCGTTTTTGACATCCGTCTCGGTAATCGAAGGTGAGGTCGGGCCCAAGGGCCGTTACCCGCATCTCGCACGGGAATTGGAACCGATCGCCCGGCAGATTTTTGCCGATCCCAAGGTCGAAGTCGCAACCCACTCATTCAGCCATCCGTACTTCTGGCAGCCAGAGCGGGCGCAACATCGTGAAGGGTTCACCGCCGAATACGGGTTGATGATGGCGATCCCTGGCTACGACAAGCTTGATTTCAAACGCGAGGTGTTTGGTTCGACGGCCTACATCAACCAGCGTCTGACCACTGCCGACAAACCGGTGAAGATGATTTTCTGGTCGGGTGATGCATTACCGGATGCCGCGACCATCAAGCTGGCTTACGAGGCAGGTCTGGCCAACGTCAACGGAGGCACCACTGCGCTAACCCGCGCATACCCGTCCTTGACAGGCCTATCACCGCTGATCAGGCCCACCGAGGGGGGCGTTCAGTATTACGCGCCAATCATCAACGAAAACCTCTATACCAATCTCTGGAAGGGGCCTTATTACGGGTTCCGAGGTGTGCTCGAGACCTTCGCGCTGACCGACAGTCCTCGGCGTCTGCGCGGCTTGCACCTTTATTACCACTTTTACTCGGGAACCAAGCAGGCCTCGATCAAGGTAATGCAGGACATTTACCGCTCGATGCAGGCTGAACAACCGATCTCGCTATGGATGAGCCAGTACATCACCCGCATGCACGGCTTGCATCAGGCCAGTCTGGCGCGTTTGCCCGATGGTCGCTGGCAGGTTCGCGGCCTGGATGGCTTGCGCACCCTGCGCCTGGATCCGGCGCTGGGCTGGCCTGACCTTGCGCATTCGCGCGGCGTCGCCGGCGTGCGCGACCTGCCGCAAGGGCGCTATGTACATTTGAGCGCCGCCGATGCCGTGCTGGCCCTGCGCCGCGAGCGCGATCCGCGCCCCGCGCTAGAGGACGCCAACCTGCCGTTGCTCGCCTGGGAGTACCTTGCCGATGGCAGTATCAGGCTGTCCTTCGCCGGTGAAATACCGCTGCGCTTTTCGGTGCGAGCGGCGGCGGCTTGTTCGCTCGATGTCGCGGGCAAACGCTATCAGGCGACCGGTGATGAAGGCCTGTGGCAGTTCGATCTACCCATGAAGCGGGTGGCCGATGCGCAACTCCGCTGCTTCTGATTCCACGCGCCTGCTGAGCCCCTGGACCATACTGCTGGTAGTGGTACTGGTGGGCGGGGCGCTGGTCTGGACCTACGCTGGCGAGGATGTATTCATGCCCGGCGAAAAGCGTCCCGATGCTGTCTCCATCAGCTATGCCGAGCTATTGCTCGAGGCTCATCCGGACGATACCGACCTGCGCCTGAAACTGGTCGAGCAGTTGATCGAACTGGGCGACTATGTACGCGCGCGCTCGCATGTGTTCCAGCTGGCAGCAAGCGAGGCGGATAGCGTGCGCTTCTATCTTATGGAGCTGGCGATTCTCGAGGCTACGGCCAATCCCGACGGCATATCGGATCAGACGCGCGAAAGTTTGCTCGATCAAGTGCATAGCGTGGAGCGCGGCACTCTTTCCATCGAACAGTTGGTTCGTCAGGCCGGCTACGCGCTCGCGTTGTCAGCGCCCGGACTGGCTGCGCCGATTTACCGCGATCTGGCGGCGCGCGATGCACCCAAGCGCGTCTACTGGCTTGACGAGGCCGCCCGTGCGCATCTGGCAGCGGGTGAACCATTATTGGCCGCGCAGATATTCACCGAACTGATTTCAACCGCGCAAGCCGTTGCCGAGCAACGCCAATACCTGCAGCAAGCATTCTCGGCCCTGCGGTCGGCCGACAGCAGCGAGCAAGCCGCCGAACTGATCCACCGCCACCTGACGTTAATGACCGAAGCCGATGGCGCGCTGTTTGGCGCGGCGGCGCAGGCGGCGGTCGGTAGCCAGCGCTTCGATCTAGCGAACGAAACCGTGGCACGTTGGCGCACGCTGGCACCGGATGACGTGGCGGCCTTGAACGTGGAGTTTGACCTGCACTTGGCCGCCGGGCAGATCGACGAGGGCTGGTTGATCGGTCAGCGTCTGGCAACGCTAGGCCCGTTGAATGCCGCGCGGCTCAAACAACTGGCTCAACTCGGTGAATGGACCGGTCACTCCGCTCAGGCGCTGGACTTTTGGCTGCGGTTGGTCGAGATCGACGGCCGTCCCGCATTACGTGAACATACTTGGCGCCTGGCCGCGCAGCTGTTCGACTTCGATCATACAATCGGGCTGCTGGCAGCGCTGTCCGAGCAGCGCCGGTTATCGGACACGGAGCTGGATGCATTGGTCTACAGCCACCAGGCTCGCGGTACGCCAAGCGAGGCTGAACGCTGGCTGCGCGGTTACTTGCAGCTGTACCCGAGCCATCAACTGGCCTGGCTGCGTCTGCAACTGATTCTTGAGCAGACTCAGCAACTAGCCGCGCAAGCCGAGCTCTGGGCCGAGATTGAACGTCGCTTCGGACTGAACGTTGTCCAGCGGGTGAGCTGGGCGAGGGTCAACTGGGAGTTGTTCGACCCGAAAGGCGCCTGGCATGTGCTAAATGGCCTGGATGCGGACGCGGTCACTGACGAAGCCTATTGGCATCTTCGCGCCGAGCTTGCCTGGGAGCTGGAGCGCAATACCGATGCGCTGGACAGCTATCGCAGGCTCGAAGCCCTGGGCGCTGACCTGGACGATACCGGTAATGAACGCCTGATTACGCTGTACAGCCGCAGCTCACCGGCCACCGCGCTGGATGTGATGATCGCCAGCTGGCAGCGCAACCGCACACCGGCGAACCTCAGTCGGGCGCTACAGCTCGCCGAGGACCTTGATGACATGGTTCGGCTAGAGGCGCTGGTTGCCGAAGGGCAGCGGCTGCCAGACAGTCGATCGGTTGCGGCCCTGTGGAGCGCACGTGCGTTGTTGGCCGAACGCGCGGGCAATTCTGCCGAGGCCGGCCGGCTATACCGGCAGGCGTTGAGCCGGTTTCCACGCTCGAACCGGTTCCGCGAGCAGCTACTGTGGCACTACATCGATCACAATCAGAGCGATGCATTGGTGCCGTTGCTGACTCAATGGCGTCCCCTGGCAACCGGCAGCAGTCGTCTATGGCTGCCGTTTGCCAGCGCCAGTCTGTTGCTCAATCGCAACGACGAGGCTTTGCGCTGGTTCGATCTGTATCTGCGTGCCAACCCCAACGACTGGCTCGTGCAGGCGGCTTATGCCGACGTCCTGGAAAGCACCGGCTATGCCGATCGGGCGTTACGCCTGCGTCGCCATCTGCTACGCACGAACCAGGTGCACGCGGCCGCGGCGAGCCCGGCCCGGTATCAGACGTATCTGCGTTTGCTGAACAACAGCTGGTCGACCCGTTTAGCTACGGAACAGGCGCTGCGCTGGCGCGATGGTTCCCGGCCGATGCTGCAACTGTGGTTCGAGCAGTTCAGCGCCCAGCTCGATGCACTGGGCCAGACGGCAGTGAAGGGCGAATGGATCTCCTGGGGGCGCCGCAACGGTTTGCAGATCAATCAGTACGCCGAGCTGCAGCAAGCGCTGCAGGCAAACAACCGCGACCTTCTCGAGCGCTTGCTGACGCAGGGTGGGCTGGACCCGGCGCAACGCGTCGAGGCCTTGATGCGGCTGGGCGGCACTGGCCAGCCGCTGGCAGAGAGCCTCGCAGCATTGTCCGCTGAGCAACCCGCTGCGATACGTCAGCAACTGTTGAGACAAAGCCTGGCATTGCAAGAGAGCAGGCCGCAGGGCTTCCAGTTCGGCATGCGCCAGCAGGATTTCGGCACCATTCGGCTGCAGGGCGAGACCGCACGCATTGCCAGGCAATTGGATGCAGATTGGCACGCGCAGCTGTCCCAGGCGCGGCTCGATTATTCCGGTACCGGGCTGCTCGGTACACGACCTGGGGTCGAGCAGACCACCGAGCTGGAGCTGACCCGTACGCTGGCTAACGGTGCATTGGGAGTTGCGCTGGACCGCAGCCAGCACGATGAGGGCGAGCGTCGCGGGGCTAGCGTTTCGCGCAGCTTGCAGCTGGGCGATTCCGATGCGCTGGAGTTCAAGCTCGACTGGCACCGCCAGGCCGAGGAAAGCGGACTGCTGCGGGCCTTTGGCAGGCGCGACGCGCTGAGCGTCAATGGTCGCCATGGGTTCAGCGCGCGCGATCAGCTCAGTTGGTCTTTAGCTCATCAGCGCTTCAGCACCTTGGAAGGCGAAGCCGTGGGTAACGGTCATCAATTCAATCTCGAACTCAACCATGCGGTTTTTTTCGAGGGGCCGAGCTGGACCCTGCGTAGCGGACTCAGCTATTCGAGATACAGCCAGGCGGGCGAATTGAGCTCGATACAGACGGAAGGGACGGAGCCAGCACTGGCAGCCGACCTGCTTCAGGACCGCTTCGGTCAGCTGTACGTCGGCAGTACCTGGCGGCGCGGCTTTCCGGGTGCTGTGAACCGAGGTACAGCTCAATACAGCTGGCTGCTCGATGTGCTGGTGGGCTGGCAGTGGACCGAGCAGCAGCCCAATTACGCGATCACCACCGGCGTCGGCATGCGAGTGCTCGGCGACGATGAACTGGCCTTCACCTTTGGCTTCCAGTCCGCACCGCGCAACGGTGACGGCGAACCGGGTGGAACACTGGGCATGACTTACAGCGCCCGTTTCGGACGCTGATGCGCGCTCTACAAGGAGAATCAACCATGTCATCCATTCGCTGCCTGGCCTTGCTGGCTGTGGCGTTTTTTCTCAGCGGTTGTTCCAGCTTCACCGACCAGAACGCTTCGGCGCTGCCGCGCGACGCGGCCTGGGGGCTGGTGCCGATCGTCAACTACTCCCAGGCGCCCCAGGCCGGTGAGCGGGCCGAGCAGATCCTGCTCAGCGTACTTGCCGAGCGCGGTCTGCAGCCGCGCCACTATCCTTTCGTGGCACAGGGTGTGGCGCCACTGATCGATGACCGCGAGCGGTTCAACCATGCGATGGCTTGGGCGCAAGCCGACCGGCTCGATTACGTCATCAGCGGCAGCGTCGAGGAATGGCAATACAAGAGTGGGCTCGATGGTGAGCCCGCCGTGGGCATGAGCCTGCAAGTGATCGAAGCGGCTAGCGGCCGAGTGGTGTGGAGCAACAGCGGTGCGCGTGCCGGCTGGTCCCGCGAAAGCCTCGCCGGCACGGCGCAGAAAGTACTGCGCGAGCTGGCCGGCGCGTTGCGTCTCGAATAATGGCGATCGGCTCGGCACACAAAGACTTCAGCCTGGCGCCGCGCGCCAGCGGTGCGGTCTCCTGGCTGGAAACCTGGTTGCTCAGCGGGCTGGCGATTGCGCTCGGCTACTGGATTTCGCCTGACGATCCGCTGATGGTCCATAGCTCTTTTCCCTGGACGGTGATGGCACCACTGCTGCTGGGCATGCGTTATGGCTTCATGCGCGGCCTGGTCAGTGCCGTGTTGCTGATCCTCGCCTTGATCGCTTATCACCGTTTCGGTGGTCACTATCCAGAAATGCCTGCCTCCTTCATCGTCGGGGTGTTGGTGAGTGGCATGTTGGTGGGTGAGTTTCGTGATATCTGGGAGCGCCGGTTGGAGCGGCTCGACCTGGCCAACGATTATCGGCAGCTGCGACTCGATGAGTTCACCCGCGCGCACTACATCCTGCGCATTTCGCACGACCGTCTCGAACAGCGCGTTGCCGGCAACGACCAGAGCCTGCGCAGTTCCCTGTACGGGTTGCGCAACCAGCTGCGCAACCTGCCGCGCGGTGACGATACGCTTGCCGCATTGGCCGAACCGGTAATGAATCTGCTCGCGCAGTACGGCTCGTTTCGGGCCGCCGGTCTATATCGCGTGCGCGGCGGCAGCGTCGTGCCGGAGCCCTTGAGTTTGATCGGTGAGGCGGCGCCTATGAACACCGATGATCTGCTGGTGCGCATGTGCCTGCAGCGCGGTGAACTGGTGAGCATTCGCGAGCAGCTGCTCGAGCGTGGCGAACACCGCCAGCACTCGCAATACCAGCTTTGTGTACCGCTGGTCGATACCGAGGGATTTATCGTGGCGCTGCTGGCGGTGGAGCAGATGCCGTTCTTCTCGTTCAATGAACGGATCTTCGGACTACTGGCGATTCTTGCCGGGCATATCGCCGACTTGATGCTCAGCGACCCACAAACGCGCCAATTGCAGGATATGGATAGCCAGCTGTTCAGCCAGAATCTCAAGCGCTCGCTGGCCGATGCGCAGCGGCATGGGCTGGATGCCTGTCTGTTCTCGTTCGAGATAAGCGCCTCGCCGCGCGGCGCCGAGGTGCTGCGTCTGATCGAGGACAGCCGGCGCGGCCTGGATCTGCAGCTCAGGTTGAGCAATCAGCGCGGCAATACCTGTGTGTTGGTGCTGTTGCCGCTGACTTCTGCCGAAGGTGCTCAGGGCTACCTGTTCCGTCTGAATAGTCTGCTCGGTGAACGCTTTGGCACCAGCGAATCGCTCGAGAGCCTGGACGTGCGCGTGCTCGACCATGACATCGGTGCAGCCAATGGTCGCGATGCGCTGCGTAATTTTCTTTTCCTTGAGTGCGACCTGAATGATCAGCAAGTGGCTATTTAGCGGCGCGCTGCTATTCGAGGTAGGCAGCTGGGCGGCCTTCCGCCAGTCCCTCGGGCTTGTTCAGGCGACGCTCCTATACGTAGTTGCGCACGCACTCAGCAGTGCCATGCTCAGCGGCGGCATCTGGCTGGTATTGCCGCGGCGTTACAAGTTTCCGTTGCCCTGGAGTCCGTTGTTCATCTTCAGTCTGGCCTTTTTCGTGCCGCTGCTGGGAGCCGTGGGCGTCGCGGCTGCGCTGTTCCCGGCTTTGTATTTGCCGCGTCGTCGACAGGAGCAGAGTTGGGACTCAATGGCGGTGCCCGAGTTGCCGTTTCGCCCGCAGGAACGCGGCCGCGAGCTGATGTTCAGTGATGGCGGCCTGAAGGATGTATTGCGCCATGCACCGGATACGGAGAAACGCTTGGCGGCGCTCTTCGCCACGCGGCGCATGCCGGGCCGCGAGGCGATCCCGATCCTCAAATTGGCGCTGCGTGATCCAGCCGATGACGTACGGCTGCTGGCTTATTCCATGCTCGACAAGCAGGAAAGCGAGATCAACCATCGTATCGAGATGGCTCTCCAACAATTGAGCACTGCCGATAACCGGCACGAGGCTGCGTTGCACGATGCACTGGCACGCTGGTACTGGGAGCTGGCCTACCTGGGGCTGGCCCAGGGAAGCGTGCTCGACCATGTGCTTGGCCAGGCCCGAGAGCATGTCGAGCAAACCCTCGCTGATGCTGACAATCCCTACGCGCACGTTCTTGCAGGACGCATCGCACTGGAGCACAGGCGCCTGGATGCCGCCAAAGCGCATCTGGCGAGCGCCGAGGCGGCAGGCGTCGGCGCGCAGCAACTGGCGCCGTTTCGCGCAGAGATCGCATTCATCGAAAGGCGTTACACGGATGTCTCGGAGCAGTTGGCAAAGCTGCCCGAGGATGTGTTGCACCGCCCACCATTTGCCGCCCTAGGAAAATACTGGTTGTGACCAAGAATCTACCCGAAGCCCCGGTCGCCGATATCTGCCTGCTGCTCGAGGGCACCTGGCCCTATGTGCGTGGCGGTGTATCCAGCTGGGTAAATCAGTTGATCCTTGGCCTTCCGGAGTTCACCTTCTCGGTGTTTTTCATTGGCGGGCAGCGAGAGGCCTATCCCGAGCGCCAGTACAAAATCCCGCCGAACGTCGTGCATATCGAAGAGCACTTCCTGGAAAGCGCTTGGCGACCGGGCGATGCGGTCGCTGCCGCCAGGCGCGAGGGTTCACGCGAGCCGATGCGTCAGATGCATCAATTTTTCCATCACCCGGACCCGCCGGATGTGGAGCAGGGCGAGGCGATACTCGAGATGCTGGCTTCGTGCCGGCTAACCTTGGACGACGTGCTGCACAGCCGGGCGAGCTGGGATGCAATCACCGAAGGCTATACGCGGCATTGCAGCGACCCATCGTTCATCAACTACTTCTGGACACTGCGCACCATGCAAGCGCCGTTGGTAATGCTGGCGCAGGCGATCACACGGCTGCCGCGGGCGCGCGCCCTGCATGCCATTTCCACTGGCTATGCGGGTTTGGTAGGAAGTGTCCTTCAGCGACGCTGGCAATGCGCCTACCTGCTTAGTGAGCACGGGATCTATACCAAGGAGCGCAAGATCGACCTGGCCCAGGCCAGCTGGATAACCGACAGCCCGGACGAAGCTTTGCGCATGGGTCTGGATGCCGAGTTCAGTTATGTTCGCCGGCTCTGGATCCGATTTTTCGAGCGGATCGGCTTGCTGACTTACCGCTCGGCCGATCCGATCATTGCCCTGTACGACGGCAACCGCCAACGGCAAATCGCCGATGGTGCGGAGCCAGCGCGCACCCGCGTCATTCCCAACGGTATCGCCATGGCCGGCTGGGCCGATGCGCTGGAACGGCGGCCGCCAGGTATCCCTCCGGTGGTCGGGCTGGTCGGCCGAGTGGTGCCGATCAAGGACGTGAAAACCTTCATTCGCGCCATGCGTAGCGTGGTCAGCGCCATTCCCGAAGCAGAGGGTTGGATAGTCGGACCTGATGAAGAAGATCGGGAATACGCTGCCGAATGCCGCAGCCTGGTGATCAGTTTGGGGCTGGAAGGCCGCGTTAAGTTTCTCGGCTTTCGTCAGATACACGAGCTGCTGCCAAACCTGGGGCTGATGGTGCTGACATCTATCAGCGAGGCGCAACCGCTGGTCATTCTCGAGGCCTGGGCAGCAGGCACGCCGGTGGTCAGCAGCGACGTAGGGTCATGCCGTGAGCTGATTGAGGGCGCGGCGGATGAACAGCCCGCACTAGGGCGCGCCGGTGAGGTGGTGCCCATTGCCGATCCGCAGGCGACCGCGCGCGCCGTCGTCGATCTGCTGAGCGATTCCGAGCGCTGGCGGGCGGCGCAGGCGGTGGGGCTGGAACGCGTCAATCGCTATTACACCGACGCTCTGATGCTCGAGCGCTATCGCACCCTCTATCGCAGCGCCACGGGAGCCGTCTGACATGGCTGGAATCGGATTCGAGCTGCGCAAAATTCTTTCGCGCGACTCCTACACCGCAACGCTTCGAGCCTATCTCTACGCCGGACTGATCAGTTCCGGCCCGTGGGTGCTGTCCATCATCAGCGTCATGGTGATCGGGGTTATGAGCTTGGGTGTCGTGATCCCGGAGTTGCTGATTCGCCAGTTTCTAGTCAGCGTGACTTATCTGATGGCGGCCTCGCTGATCATTACCGGTGGCGCTCAGCTGTTCTTCACCCGTTTCATCTCCGACCGGCTGTTCGAGAAACAGGAGGAGCGCATCCTGCCGAACCTGGTGGGCATTCTGCTGGTCGTTACCGTGTCGTCGGGGGTACTCGGCTTCGCCTTGCTGAGCGTGCTGTTCGACCAGCCGTTCCTCTATCGACTACTGATGCTGGCCAACTTCGTGGTGCTCTGCAACCTGTGGCTGACGATCGTTTTCTTGTCTGGAATGAAGGCCTACAACCGCATCTTGCTGGTGATGGTGGCAGGTTATTCGCTGATGGTGCTGTGTTCGTTCCTGCTGCGGTTCCTCAAGCTCGAAGGATTGCTGATGGGCTTGCTGATAGGGCATGCCAGCCTGTTCTTCATGTTCCTGTTCGACATATTGCGGGAATACCCGGCCAAGCAATTGGTGGCTTTCGATTTTCTAAAACGCAAGCAGGTATTCATCAGCCTGTTGCTGACCGGTCTTTGCTACAACCTGGGTATCTGGGTCGACAAGATTTTGTTCTGGTTCAACCCCAGCACTTCCACTGAAGTCATCGGGCCACTGCGGGCTTCGATGCTTTATGACCTGCCGATCTTCCTGGCCTATCTGGCGATTATTCCTGGCATGGCGGTATTTCTGGTGCGCATCGAGACGGACTTTGCCGAGTGGTATGACCGCGTCTATTCGGCCATTCGCGGTGGCGAGACCTTGCAGCATATCGGTCAGCTCAAACACCAGATGATCCTTTCCGTGCGTCAAGGGCTGCTGGAGATCTGCAAGGTTCAGGGACTGACTGTCGTGCTGCTGTTCCTGATCGCCCCGCAGCTGCTGGCGTGGTTGGGGATGTCCGCGTATTACCTGCCGCTGTTTTACGTTGATCTGATCGGCGTCAGTATCCAGGTCGTGTTCATGGCGTTGTTGAACGTGTTCTTCTACCTCGACAAGCGCAGCATCGTCTTGGAGTTGTGCCTGATCTTCGTTCTGCTCAACGCCGCGCTGACCATGGCCAGCCAACAGCTGGGACCGAGTTTCTTCGGCTACGGCTTCACTCTCTCAGTACTGGTTTGCGTGCTGCTTGGGCTGGTTCGTCTATCCAGTTCGCTGGATGATCTCGAGTACGAAACCTTCATGCTTGGCCGCTGAGATGGCTTTGCCTGCTCAGCCGCAAGTTGTGGCCAGCCACTCCGGTATCCGCCGCTCCAGGTAATAAAGAGGCCGACCCGGCGAGCCTTCGACGAAGCCGACATGCCCGCCGCTGCGGTGCAGCTCCAGCGTTGTGGTCGATGAAAGTTCAGCCGGTTCGGGCACGCTGTGGCGGAACACGAAGGGGTCGTCTTCAGCCTGGATCAGTAGCGTCGGGATTTGGATATCGGGCAGGAAATAGCGGCTCGATGCACGGCGGTAGTAATCACTGGCATCGGCGTAGCCGTGCAGCGGAGCGGTGATGCGCCCATCGAAATCCCAGAATGTCCGCATGCCTTCCAGCGAGCCGAGACGCTGCAGCGCCGAGAGGTGTTCACCCGCGCCCTGTTGCGCGAACCGGTGCTGCTTGTCCTTCACGTAGGCCACCATTTCACGCATGAAATGCGCCTGGTAAACCCGCGAAAAACCCAGGCCGATGCGGTCGGCGCATTGATCCAGCCGGAACGGCACGGAGACCGCCACGGCCTTTTGCAAGGGTGCGCTACTGCCCGTCTCGCCGAGATACTTGAGCAGCACATTGCCACCCAGCGAGTAGCCCACCGCGTGCAGCGGCGCCAGCGGACGGCTGGCACGCAGATGTGCAATCACTTCGGCAAGGTCATCACTGGCACCGGAATGATAGGCGCGCGGGAGCAGGTTCGGTTCGCCGGAGCAGCCGCGCCAGTTGATCGCCACGCTGGCCCAGCCTCTGGCGGCCAGTCGTCGTTGCAGACCGAGCACGTAATGCGAGCTCGAAGAACCCGTCAGCCCATGCAGGACCAGCACCAACGAGGCCGCAGGGTCATGCGGCCCATGCCAATCTAGATCGATGAAATCGCCATCGGCAAGCCACAGACGTTCGCGGCGTCGTGCTAGCGAAGGCGAACGCCGGCAGAAAGGATTCCAGAGGGTCTGTAAATGCCCGCCAGGCAACCACCAGGCCGGCGTGAAGGCCGGGCCCGTTTCGGATTCGGCGGCGGTGTCAGGGAAGGTCACGGACACTGAATGGCCCCGTTGCTGGTTGCGGTACGGGTCGGTACCGCGGTTCCGATTGATTCACGCTGGGCTGCTGTGCGCATCAGCCTGGCGGTCATTGCGCCGGCGAAATAGCTACTGCTCGCTGCTGCGCTCCCACAGTGCGTAGTGCACCTTGCCGGCCTGCTTCTCGCGATGCAGCCGCCAATTGCCGGGCAGGCCGAGGTTCGAAGGCACAGCTTCGCTTTCGGTGTAGACCCAGGCATGTTTGGCCAGCCAGCCGTTGGTTTCCAGCAATTGGCAGGCGGGTTGCAGCAGGTTCTTGTTGAACGGTGGATCGAGAAAGACCAGATCGAAAGGCGTTGGCGTCTGGGTTTCCAGGTAGCGCAGGGCATCGCTTTGCAGCAATTGGCCCTGCCCACATTTGAGCGTGTCCAGATGCTTGCGCAGGCTGGCGATGGCATTGGCGTTCACATCCAGTGCCAGTGCCATGCTGGCGCCGCGGGAGAGCGCCTCCAGATACAGCGCACCGCTACCGGTGAAAGGATCGAGCACACGGGCACCGGACATATGCGGCGCGAGCCAGTTGAACAGTGTTTCGCGCACCCGGTCAGGTGTCGGCCGCAAGCCTTCGGCGTCGGGAAAGCTGAAGCGCCGGCTGCGCCATTCGCCACCGATGATGCGCAGCTGGCCCTGGCCACCGCGGGCGGAAGGACGAATGGGTGGGTTGGCCATCAATGCTCCGGAACGCTGCTGGGTTGCTCAATGGGCTTTTCGCTCGGCGCCGGCAGCGGTTTTTGCTCGACTTGCGGGCCGGCGGTGACAATCACGAAGCCGTCCGCGCTGAGGTGTTTGCTCATTGCGGTCCTGACATCTTCGACCGACAACGCCTGGACCTGTTGCATGAAGTCTTCGAGATAGGTCAGCGGCAGATCATAGAAGCCGATGCTGCCCAGCTGGCCGACAATATCGGCATTGCTGGCGGTGGATAGCGGAAAGCTACCGGCAGTTTCGCGCTTGCTGCGTTCCAGCTCGGCCTTCGTCGGGCCTTCTTCAAGGAACTCGGCGACCAGGCGCTGCACCAGCCCGAGGGTGGCTTCGGAGAGGTCGGCACGGGTCTGCAGATTGATCATGAACGGGCCATTGGTCTGCATCGGGCTGAAGCCGGAATACACACCATAGGTCAGCCCGCGTTTCTCCCGAACCTCTTCCATCAGACGGGTGCCGAAGCCGCCACCGCCCAGGATCTGGTTGCCCAGGTAGAGCGCGGCGTAGTCTGGATGTCCGCGCGGGATGCCCATTTGCGCCAGTAGCAGGTGAGTCTGGTTGGAAGGAAAGTCGATGTGGTGCTTGCCGGCAGTGGGCTCGCTCGGCACGGGTGGTGGCGGCAGTGCCGGCCCTTGCGGCAGCGCACTGGAGACCTGGGCGGCGATGGCTTCGGCCTGCTCACGGCTGAGGTCGCCGACCAAGGCAATCACGGCATTGCCAGCGGTGTAGGCCTTGGCATGAAATCCGCGGAGCTGCTCGGCTGTGATGCCGGGGATCGATTCCGGTGTGCCTTCGCTGGGGTGCGCATAGGGATGGTTCTGGTAGAGCTGCTCGAACAGCTCGAGGCTTGCCAGTTTGCCGGGGTTTTGCTTCTGGAATTCGAAGCCGGCAAGTATCTGGTTTTTGATCCGCTGCAGCGATTCCGCCGGGAATGTCGGTTGGCCCAGCACCTGGCTGAACAGTTGCAACGCCGGCTCTCGTTTGTCCGCCGTGCTGAGACTGCGCAGGCTGGCGATCGCCATGTCGCGGTAAGAACCGTTGCCGAAGTCGGCGCCGAGTCCTTCGAAACCTTCGGCGATGGCGGTGACGTCCTTGCCTTCGATCCCTTCGTTGAGCATGGCGTTGGTGAGCATGGCCAGTCCCGGCACACCGCCGTCCTGGCTGCTGCCGGCGGCAAAGGTCAGGCGCAGGTCGAACATCGGAAGCTGATGGGCCTCGACGAACAGCACCTTGGCGCCGCCTTCGGTTTGCCAGCTCTGAATATCCAGCTCACGTCGCGGCAGAGGTTGGTCGCCAAGCGCGTCCAGCGATTCCAGCCGAGACTTATCCTCTTCGGCTGCCTTGGCGATGGCTTGTCCGGATTCTGCCGGCGTGGCGACTGTTTCTTCGGTCGGTACGGGGATCGATGCGGCGGTTTCGCCGGTTTTGCCATCGCAGGCGGCCAGACCCAGGCAGGATGCCAGCGCCAGGCCAAGCAGGCCGCGACGCAACAGGTTGCGATCACTCATCGCTGGTCTCCTCGGGCAGAACATGGGCAACGCTCAGGCGCGAGCGGGTGAAATAAGTGCGGGCGGCTTGCTGGATATCTTCTGGCGTCACTGCCTCCAGGGCGCTGAGTTCATCGTCCATCAGTCGCCAGGACAGCCCAACGGTTTCCAACTGGCCGATGGTTGTGGCCTGTTGCGTGATCGAGTCACGCTCGTAGACCAGGCCGGCGATAACCTGCGCGCGGACCCGTTCGAGTTCTTCTGCCGAAGGCGCGGTCTGCTTGAGCAGTTCGAGTTGCTGCCAGAGGCCTTCCTCTACTTCTTCAAGCGTGCGGCCCTTCTGTATGTTGGGCGCTGCGCTGAGAACGAACAGGCTGTCGCCGCGGGCGTAGGCGTTGTACCAGGCCGAGGCGCTGGTCACCAGCTCCTGGCCGCGCTCGAGTTGCTGCGGCAGGCGGGCGCTGTAGCCGCCATCGAGCAACGCGCTAATCAGGCGCAGAGCGTGGATTTGCGTCGGGTTCTCGCTCGTGGCCAGGCCGGGGGTATTGAAGGCCATGATCAGGCTGGGCACCTGCGTCTGCACATGTAATTGCAGGCGGCGCTCGCCGGGCTCGTCCAGCTCCAGCGGGCGCTTGGCGATGGGCACGGGCTGTTTGTCGATAGGCCCGAAATAGCGCTCAGCCAGGGTGCGTACTTCATCCGGCGTGACATCACCGACCACTACCAGCGTGGCGTTGTTGGGTGCGTACCAGCGCTTGTACCAGATGCGCAGTTCTTCCACGGTCATGCGTTTGAGGTCCGCCATCCAGCCAATCGTGGGCGTGTGGTAACCGCTGGCGGGGTAGGCCATGGCCTTGAAGCGCTCGTAGGCGAGGGCGCTGGGCTTGTCGTCGGTGCGCAGCCGGCGCTCTTCCTTAATCACTTCGATCTCGCGGGCGAACTCGTCGGCTGGCAGCTTGAGGCTGGCCAGCCGATCAGCTTCCAGTTCGAAGGCAACGGCCAGGCGGTCGCGTGCGAGTACCTGGTAATAGGCCGTGTAGTCATCGCTGGTGAAGGCATTTTCCTCGGCGCCCAGCTCCCGCAGGATGCGCGACGCCTCACCCGCTTCGAGCTTACGGCTGCCCTTGAACATCATGTGCTCGAGCGCATGGGAAAGGCCGGTCTTTCCGGGCGATTCGTAGCTGGACCCGACCTTGTACCAGAGCTGGGATACCACCACCGGAGCGCGATGGTCCTCACGCACGATCACCTTGAGGCCGTTATCCAGAAAGAATTCGTGGGTGGGTTGGGTGTCGGCTGCGACGACCAATGGCAGGTACAGAGCGCCGAGTAACAGGGCTGCGGCGCGGCGTAGCATCGAGGGCATATTCAGGGGCTCGTTCAGGGATAAATCCCGCCGAGTGACGTCGGCAGGCGGGAGCACACAGGACATGGTACTGGGGCGTCGAGGTCAGGGCAAAGCGGCGGAACGTTGGATATACACCGTGCCGCGTGGCGGGCGGGTGCCCACGCTTAGCGCAGGCGGTTGTGCAGTGCTAGGATAGCCCCCGTCTGGCTGGTGGCGTGGCCGCTGGCGTTTCGCCCTCTTGAGAAAATCTTCTCCATGTTTGGTTCCAACGACGATAAGAAGACGCCGGCCGAGGCTGGCGAAAAGAAAGGCTTGTTCGGCTGGTTGCGCAAAAAGCCGCAGACCCCGACAGCCGAGCCGCCTGCCGCCGAGCCGCTGGAAGACAGCCAGCCGTTCGCCGATGAGGTCGATGCGACTCCGGCCGAAGAGCCGCTCTCGACTGATATTCAGCCCGCGCCGGAAACCGCGCCGGAGCTCAAGCCGGAAGCAATACTGCAGGCTGAGCCCGAACCTGAGCCCCTACCAGAAGCCGTTCAGCCCAAGGAAGTTCCCGAGGCTCCCGCGCTCGCTGAGATCGCCGTCGAGCCGGCACCTGTTACCACCGCCGAGCCGGCTACCAAGATTGGTTTTTTTGCGCGGCTCAAGCAGGGTTTGTCGAAGACCAGCGCTAGCATCGGCGAGGGCATGGCCAGCCTGTTTCTCGGCAAAAAGGCCATCGATGATGATTTGCTGGATGAGCTGGAAACCCGCCTGCTGACCGCCGACGTCGGCGTCGAGGCGACCACCGCAATCATGCAGAACCTCGCCCGCCGGGTGTCGCGCAAGGAACTGGCCGACAGCGGCGCGCTGTACAAGGCGCTGCAGGAAGAGCTGGCCAGCCTGCTCAAGCCGGTCGAGCAACCGCTGGTGATCGAAGCTGGCAAGCAGCCTTTCGTGATTCTGGTGGTCGGCGTCAACGGTGTCGGCAAGACCACCACCATCGGCAAGTTGGCCAAGAAGCTTCAGCTTGAAGGCAAGAAAGTCATGCTCGCTGCCGGCGATACCTTCCGCGCGGCGGCAGTTGAGCAACTGCAGGTGTGGGGCGAGCGCAACAACATCGCCGTGATTGCCCAGCACACGGGCGCCGATTCCGCTTCGGTGATCTTCGATGCCGTGCAGGCCGCGAAGGCGCGTGGCATCGATGTGCTGATCGCCGACACGGCGGGCCGGCTGCATACCAAGGACAATCTGATGGAGGAGCTGAAGAAGGTCCGTCGGGTCATTGGCAAGCTCGACGAGACGGCCCCGCATGAGGTCCTGCTGGTGCTCGACGCCGGCACCGGCCAGAACGCCATCAACCAGACCCGCCAATTCAACCAGGCCGTCGAACTTACCGGCCTGGCGCTGACCAAGCTCGATGGCACTGCCAAGGGTGGGGTGATCTTTGCCCTGGCCAAGCAGTTCGGCACACCGATCCGCTATATCGGTGTCGGCGAAGGCATCGATGATTTGCGCGCTTTCGAAGCGGACTCTTTCGTCAATGCGCTATTTGCCGAAAAAGGGACGAGCGGAGGTAACGTCTCGTCATGATTCGATTCGATCAGGTCGGCAAGCGCTATCCCAACGGTCATACCGGATTGCACGAGTTATCGTTCCATGTGCAGCGCGGTGAGTTTCTCTTCGTCACCGGTCACTCCGGCGCAGGCAAAAGCACTCTGCTGCGCCTACTGCTGGCGATGGAACGCCCCACCAGCGGAAAGCTGCTGCTGGCCGGGCAGGACCTGTCACGGATCAGCAACGCGCAGATTCCATTCTTACGCCGGCAGATCGGTGTGGTGTTCCAGAACCACCAACTGTTGTTCGATCGCACCGTCTTCGACAACGCCGCGCTGCCGCTGCAAATTCTCGGGCTGAACAAGCGTGAGATCGGCCAGCGGGTGATGACCGCGCTGGAGCGGGTGAGCCTCAAGGACAAGGCGCTGCAGTTCCCCGCCGACCTCTCCACTGGCCAACAGCAGCGCGTCGGCATCGCCCGCGCTGTGGTGCATCGGCCAGCCCTGCTGCTCGCCGACGAGCCGACCGGTAATCTCGATCCGCGTCTGGCCGCTGAAATCATGGGTGTTTTCGAAGACATCAATCGCCTCGGTACCACCGTATTGATCGCCAGTCACGACCTGGCGCTGATCGCTCGCATGCGTCATCGCATGCTCACCCTGCAGCGTGGCCGCCTGATTGGCGACGGGGAGGCTGCCCGATGAGCGCACCCGAAAAAAACAATCCGAACCCGGCCGAACGCGCGGGCGGTGCGCGGAACAAGCCCGAGCAGCCGAGGAACGACGAGCCGGATTTCAAGACGTTGTTTCACGCCTGGCTGGAAAGCCATCGCGCAAGCATGGTCGATAGCGTCGGCCGGCTGATCAAACAGCCGATCGGCAGCTTCTTCACCTGTCTGGTCATGGCCGTCGCGTTGAGCCTGCCGATGGGCCTGGCGCTGTTGTTGGATAATGTCGAGCGGCTCGGCGGATCCTGGCAGCGTGCGGCGCAGATTTCGCTGTTCATGCAGTTGGAGGTGGATGCGCAGAAGGGCCAGGCGCTTCGCGAGCAGATCCTGGCGATGCCGGATGTGTCGGAAGCCGACTGGATCAGTCGCGAGCAGGCGCTGGAAGAGTTTCAGCAGCTATCGGGACTTGGTGAGGCGCTGCGTGAGCTGCCGGAAAACCCCTTGCCCGGTGTGATCCTGGTGACGCCCAGCGAGGTCGACCGAGACAACCTCGAAGCCCTGCGCCAACGCCTGGCCGACCTGCCCGGCGTAGAACAGGCGCAGCTGGACCTGCTATGGGTCGAGCGGCTGACGGCGATTCTGAAGCTCGGTGATCGCTTCGTCTTCGGCCTCAGCCTTCTGCTTATCGCAACGTTGCTGCTGGTGATCGGCAATACCATCCGTCTGCACATCGAGAATCGCCGTACCGAGATCGAAGTGGTCAAGCTGGTCGGTGGAACCGATGGCTACGTGCGGCGCCCCTTTCTCTACATGGGCGCGTTGTATGGGCTGGGCGCAGGATTGATCGCCTGGTTGCTGCTGGCTTACGGTCTGGGCTGGCTGAACGAGGCGGTAACTGGCCTGGCAGGCCTGTACGGCAGCGACTTCGGTCTGGCCGGGGTGCCTGTCGAGGACGGTCTGTCGTTGGTTCTCGGCGCCTTGCTACTGGGTTACATCGGTGCCTGGTTGGCCGTTGCACGGCACTTGAGTGAGCTCGCGCCTCGCTGATAAGTCCTTGATATTCAAGGGCTTAAATAGGTGTAAGGGAATTTTTCTCCAGACTTGCAGTCTCACCCGGCAATGCTAAACTGCTGCAGCTTCATTATCGGAGGACCTGCATGACAACTTCTCTGCAACCTGTTCAAGCCCTGGTTCCGGGAGGCAATCTCGAGGCCTACGTGCAGACGGTCAACAGCATTCCGCTGCTGACGGTCGAGCAGGAACGCGACCTGGCTGAGCGCCTGTTCTACAAACAGGATCTCGAGGCCGCTCGCCAGATGGTGCTTGCCCACCTGCGTTTCGTCGTACACATCGCCCGCAGTTATTCCGGTTATGGTCTGGCCCAGTCCGACCTGATCCAGGAAGGTAACGTCGGCCTGATGAAGGCAGTCAAGCGCTTCAACCCGGAGATGGGTGTGCGCCTGGTGTCCTTCGCGGTGCACTGGATCAAAGCCGAGATTCACGAATTCATTCTGCGTAACTGGCGCATCGTCAAAGTTGCCACGACCAAGGCGCAGCGCAAGCTGTTCTTCAATCTGCGTAGCCAGAAGAAGCGCCTGGCTTGGCTGAACAACGAGGAAGTCGAGCGGGTTGCCGACAGCCTCGGCGTTGAAGCCCGCGAAGTGCGTGAGATGGAAAGCCGTTTGACGGGGCACGACATGGCTTTCGATCCGTCGGCCGACGCCGATGACGACAGTGCCTACCAGTCGCCTGCGCATTACCTTGAGGATCATCGTTACGATCCGGCGCGGCAACTCGAGGACGCTGACTGGAGCGACAACTCCAATTCCAGCCTGCACGAGGCGCTGGAAACACTGGACGAGCGTAGCCGGGACATCCTTCAGCAGCGTTGGCTGAGTGACAACAAGGCCACTCTGCATGACCTCGCCGCCAAATATGGAGTCTCTGCTGAGCGCATTCGCCAGTTGGAAAAGAACGCCATGAACAAGCTCAAAGGCTCGATTCAGGCCTGATTTTCCAAAGTCTCGAAGGCGTTACAGGTTTTGCCTGTAGCGCCTTTTTTATACCTGGCAGATCACGTTTTCGTCGGACTCAGTCTGCTGCGTTGTGGCGATCAAGGAACGTGCCGGGAATTTTCCAGGGTATCGGTGAGTGCGATCAGCAACTGCGCCGCGCTGATGGGTTTGTGCAACCAAGTGATGCTGGTGTCGCTGTCGTTCTGCTCGAACTGGCTAGCGGCGGATATCACGATAATGGGTAAAGCCTGCGTGTCGGGATGGCGGCGAATCTCGTCGATCAGCTCTTGTCCGGTGCCGTCGGGCAGGTGCAGGTCGAGCGTCATCGCCTCATAGCGGACGCTGGCGAGCTTGCTCCGCGCGGCATGCAGGCTCTGCACGCGGTCGACCGAGTAGCCGGCATCGCGCAGCATCAGGTGCAGCAGCCGGCCGGTATCTGGCTCGTCTTCGACAACCAATAGCCGCAGCTGGCCCTGATCGGCCGCAGAGCTGGATGATTCGATGATCGGCAATTCGCACCAGAACGTCGTGCCTTCACCCTCCGCGGTATCGAAGCCGATCCGTCCGCCCATCCGCTCGATGAATTCCTTGGTGATTGCCAATCCGAGGCCGGTACCGCCTTTCTGGCGGCTGTCCGAGGCATCTGCCTGAGCAAACTTTTCAAACACCCGTGCCTGGAAGCCCTGAGGAATGCCCGGACCTTGGTCGGTGACATTGATGCGCACATGGCCAGCATCGAGCAGGCTGCAGTGCAGCGTCACTTCACCGCCTTCCGGGGTGTACTTGATGGCGTTCGAGAGGAAATTGCTTAGCACCTGCTGCAGGCGCAGACCGTCGACCCAAACGCTGACATGGGCGGGGTTGCGCAGTACGCAGCTCACGCCGAGGTGGGTGGCGAAGGCTTGGTTGCTTGCCAGCGCCTCGTCCAGCAAACGGCTGAGCGAGTGTTCGCGCATATCGAAGGACATCTTGCCCGCTGCGATTTTCTCCATGTCCAGCAGGTCATTGATCAAATAGCCCAGACGCAGGCTGTTGCGATGAGCGATCTCCAGCATCTGCTGCATTGGTGGCGGCACATCGCCCAGCGCGCCACCGGTAACCAGGCCCAGTGCACCACTTATCGAGGTCAGCGGGGTGCGCAGTTCGTGGCTGACGGTTGAGACGAACTCGTCTTTCATTTGCTCGATGCGCTTGTGCTCGGTCAGGTCCATGCTGGTGCCGCTGATGCGCAGTGGCTGGCCATTTCGATCGCGCTGAATGTAGCCGCGGATCAGGGCCGGAATCACTTTTCCGCTTTTATGCTGGAAGCGTAATTCGGTGGTGAAATGATCGGCAGCCGAGAGCATGGTTTGCGCCAACTGGCTTTTGGCTTGCGGCAGGTCTTCAGGCACCAGGACCTGTTCCCACAGCTTTAGATCCGAATGCAGCTCGCCGGGGCGGTAGCCGAGCATGTGCCAGGCACGCGGCGACGCGTAGAAGGTTCCGGCTTCGAGGTTCAGATCCCAAAGGCCGTCATTACTGCCCTTCAGCGCAAGGCTCAAACGCTCCTCGCTGAGCTGAAGGGCGCGTTTGTTTTCCCGGATATGCTCGGTCATCTGCTGCGCCAGCGCCTCTGCGCGGCCGTGTCTGAGCGAGAGCGATGAGGTCAGGAAGAACAGCAGCAGGCTTAGGCCAATGCCGAGGCCGATGACCAGCTCGTTGTTGACATGGAAGAACCTATCGAACTCTGGCAGGCTCTCGAGCCGCAGGGTCCACGTCTGCCCGTAGAGATCGAGCCGTACGGTTTCGCTGTGCCGGGCAGATTCGGCACGTGGCAACTCCCGACTGGCGAAGATGAGATGCTCCGGTTGTTCCTGATCGCCGGCATAAATGTGCAAGCTGAGGTTCGGGTCGGCGACGCCGAGAATCCCGTGCATCAGATCGTCCACCCGATAGGGGCTATAGACGAACCCTCGGAGTGCCTGCAGGCGCTGCTTTGGTGAGCGAGTCGGTGCGCCAGGCTGGTACAGCGGCACATACATCAGTACGCCGGCCTGCACCTTTCCATGGGTTTCCTGCTGGAGCGTGACCTTGCCGGTAATGTGGGTCCGCCCGGACTCGGCCGCTTGCAGCATGGCTTGCCGGCGCACCGGCTCGGCGAACATGTCATAGCCGAAAGCGGCCAGGTTGCGCTCACGAAACGGCTCGAGGTAGATGATGGGCGTGTAGAGCGAGCGATCATTACCGGATGGGTGAACGTCGTAATCTGCGAATCCTTCCTCGCGGACGCTCTGAATATGGGCCTCAAGGTCCTCGGGGCGTACGGCCTTGGCGAATCCGACCCCCTGGATTCCAGGATAGCGCTCGGCCAGTTGCAGATGGTCGTTATAGGCGCGCCACTGTTCGCGCGAGACCTCGCCGCTGGCATCGAACAATCCGGTTGCGCCGAGCAGAACCTGCTCATGATTGATCATCCGCTTGCCAATGGCCTCGGTGGTTTTTTCCACCAAGAACTCGAATTGCTGGCCTGCGGCGCGATCTTCCTTCAGCTCCAGGTGCTTCAGGATGATCAACTGCACCAGCAATGTGAAAGCCAGGACGAGCCAGGCGATGCTGTTACGCCAGTTGAAAAATTGCCGCACCTTGTTCAGAGATGCGCTGTGTTCGGTCGCGGTTTCGCTCATGCTTTCGCTGCCATGCGTTCAGTGGCGAATGGGCGAGAAGATACGGCATTGGTCCGTCTGTCCCGGCGGCCTTTCTGCGTGCGGGAAGTGCCGCGCATCTCGCAACATGTGAGTTTCAGCTTACTCGTTGAGATGGCTTACTGCCATAACGCTCCGTCAGGCCGCACTGGTTATATTTTGTGTCGTTCAGTTTCGTCTGGCTTCTGACTCGCGCATTCTGTTCAGATAATGGCTGCCGCCGAGCTGCCGTACCTGCTGGCGAATCCAGGCGGCGCGCTGGCGGACATGTGGGCCGGGGCGCCCGGCATTCCACTCGCGCGGATTGGGCAGCACGGCTGCCAACTGGCTGGCCTGGGCGGCTGAAAGATAGGGTGCTCCGACAGCGAAATGATGCTGCGCCGCCGCTTGTGCGCCGAAAATTCCGTTGCCCCATTCGACACTGTTCAGGTAGACCTCAAGAATGCGCTGTTTCGGCCACAGTAGCTCGATCCAGCCGGTGAACCAGACCTCAAGCCCCTTCCTCACCCAACTGCGACCGGACCAGAGAAATAGGTTCTTTGCTACCTGTTGGCTCAGAGTGCTGGCGCCCCGCAACGAGCCACCGCGTTCGTTGTGGGCGAACGCGGCGCGAATGGCCGCAATGTCGAAGCCCCAATGGTCGGCAAACTTCTGATCTTCTGCGGCAATGACCGCCATCTTCAGGTCGTCTGGTAACGTCTTCCAAGGTCGCCAGGTACGCTGAAGGTCAATGCTCTCGCCGCTGCTCCAGGATTCCAATTTGCGCTCGACCATGAGCGCGGTGAAGGGCGGTGGAACCCAGCGCAGAGCCAGTACCAGCAGCACGGAAAGCGCGGCCAGCCATAGCAGCAGTTTGGAGAGGCGACGCAGCAGGGCTCGGAACATGGGTCGTGGTCGCAGCCAGGGAGAACAGGCATTATAACGGCGCTCAAACTCCCTGACCGGACGCTACCGAATGATTCGTTCCTTTCTTCTGCTTGCTTCATTTTTCGGGCTGACCGGTGTTGCCCTGGGCGCTTTCGCCGCCCACGGCCTGAAAAGCCGACTCGGCGTCGACTATCTCGCGGTGTTTCAAACAGGGGTGCAGTATCAACTGATCCATGCGCTGGCGCTGTTTGGTGTGGCCCTGCTCGCACTGCACGCGCCGAGCCGCCTGCTGGTCGCGGCAGGCGGCTTGTTCGTGCTGGGCGTCCTGCTGTTCTCTGGCAGTCTTTACCTGCTCACCCTGACGGGTGTCGGCAAACTCGGCATCATCACGCCCATCGGCGGCACGGCCTTTCTGGCGGGCTGGATTTGCCTGATGTTGGCGGCGTGGAATCTTCGTGGCGGATCATAGCCATGCCGGCGCTGCATAGATGAATGGGACGCCCGCCGCCTTGGTGGTCCGGGTCGATCGGGCTAGAATGCTGGCCCCTTCGCAATGGTGGCGATCACTATGCACATTCAGTTGAACGGCGAGCGCTACGAGCTCCCTGACGGTCAGTCGGTGGCCGATTTGCTGCAGCGCCTGGAACTGACTGGGCGCCGGCTGGCGGTCGAGCTCAATCGCGACATCGTTCCGCGTAGTCAGCATGCGGCGACAGTCCTGGTCGATGGCGACCAGATAGAAGTCGTGCATGCCATTGGTGGCGGTTAGCGGTCTACGCCGCATCGCATATTTTCCGGATGCCGCTCCCTGCGGCGGCGTACTTCTCGCTTTATAACGTCTGAACAGGATGGTCCCATGAGCCCAGTTCCGCACGATAAACCCTTCACGCTCGCTGGCCGCACTTATCAGTCGCGCCTGCTGGTGGGCACCGGCAAATACAAAGATCTCGACGAAACCCGCGCCGCCATCGAGGCCTCGGGGGCCGAGATCGTTACCGTCGCGGTGCGTCGTACTAACATCGGCCAGAATCCGGGTGAGCCCAACCTGCTCGACGTAATTTCACCGGATCGCTACACCATCCTGCCGAATACCGCCGGTTGCTACGACGCTGAAGAAGCAGTCCGTACCTGCCGCCTGGCCCGTGAACTGCTCGACGGGCACAAGCTGGTCAAGCTGGAAGTGCTAGCCGACCAGAAGACGCTGTTCCCCAATGTCATCGAAACGCTCAAGGCCGCTGAAGTGCTGGTCAAAGACGGCTTCGACGTGATGGTTTACACCAGCGACGATCCGATCATCGCCCGCCAGTTGGCGGAAATGGGCTGTATCGCGGTAATGCCACTGGCTGGCTTGATCGGCACCGGCCTGGGCATCTGCAACCCTTACAACCTGCGCATCATCCTTGAGGAAGCCAAAGTGCCGGTGCTCGTCGACGCAGGCGTGGGTACGGCGTCCGACGCGACCATCGCCATGGAGCTGGGGTGTGAGGCGGTACTGATGAACAGTGCCATCGCCCATGCGCAGAACCCGGTGCTGATGGCCGAAGCCATGAAATACGCCATTGAGGCCGGCCGTCTGGCCTATCTGGCGGGTCGTATGCCGAAGAAACTCTATGCCAGCGCCTCTTCGCCTCTGGAAGGCCTGATCCGCTAATTCCCACTTCCCATCCCGCCGCGTTCTCACCCGATTGCGCGGTCGGTCATTGTTATCTGCAGGTTCGTTCATGAGTGATACTCCCATCCCGGCCGATGGCCAACGGCGCATGCGCACCATCAAAAGCTTCGTAATGCGGGCCGGACGTATGACCGAAGGCCAGCAGCGCGGCCTGGATCAAGGCTGGCCGCGGTTCGGCCTTGAACTCGATGACGGTCTGCGCGACTTCGATCAGGTGTTCGGCCGACAGGCGCCGCGGACATTCGAGATCGGCTTCGGCATGGGTCACTCCACATTGGAAATGGCGGCGGCAGCACCCGAGCAGGATTTCATCGGCGTGGAAGTGCATACGCCGGGTGTGGGCGCGCTGCTAAACGGACTTCTGTCACAAAATCTAACTAACGTACGGGTCTACAGTTGCGATGCGCTTGAAGTGCTGCGTGAATGCGTCCCCGACGCCAGCCTGGACCGGGTCTTGCTGTTTTTTCCCGATCCCTGGCACAAAAGTCGTCACCACAAGCGGCGCATCGTCCAGCCGGCATTCGCCGAGCTGGTGCGGCAGAAACTCAAGACTGGTGGTGTGTTGCATATGGCGACCGACTGGGAGCCCTATGCCGAGTACATGCTCGACGTCATGAGCGTCGCGCCTGGTTATCGTAACCAGGCTGCAAACGGGCAATACGTTGAACGTCCGCAGGAGCGCCCGACGACTAAGTTCGAGCGCCGCGGTGAGCGCCTGGGCCACGGAGTCTGGGATCTCAAGTTCGAGCGCATCGATTGACGAGTAAACGTGGGTGCCACAGCTGCGCCCGCTAGCGCCGTTTCACGCGGCCCAAGGAAGACCTGAAAATAAACAATGCCAGGACGGCACAATCTCTCCCAACGCCTCAAGAGTGCCCTGCCTGCCAGCAGCGGCCGTTACGTGCGGCGCGCCCGTTGCGCGCTGCAAAGGAGTAAAAGATGTTCAGAAAGTTTGGAATTCTATTGCTGGCGGCCTGCGCCAGTCAGTCCCAGGCCAAGGTGGATGAAACCCAAGCCTCGCGCCTGGGGCAGGACTTGACCCCGCTAGGGGCCGAGCGGTCGGCCAACGCCAGCGGTAGCATCCCGGCCTGGACCGGTGGGGTACAGCCGCCCGCCGGCTATTCGGTCGGAATGCACCATCCGGACCCATACGCGGCCGATCCGGTGCTTTACCGGGTCGACAGCAGTAATGTTGCGCAATACGCCGCGCTGCTGCCTGAAGGGCTGCGGGCGCTGATTGAGCGATATCCGGACTTCCATCTGCGCGTATTCCCGTCACGCCGCAGCGCTGCGGCCCCGCAGCGCATCTATGACGAGACGCGCGATAACGCCGTATCTGCCGAACTGATTGCCAACGGCAACGGGATCAAGGGTGCTGTCGCCGGCATCCCGTTCCCGCTACCTCAAGACGGCATGGAAGTGATCTGGAACCACATCCTTCATTACAAGGGTGAGCAGACCCACATGATCAACAACCAGGCCGTGGTGATCAACGGCAGGGCCAATTTGATCAAGCGGGACCGGCATATCTATTACGTCTACAACCGCGAGGGGATGGACAAAGCGCAACTGGACAACACCCTGCTTTATTACAAGTACCGGGTTACGGCACCGGCGAAGCTTTCTGGCACCTCGCTGGTGGTGCAGGACCCAATGGATCAGGTATTGGCGATCCGTAAGGCCTGGCGTTACAGCCCGAGCGACCGCCGCGTACGGCGTTTGCCTTCGCTGGCCTACGACTCGCTGCAGCCGGACACCAGCGGACTGGCCACGGCTGATGTGGTCGACTCCTTCAATGGCGCCCCGGACCGCTATGAGTGGAAGCTGGTCGGCAAGCGCGAAATGCTGGTGCCCTACAACAGCTACGCGGCTCATCAACAGCGCATCCCTTACGACTCGATCGTCGGCCCGCGCACGCTGAACCCCGAACTGCTGCGCTATGAACAGCACCGTGTCTGGATCGTCGAGGCGACGCTACGCAAGGGTTTCAGCCATCCTTACGACATGCGGCGGTTCTACATTGACGAAGACAGCTGGCAGATTTTGGCAGTCGATCTGTTCGACGAAAACAACGAGCTGATCGGCCTGCAGGAAAGCCATCCGATCAGCTATTACGAGGTGCCGATGTTCGGCAGCACGCTGGAGACGCTGTACCATCTGAAGGATGGCAATTATTTCGTCGATGGCCTGGACAACAACGAGCCGATGTACGACTTCAACGCCAAAATGGGGCCACGAGACTTCTCTCCGGCAGCGCTGCGTCGGGGCGCCAACTAAGCGCTTGGTGCATGTCAAAGAAACCGTCTGTTTACAGACTGTGTGAAAGCTACTGCGCTCGGTTATGCCGCGTTAAAAACAGGCTCGGATGCGAGCGCAGTCGGAATGCTCATTTACAAACTCGTAAACTCGGGTGCGAGCCCAGTCCGCTTCCTCGCCTGTTTTGACTCGCTGCGCTCACCCTTCGGGCCAGCCTTCGGCTGTTACTCCCGCTGGTCGTTGCGCCTTGCCTAACCTTCTCTCGCTACGTTTTCACACGGTCTGTTCAGGCGGTTTCTTTATATCAGGGGTGCGGTCAGTTGCGGTCGGCGACCACGCCGATGATGAACAGCACTAACAGCAGCACTGGTGCCAGGGTGTAGTTGTTGAACTGAGCCAGGCCTTTGGCTAGCCAAGGGCTGAGATAGATGATCCCGAGGCCGTAGACCAATGCACAGAACACCACGAAGGCCAGTGTGCGCAGGACGAAGTTCAGTCCGCCGATGTTCTTCTGTACCCAGGCGTTCAGCGCCGGGCCGAACAGCACGAAGAGCGTGGCCATGATCGCCAGGGAAATGTCGAACAGGTGGTGACGGCTCCAGCGCGACAGGGTGGCGATGAGGTCGAGTACGAGATCCATGCGGGGTCCTTAGGGCAGGAAAAGTTGCAGCAGGTCATTCAGAAACAATTGGCCTTTGGTCGTGGCGACCAGTCGTTCCGGGTCGCTTGCCAACAGGCCGCGTGCTTCGGCTTCGCGCCGAGCTTCAGCCAGAATCTCCAGCGGCAGCCCGGTGCGCTGAGTGAACAGCAGTGCGGGAACGCCGTCGGTGAGGCGCAGCACATTCATCAGGAATTCAAACGGCAATTCGTCCTGCTGAAGCCTTTTGTCACCGGCACGATAGCGCTTCGCCGGGTCGAGATAGTCTTTCGGTAGACGGGTCTTCCAATTGCGCCGGATCTGCCCGTCGGGCCGGGTGAACTTGCCATGCGCACCAGCGCCGATGCCAAGAAAGTCGCCGAACGTCCAATAGTTCAGGTTGTGGCGCGCTTGTCGTCCAGCCTGTGCATAAGCGGAGGTTTCATACTGGTCATAGCCGTGCTCGGCGAGCAGCGTCTGGCCGGCTTCTTGGATGTCCCACAGCGTTTCGTCTTCAGGCAGCTTGGGTGGCCTGCTCCAGAACTCGGTGTTCGGCTCAATGGTGAGCTGGTACCAGGAGAGGTGCGTCGGTTGCTGTGCGATGGCCGTGCGCAGATCGCTGAGCGCATCGTCCAGGCTCTGCTCAGGCAGTCCGTGCATCAGGTCGAGATTGAAATTATCGAAGCCGGCATTGCGCGCCATGTCCGCGGCACGAATGGCTTCGTCACCGTCGTGGATGCGGCCCAGCGCTTTTAGCTTGGCGGCTTGAAAGCTCTGGATACCAATCGACAGACGATTGATTCCGAGGCTGCGGTAGTCGCGGAATTTTGCCTGTTCGAAGGTGCCCGGATTAGCTTCCAGGGTGATTTCGATGTCATCAGCAAAGCCTACCCGATGCTCCAGCCCATCGATAATCCGACCCAACGCCTGGGCCGAAAACAGGCTCGGAGTGCCGCCGCCAAAGAAGATCGAGGTCAAGCTGCGGCCCTGCACTTGATCCATGTCGCAATCCAGATCTGCGAGCAACGCCGAGATATAGGCGTCTTCGGGTAACTCCGCGCCAGCGGCGTGAGAGTTGAAATCGCAGTACGGACACTTGCGAACGCACCAGGGGATATGGACATACACGGCCAACGGCGGCAGCTCGATAGCCTGCGCCTGGCCATCGCTGGACGCTGGATGCTGGACGAGGACGGCGTTTTCTCGTCCAGCGTCCAACCTTGAGCCTTTAACGGCTTTCAACTGATCCCCAACCGCGCTTTCAGCAACGCCATGGCCCGCGCGCGGTGGCTGAGCTGATTTTTGTCCAGCGGCGTCATCTCGGCGCTGGAGCACTCGCGCTCCGGAACCCAGAACAGTGGGTCGTAGCCAAAGCCATGTTCGCCCTGGGCCGCATGCAGGATGCGGCCGTGCCACAGACCTTCGCAAATGATCGGCAGCGGATCGTTGGCATGTCGAAGCAGTGCGAGTACGCAGACGAACTGAGCGCCACGCTCTGCATCCGGCACGTCTTTCAACGCATCCAGCAGCTTGGCGTTGTTCGCCGCATCACCCTGTCCGTTCGCATAGCGCGCCGAGTAAATGCCCGGCGCGCCGCCGAGATGATCCACGACCAGTCCCGAGTCATCGGCGAGCGCTGGCAATCCGGATATTCGCGCCGCGTTTCGCGCTTTGAGAATGGCATTCTCGACGAAGGACAGGCCGGTTTCCTCCGGCTCCACGTCGCTGAATTCGCCAACCGAGCGTACGCGCATCGCGTCGCCCAGCATGGCCTGCAGTTCCTTGAGCTTGCCGGCGTTATGGCTGGCCAGCACCAGTTCTTTGAAAGGCATCATTCGTCCGGGAAGAATTCTTGGGTGAAATCGAAGTTGATTGGGGCGGTGCCCGTCGGCTCCACGTTCAGGTTGAAGCGCAGCGTTTCGCGTGATTCGAACGGGAACTGGGCAAGGTAGTAGATGGCCTCGTCGCCTTCTTTGAGCTGCTTGAAGGTCAGCGGATAATCCTGGCCCAGAAGGTTCTTCACGGAACCGCTGACCTGCGCGGCTACCGGCTTGCCAGTCTTGAGCACCGAGACGTTGACCACACCCTGGGTCTTGCTGCGTACCAGCCCGGCGGCAGCGGCGATGTCGGGCTGTAAGAAGCCGGAATTGAAGGCGATGTAATGCACCTCGTATTCACCGACGCTGTGTTTGCGCTCGGCCAGTGCGGGCAGGGCGAACAGCAGGGCGAGCAGGCATATCAGGCTAGGTTTCATCATGATTTCTCCAGCGGTGAAGCGGATCAGCGGGCAGGGCCGGTGACGCGGTAGATGCCAATTTCCCCAATCAGGTTGGGCCAGATGCGGCTTGCCAGACCATGCTTGTGATGCCGGTCGACGGCGAGGCGCTCGAGCACCCGGGCGCCGCGCTCCCGGCACAGCCGTTCGAAATCTTCGAAGGTGCAAAAGTGGATGTTCGGCGTGTTGTACCACGTGTAGGGGAGAAACTCCGACACCGGCATGCGGCCTTTGCTGGCCAGGTACCAGCGGCAACGCCAGTGACCGAAGTTAGGGAAGGTAATGATGCACTCACGACCGACTCGGAGCATTTCCTTGAGCAGTTCATCCGGGTAGTGAACGGCCTGCAGGGCCTGGGTCATGACCACCATGTCGAAGCTGTCGCTGGCGAAGTTGCCCAGGCCCTTGTCGAGGTCCTGTTCGATGACATTGACGCCTTTGTCGATACAGGCGGCAATGTTGTCAGGATCGATCTCCAAGCCATAGCCGCTGACCTGCTTGTTGTCCCGCAGCCAGGCGAGCAGGTCGCCGTTGCCGCAGCCAAGGTCGAGCACACGGCTACCTGCCGGTATCCAGTCTTGGATGATTTCCAGATCGGCGCGCATGGGGTTCCTTATATGACGATACGGTTCATGTAACCGCGAAAGGCCTGTAGATAGCGAGGGATAGGAATCAGGAACGCATCGTGGCCCTGGGGCGCATCGACTTCCAGGTAGCAGACGTTCTTGCGTGCCGCCATCAGCGCGTCGACGATCTCGTGCGAGCGCTCCGGCGAGAATCGCCAGTCGGTCGTGAAGGAAATCACGCAAAAATCTGCTTTGGCGGTCGACAGGGCGCGGGCCAGATCGTCGTCATGGGCCGCGGCCGGGTCGAAATAATCCAGAGCCTTGGTCATCAGCAGATAAGTGTTGGCATCGAAGCGACTTGAAAACTCCTCGCCCTGGTAGCGTAGATAGCTCTCAACCTGAAACTCAACACTATTGAAGTCGTAGTTGAGCTTCTCGCTTTTCAGGCCGCGGCCGAACTTGGTGCCCATGGCATCATCGGAAAGATACGTGATGTGCCCGACCATCCGCGCCAGCATCAGCCCGCGCTTGGGGATCACGTTCTGCTCCTGGAAATGACCGCCATGAAACTCCGGGTCGGACAGAATTGCCTGGCGCGCCACTTCGTTGAAGGCGATGTTCTGCGCGGACAGTTTGGGTGCTGAGGCAATGGCGACGCAGTGGCGGATCCGCTCCGGGTAGCTCATGGTCCACTGCATCGCCTGCATGCCGCCCAGGCTACCGCCGACGACAGCCGCCCATTGTTCGATGCCCAGCACATCGGCCAGTCTCGCCTGGCTGTTGACCCAGTCTTCCACCGTGACCACAGGGAAGTCCGCGCCGTAAGGCTTGCCTGTCAATGGATTGATACTGCTGGGACCTGTAGAGCCGTTGCAGCCGCCGAGGTTGTTCAGGCTAACCACGAAGAAGCGGTTGGTGTCGATCGCCTTGCCCGGCCCGATGCAACTGTCCCACCAGCCGGGTTTGCGCTCGTCCATGTCATGGAATCCAGCCGCATGATGGTGGCCGGACAGTGCATGGCAGACCAGCACGGCATTGCTGCGTGTGGCGTTCAGTTCACCGTAGGTTTCGTAGATCAACTGGTAGTCGTTGAGCGTGCGGCCGCAGGCGAGTGCCAGCGGCTCGGCGAAATGCGCGACCTTCGGACTCACCAGACCAACGGAATCGGCTGGAATAGCAGTGGGCATCGACCCTGGCTCGTACTGGAAGAAGGCGGCAAAGTCTAAAGGTTAGCGCGCGCCAATTCATCCTCAATCGCAACGTCAGTCAGCCCACGCTGGCACCGGTAAGGCTGACGACCTTGCCTTGGCGCCGGATCGGCGCCGGGCGACGCAGCAGACGCAGCATTTCAGCGGCTTGGGCCAGCTGCTCTTCCAGCTCGAGACTGTAGCGCGCCAGCAGGCGACCGCGCTGGCTGCTTTGCTGACTGTCCTGCGCCAGGCTCTTGAGGCGCAGCATGTGTGCTTCGAGCTGTTGCTTGTGCTCCAGCGAATGCTGCATCAGTGGCATCAGGGCTTCGCCGGCCCACTGTTCGGCTTCCTGGCGCAGACGCTGGTGCATTCCGATCACCTCTTGCACCAGGGTGGCGAAAAAGCGTCGGGTCAGGGTGCGCTGCTCGGTGAGCAAAGTCTTGAGCTGCAGGCGGAACTGATCAGCCTTGTTCTGCAGGCCCTTCAGCTCCTTCTGATAAGGCGTAAGCCGGAACAACGGCGCGTCGACGCCATGCAAGGGGTTCTCTTCGTTGTGGCGACGGTAAATCGCCGACACGATCTTGTTCGCCAGTGCCGCTTCATTCTCGAGCGCGCCCAGATCCTGCTCGACCGAGCGGAAGAAGTGCAGAATGCTGAGGTTGATACCCAGTGTCGTCAGGCTGCCAGTCAGGCTGCGGCGCAAGCGCGTCAGATGCTCTTCCAGGCGCTCGGCGCGCACCGTGCCACGTAATAGTTCACCCTGGCGCTGCAGCAGGCGTTGGTTGGTTTTCAGCTGCAGCAACCGCTTGTGGTGCTGATTGTGATCGTGCCGAGTGCGGGCGGTAAGTTCCACCAGCATCTGGCCGCTGTCCTGGCGATGGCTGTCGAGCAGCTCGCTTTGCTCGCGTACTTTGTGCAGGCGCTGGGTCAGGATGTGCTGGCTGTTTTGCAACAGCGCGAGGACTTGACGCACAACTTGCTGTTCTAGCAGGCGCTCTTTCTGCGCCAGGATGCGTTCGCAAAGTAGATGTTCCAGTGCCGCCAGTTGGCTGCGCTCCAGCAACGCTTGGTCGCCACGGATCTTGGCCAGCAGCGCCTGTTTGGCCGACAGGGGCAGCACGTCTTCGACGGGGATACCCAACTGCTGTGCGGTGCTGGCTCGCATCTGTTGAATCGCGGTCTGGACGAATGCATCGCCTGAGACATCGTCCCAGAGCACGTCGATCTTGTTCAGTACGGCGAACAGGCGGTTCCGGTTGCCATCGTCGAGCTGGCGGATGTGCTGTTGCCAGATATCCATGTCGCTGGCGCTAACGCCGGCATCGGCCGACAGCAGAAAAATCACCGCCTGGGCATTCGGCAGCATCGAAAGGGTGAGTTCCGGCTCGCTACCCAGCGCGTTGAGGCCGGGCGTATCCAGAATGCGCAGGCCCTGACGCAGCAGTGGATGATCGAAGTTGACCATGGCATGTCGCCAGGCCGGTACCAACACTTCGCCGACAATATCCGAGCTCTCCAGCGATGCGGGCTGAAAGCCGAGCTGAATGGCTTGCTCCGTCGGCATCGACTTGGTGGCGGCAACCTGCGTGAAGGCTTCGGCCATGTTGTCCGGATTCTTGGGGTCCAGCGGGATGCTCCGCCAGAAATGCGGGGTACGCTTGAGCTGAGCGATGCTGGCGTCTTCCAGGCGCGATTCGATCGGCAGCAGGCGAATGAAAGAACGTTCCGCACGAGGATCGAAGAACAGTTCGGTCGGGCACATGGTGGTGCGCCCGGCGCGCGAGGGCAGGATGCGCTGGCCGTATCCGGAGAAGAACAGGCTGTTGATCAGCTCCGTCTTGCCGCGCGAGAACTCGCCGACGAAGGCCAGGGTGATGTGATCGGTGCGCAGCAGTTTCAGCGCGCGTTCCAATCGCGCATCGACCGCATCCGAGTTGAGGCGGTTATGCGCGAGCCAGCTGCGGTAGCGGGTGATTTCGCGAATCAGGTCGCGCTTCCAGGCGACATAGGCATCCACCTGCCGGTCGAGTCGTTCCATGATCGTGAGGTTTCCTGAAGGCCTAATCGGGCGATTATCCCAGTCGCCCTGCGCGGGTCAATCAAGATGCTGTGAACTACCGCCCAAAGGCTGCATGAAGCGAATGGGCGGTCGCGGCTTTCAGATCAGCGAGCGCAGGATGTTGGGCATGTGGCTCATCATGGCCAAGTTGTTGATGACCAGCATATCCAACAGCTTTATCGCGAGGAACGCGAAGATCGGCGAAATATCCAGGCCGCCGAGATTCGGCAGCAGGCGGCGAAAGGGCGCGAGCGCCGGCTCACATATCTGGCTGACCAATTGGGCGCCAGGGTTGTGGCTGCCGGGCGCGACCCAGGACAGAATCACACTGATGATCAGCGCGTAGAAGAAGATGTTCAGGAACAGGCCGGTGATACCAATGATGGCCCAGACCAGCAGTTGCAGCGGATTGCCGATAGTGCCGTAAGCGATCATCAGGATCGCTGCCATCAGCAGTACCTGTACGATGATTGCCAGTACCAGCGACGACAGATCGAGACCGCCAATACTGGGAATCACCCGGCGCAACGGCCGCAGCAGAGGGTGTGTGGCACGAACGATGAACTGACTCAGCGGATTGTAGAAATCGGCCCGGACCAGTTGCAGAATGAAGCGCAGCAGCACGATCAGCAGGTAGAGGCTGCCGAGCGTCTGGATGATCAGGATCAGGGCTTGCGAGAGTTGCGACATGAAGGTTCCTTAGGGTCTGTTGATGTTTCGTCGCGAGCCGCGTTGCTGCGGCAAATGATGCTAGGCAAGGCGCGGGACGCAGGTAATGGTTGTTCCCTTGCCAAGTCCCGCAACGCCGCATGGCGTCATTTGCCGCGCAACCCGAAGGGCCAGGCCTGTTTTTGCGCGGTGCGGCGTTATTCGTCGTTCATTTGGAATGACCAAACTTCTCTCCTCATGCGTTGCTCCGCGCAAAAACAGGCTCCGGCGCGGCCGCGAACGAAATGTCAACAGACCCTAATTGCCCAATTGTTCGGCGAGTTCGGCCGAGCGTTGCGCGGCTGCGTTTATCGCCTGTTGTACCAAGGACTCGAAGCCGCCTGTTTGAAAGGCTTTGATCGCCGCTTCGGTGGTTCCGTTCGGTGAGGTGACCCGGCGCCGCAGTTCCGCTGCTTTCACATCATTCTCACAGGCCATCCGCGCTGCTCCCAATGCGGTCTGCAGCGTCAGCCGCTCAGCAGTGTCGCGCGGTAAACCGAGCTGCTCGCCAGCCGCCGTCATGGCTTCGATCATCAGGAAGAAATATGCCGGGCCACTGCCGGATACGGCGGTAACGGCGTCGATCAGGCTTTCCTCATCGAGCCACAGCGCCACGCCGACGGCCGACAATAGCTGCTCGGCTTGCTGCTTTTGTTCTTTACTAACCTGGGTGTTGGCGTAAAGCCCGCTTACCCCCTGGCGCAGCAATGAAGGTGTATTCGGCATGCAGCGCACGATTGCCCGTGGCGTTTGCTCGCCCAGCCAGTGCTGAAGACTTGCGCAATTGATGCCGGCAGCGATCGAAACGATCAGCTGATTTGATTGCAGATGACCGGCCAAATCCCGGCAGACGGTCTGCATCACCTGCGGTTTGACCGCCAGCACCACCACGTCGGCCTTGGTTACCGCCTGGCCATTGTCGCCAAAGGTCTCGATGCCATGGGCGGCTTCGAGTTCGGCGCGTTTGTCTGCGCCGGGATCGCTGGCGCAAATGGACGTGACTGGGACGCCCTGGGCACGCAGCCCTCCGATCAGGCTGGCAGCCATGTTGCCGCCACCAATGAAGGCGATACGGGGAGTGCTCATGTGTGAGTTCCTTTAATCATGCGGAGGAGCAACCGTAGCTGTCTGCGACGGATAAGCGCGGGCGCCAAACAGGGCGGTGCCGATACGAACCCAGTTGGCGCCTTCGGCGATGGCGGCTTCCAGGTCCTGACTCATGCCCATGGATAGCGTGTCGAGTTCGAGGTCGAGCTCGCTTTGCAGCTGATGCAGGCGGGCGAACGCGGCGCGTTGCTCGACGGGGTCTTCGGTCGGCTCGGGAATCGTCATCAACCCGCGCAGGTGCAGACGAGGCAGCATGGCAATCGCACGGGCTAACGCCGGCACGTCCCGCGGTTCGCAGCCCGATTTACTGGCCTCGCCACTGACGTTGACCTGTAGGCAGATGTTGAGCGCTGGCAACTCGGCGGGCCGCTGATCGGACAGGCGCTGGGCAATCTTCAGGCGATCGACCGAATGAACCCAGTCGAAGCGTTCGGCGATCGACTTGGTCTTGTTCGACTGAATAGGGCCAATGAAATGCCAGACGAGAGGGAGGTCGGAGAGATCGGCCTGTTTTTCCAGCGCTTCCTGCAGGTAGTTCTCGCCGAAATCGCGTACACCGGCGCCGTAGGCCTGGCGAATGGCGTCGGCCAATTGCGTCTTGCTCACCGCCAGCAGTCGCACCTCGTCGGGATCGCGTGCCACAGCTTGCGCCGCCTCACGGATGCGCGCTGCGACCTTTGCAATATTGTTCGCTATCGTGGACATTACTTGCGCCTGCCACCTTAGGGTCTGCGCGGCATTCTACCTGCTTGCTTGTAATTGGGGAGTCCCATGGATATCACAGAGCTGCTGGCCTTCAGTGCCAAGCAGGGTGCGTCTGACCTGCACCTTTCTTCCGGCTTGCCGCCGATGATCCGCGTCGACGGCGACGTCCGCAGGATCAACCTCCCGGCGATGGACCACAAGCAGGTGCATGCGCTGATCTACGACATCATGAACGACAAGCAGCGCAAGGATTTCGAGGAATTTCTCGAGACCGACTTTTCTTTTGAAGTGCCTGGCGTGGCGCGTTTCCGGGTCAACGCATTCAACCAGAACCGCGGTGCCGGTGCTGTGTTCCGGACCATTCCGTCCAAGGTGCTGACCATGGAAGACCTCGGCATGGGTGAGGTCTTCCGCAAGATCACCGATGTGCCGCGCGGCCTTGTGCTGGTGACCGGTCCCACCGGTTCGGGCAAATCCACCACCCTGGCGGCGATGCTCGATTACCTGAACAACACCAAATACCACCACATTCTCACCATCGAAGACCCGATCGAGTTCGTTCATGAGTCGAAGAAGTGTCTGGTTAACCAGCGTGAGGTGCATCGCGACACCCTGGGCTTTTCCGAAGCGCTGCGCTCGGCGCTGCGTGAAGACCCGGACATCATTTTGGTGGGCGAGATGCGCGACCTGGAAACGATCCGCCTAGCGCTGACCGCCGCGGAAACCGGCCATCTGGTTTTCGGCACCCTGCACACCACCTCGGCTGCCAAGACCATCGACCGTGTGGTCGATGTGTTCCCGGCCGAAGAAAAATCCATGGTTCGCTCGATGCTTTCCGAATCGCTGCAGGCGGTGATTTCCCAGACCCTGCTGAAGAAGGTTGGCGGCGGGCGGGTTGCGGCGCACGAAATCATGGTTGGCACCCCGGCGATCCGTAACCTGATCCGCGAGGACAAGGTGGCGCAGATGTATTCGGCAATCCAGACCGGTGGTTCGCTGGGCATGCAGACGCTCGATTCGTGCCTCAAGGGTTTGCTCGCCAAAGGTCTTGTCTCCCGGGATAGTGCCAAGGAAAAAGCCAAGCAGCCGGAAAACTTCTAACTTCACCAGGAGGCCTGGCTGCATGATCGCCAAGCCCTCCGTTTCGCTTCAATGCGGCTTCGCCAGACTACGAGAACGACGATGGAATTCGAGAAACTGTTGCGCCTGATGGTGGAAAAGGGCGGCTCCGATCTGTTTATTACCGCTGGTGTACCGCCTTCGATGAAGGTCAACGGCAAGATCATGCCGGTGAACAAGACGCCGATGTCACCAGAGATGACTCGCGAAACCGTGCATGCGGTAATGAACGAGCAACAGCGCCGCGAGTTCGCCGAAAACCACGAATGCAACTTCGCCATCAGCGCGCGAGGCATTGGCCGTTTTCGTGTCAGCGCCTTCTATCAACGCAACCTTGCCGGCATGGTGTTGCGCCGTATCGAGACCAATATTCCGACGCTTGAAGACCTCAAGCTGCCAGATGTTTTGAAAAAGCTGGCGATGACCAAGCGTGGCCTGGTGCTGTTCGTCGGCGCCACCGGCACAGGCAAGTCCACCTCGCTCGCGGCGATGATCGGTTATCGCAACAAGAACTCCAGCGGCCACATCATTTCGATCGAAGACCCCATCGAGTTCATCCACCAACACCAGAGCTGCATCGTCACCCAGCGTGAAGTCGGCATCGACACCGATTCTTTCGACGTGGCGCTGAAGAACACCCTGCGGCAGGCGCCGGACGTGATTCTCATTGGCGAGGTGCGGACCCGCGAAACCATGGATTACGCGGTCGCGTTCGCTGAAACCGGCCACCTGTGCCTGGCCACGCTGCACGCTAACAACGCCAACCAGGCCCTGGATCGGATCATCAACTTCTTCCCCGCTGATCGTCACCAGCAGGTCTGGATGGACCTGTCGTTGAACCTCAAGGCCATCGTTGCCCAGCAGCTGATACCGACGCCGGATGGCAAGGGTCGCCGTGCGGTGATCGAAGTACTGATCAATACGCCGCTGGCGGCCGATCTGATTCGCAAGGGCGAGGTGCACGAGCTCAAATCGCTGATGAAGCGCTCGACCGATCTCGGTATGCAGACCTTCGATCAGGCGCTGTACAACCTTTATGTGCAGGGCGAAATCACCTACGAAGACGCCTTGCTCCACGCCGACTCGTCCAACGACCTGCGCCTGATGATCAAGCTGGGCTCGGAAACTGACGGTGAGCACCTGAGCAGCGTCTCTCAAGGGCTGACTCTGGAAGTCAGCAACGACGATCCGGGACGCAGCTTCCGCTAGTCGTTGTGCTAGGGGCTGTTGACGTTTCGTCGCGAGCCGCGTTGCTGCGTCAAATATCACCAGGCCGGGCGGCGTTCCGCAAGGCTCCGGCGCGGTCGCGGACGAAACATCAACAGACCCTAGCGAGGCCGGCCGATGCGCTTGCCGGTCCTGATGGCCACGCTTTCGGCCTGGCCGTCACGTTGCGCGCCGGCCCGTGCGCGGCTCATCAGTTGAGGAATCAACGGCCCTTCCGGCATGTTTTTCCAGAACCGCACCGGCAGATTGCTCCGCATTACGTCGCGATTGAGTCGAGCCGGATTGAAGGTGCTCTCGTAATAAGCCTTCCACAGTTCGACCCCGGGATCTTGCGCGCCTTGCGCCAGTTGCCGCCAGTGGGCCGGACAAGCGTTGGTGTAGTGCATGACCTGACCATCCCACAAGACCGCATCATTCGGCGTCGCGATCAGCCACGAGTGCATGCCCATGCGCTCGGCGAAGTGCATCGACGCCGAGAGCAGAATGTCGTGGGCGGGCTCGAACCAGGCGATATAGTCCGGAGCATTCTTTGTATTCAGTGGGCTGAAGCGCAGAAAGGCATGTAGGTGATGGGCTTCACGGCGTACCGCCTTTATTCGTGCGTGCAGTTCGCTGCCGTCGATGTCGCCCACTAACCTTGCCGCCTGGTCGCCTTTAGCCACCCGCCAAAGAATGCGATATAGCAGGCTCCAGCGATCCACTGTGCGGAATTTCGCTGCCGTTTCAAGCTCGGCTAGCAGTTGCCGGGGAATTAGCGCGGGACCAGCGGGCCCGGTTGGCGCTAGGGGTTCGAGTTCATCGAACAAGCTGCCTATGTCGTTGCCGCTTAGCCAGTTCGCTTCGTGAGGGGCAACACCGCAGCGGAGCAGGTCTCTCGCAACGTTGCGCCAGCCGTCGAAGCTGCCATCGAAGCGCACCTGTCGCATCACCAGAGCGCCATCTGTGCCGGACCTTCGCGTAGTTGCTGGCGCAAGGAAGGGGAGTCATGGTTGGCCAAGCTCGGTCGGTAATCCTGAGTGATGACGAAGGGTTTGGCTTTTTCCAGGGAGCATCGCAAGCGCGTCAAATCTTCGAAGCGGATGCGCTTCTGCCTACGTAGAGCGACCAGACGTTTAGCGCTGAGCACTCCGATGCCTGGAATACGGTCGATCATCTCTGGCTCGGCGCGGTTCAGGTCGACCGGAAAATGCTCGCGGTTGGACAGTGCCCAGGCGAGTTTCGGGTCTATATCGAGCGCCAGATTTCCCGGTCCTGTAAGCAGTTCGCCGGCCTTGAAGCCGTAGCCACGCATAAGAAAGTCGGCCTGGTAGAGGCGGTGCTCACGTAGCAATGGCGGCGCCTCGAAGGGCACGGTCTTGGGGCTGTGTGGTATGGGGCTGAATGCCGAGTAATAGACGCGGCGCAGACGGTAGTCGCCGTACAGCGACTGAGCGGTGTGGAGAATGGTGCTGTCGTCCGTAGCATCGGCCCCGACGATCATCTGAGTACTTTGGCCAGCCGGCGCGAAGCGTGGCGCGTTTTTGCTCTTTTCCGCTTGCGCCTCTGTCTCCCCCTCGTGAATGGTGTGCATGGCCTCCTTGATGGAGATGACCTGCTTTTCCGGCGCCAGGCGGATCAGGCTACTTTCGGTAGGCAGTTCGATATTGACGCTGAGACGATCAGCGTAGCGGCCAGCTTCGGCGATCAGCAGCGGGTCGGCATCCGGAATGGTTTTCAGGTGAATGTAGCCGCGAAATTCATGCTCCTCGCGTAGCAGCTTGGCCACGCGGATCAGTTGCTCCATGGTGTAATCAGCCGAGCGAATGATGCCGGAGCTGAGAAACAGGCCGCTGATGCAGTTACGTCGATAGAAGTCCAGCGTCAGCGTGACCACCTCTTCGGGTGTGAAGCGGGCACGAGGCACGTCGCTGGAGCGTCGGTTCACGCAATACTGGCAGTCGTACAGGCAGAAATTTGTCAGCAAAATCTTCAGCAGCGCCACGCAGCGACCGTCGGGCGTAAAGCTGTGGCAGATGCCCATGCCATCCGTGGCGCCAAGCCCGCTTCGGCCTTTCGAGCTGCGCTTCGGCGCGCCGCTGCTGGCGCAGGACACGTCGTACTTGGCAGCATCGGCGAGTACGCTAAGTTTATCGATGAGTTGCATGACGGTTGCCGTAGATACTGTTCATACATACAGTATCATTATTGTCTCATTGAGCAACGCCCGCTCGGCAGAAGGTCTGAGCTGCAGGATTCAGATAAGCTGAGTGACGCAACGCCAAAACAGACAGAGAGGCTCAGATGCGGCAGAACACCCATAGCAAGTTGATCGGATATCTCCTGTGGATTTTCGGGTTCCTCGGTTCGCACCGCTTCTATTACGGCAAGCCGATCACTGGCACCATTTGGTTCTTCACGCTCGGCTTGTTCTTTATCGGCTGGATCATCGACCTGTTTCTGATCCCGTCCATGGATCGGGAGGCCGACCTGCGCTTCCAGCCGGGACCGGTCGACTACACTGTTGCCTGGATTCTGCTGACCTTTCTCGGCATTTTCGGCGTACACCGGATGTATCAGGGGAAATGGATCACGGGCTTGATTTACCTGTGCACTGGCGGGTTGTTTTTTGTCGGTGTGCTCTATGACTTCTGGACGTTGAACAGTCAGGTTTCGATGCGCAATATGGAGAAACGCTGATATCGGAGCAAGTCAGACGGCGGTCCAGGCGCTTGCCTGGTCTGGACCGCCTGCTCATCGATGCTCAGCTCTGGAAAGCGACTCTGCCGTCGACAAGGGTGTAGCGCACCGCTCCCGGCAGGCAATGGCCGATGAAGGGGCAATTGCGACCTTTCGAATGCCAGACTTCGCCAGCCAGAGTCGAGCTGCGTGGGTCGAACAGGACCAGATCCGCGGCTTCGCCGACCGCAAGGCGCCCAACCGGTAACTGCAGCGCAGCAGCCGGTCCACTGCTCAGGCGGGCAAGCAGGGTTGGTAAATCCAGAAGACCATCCTCCACTAGCGTCAGAGCCAGCGGCAGCAAGATTTCTGCACTACTGATGCCAGGCTCGGTTTCGCCGAACGGCGCCAGCTTGGCGTCCGCCTCGTGAGGTTGATGGTGGCTGGAAATCGCCGAAATGACGCCGGTCCTGACCGCTTCGCGTAGGCCGTCACGGTCCGCGGCGCTGCGCAACGGAGGCTGTACGTGGTAGAGGCTGGAAAATCCGTGCAGCGCTTCGTCGGTAAGAATGAGTTGATACATCGCGACATCAGCCGTGACCGGCAGGCCGCGTGCCTGGGCATCGGCGATCATCTGTGCGCCGCGGGCCGTGGTGAGCTGGCTGAAATGCGCACGCACGCCGGCTTGCTCCACCAGCAACAGATTGCGTGCGAGGGCAACGGTTTCGGCCGTTTCGGGAATGCCGGCGAGGCCGAGAAACGCTGCCGAGGGGCCTTCATGAGCGAGGCCACCTTCGGCCAGATCGCGGTCCTGGGAATGAATCACGACCGTGAGATTGAAAGTCGCTGCGTATTCCAACGCGCGGCCCAGGTTGCGATTGCTGGTGAAATTGGCCAGGCCATTGCCGAAGGCTACGCAACCCGCGTCGCGTAGCGCGACCAGTTCCGACAGTTGTTCGCCGGCCAGATTGCGCGTCAGCGCGCCGACCGGGAAGACCTTGGCGTGGCCGGATTCGCGTGCTCGGTCGAGAATCAGCTCGGCGACCGCGGCGGTATCCAGCACCGGTTTGGTTTGCGGTGGGCAGCACAGGCTGGTGATGCCGCCAGCGGTAGCAGCCAATGTCTCGCTGGCAATACTGCCTTTGCGACTGTAGCCCGGCTCGCGCAGCGCGACCGAAAGGTCGACCAGGCCCGGAGCGACTACCAAACCTTGAGCATCTATGGTCTGCGCCGCGCTGAAGCCGGCAGGCGCCTGACCAATGGCGGATATCTTGCCGTCCTGACAATAGATATCGGTGATTTCATCGCGGCCGCTGGAGGGATCGATCAGGCGAGCTCCGAGGATTTGGGTTGGCATCAGTTCTGCTCCTCGGCAGCGTTTTCGTGTTCTATTTGTCGTTGCGCGGTTTGGCCACTCATGGCCATGGAGAGCACTGCCATGCGAACCGCGATACCGTAAGTCACCTGATTGAGAATGACTGACTGGGTACCGTCCGCCACGGCAGATTCAATTTCGACGCCGCGGTTGATTGGGCCCGGATGCATGACGATGGCGTCCGGCTTGGCCAGCGCCATGCGCTGAGTGGTCAATCCATAGAGACGGTAGAACTCGCCCTCGCTGGGCAGCAATCCGCCCTGCATGCGTTCACGTTGCAGGCGCAGCATGATCACCACGTCAACACCGCGCAGGCCTTCGTTCATGTCGTTGTAGACGCTGACACCGTACTGCTCCAGGCCGATCGGTAGCAGGGTCTTGGGGCCTATCACGCGAATATCCGGGCAGCCCAACGTCTTCAGGGCGAGCATGTTGGAACGGGCGACGCGCGAATGCAGGATGTCGCCGACGATGGCCACCGACAGCTTGTCGAAGTCGCCTTTATGACGGCGGATGGTGAGCATGTCGAGCATGCCCTGGGTTGGGTGCGCATGGCGTCCGTCTCCGCCGTTGATCACCGCGACATCGGGGCAGACGTGTTCGGCGATGAAATGCGCCGCGCCCGAATCGCCGTGACGCACGACGAACATGTCTGCGGCCATGGCTTCGAGGTTGCGCAGCGTGTCGGTAAGCGTTTCGCCCTTGCTGGTGGACGAAGTCGAGACGTTTAGAGTGATCACGTCCGCTGATAGACGCTTGGCCGCCAGTTCGAAGGTGGTGCGGGTGCGCGTGGAGTTCTCGAAGAACACATTGCAGACGGTCTTGCCACGCAACAGCGGGACCTTCTTGACCGCCCTGGCGCCGACCTCGAGAAAGGAATCAGCGGTATCGAGAATTTCGGTAAGCAGTTCGCGGGGCAGGCCATCCAGGGATAAGAAATGGCGCAGCTGACCGTTGTCGTTCAGCTGTAGCGGGCGCTTGGCGTCGGTGGGCGTCATCGCAAAGATCTCAATTGGCGGAAGCAAGGGTCTGGTACTCGAGCGCGAGCGGTGCCGGGCCGAGCAGTTTCACACGCTGCTCGGGTGCAAGCGAAAGCGTTGCACCGACCACGTCCGGCCTGATCGGCAGCTCCCGGGCCTTGAGGTCGAGCAGGCAGACCAAACTGACACTGGCGGGACGGCCATAGTCGAATAGCTCGTTGAGAGCGGCACGGATAGTGCGGCCGCTCATCAGAACGTCGTCGATCAGCACCAGGTGCTGGCCTTCGATTTCGAATGGCAGCGCGGAAGGACGAACCTGTGGATGCAGGCCGTTCTGGGTGAAGTCGTCGCGGTAGAAGGAGACATCCAGCACGCCTAGCGCTTCGTCCTTGTCGCGCAATTTCAGCAGCGCCTGGGCGACCCACACGCCACCGGTCCGGATGCCAATGAATCGGGGTTCGGCGATACCGTGGCTGCTCAGGTGCTGGTCCAGTGCGGCGGCCATTTCTGGAAGCAGCTGTTCGGGTTTGGGCAGGGTCATCAGTTCTCCTTGAGAGCTTCGTCAGGCAGCTACTGTGCTGTCAGCCAACCTTCGAGTAAAAGGGCCGCGGCAAGCGCGTCCACCGGCCGCTCGCGGTAGCCGCCTTGCTGGCCGCCGCGAAGACGCTCGCCTTTGGCTTCATAGGTGGTCAGTCGCTCGTCATGGGTATGGACCGGGAGGTTGAATCGGCCATTGAGGCGGCGGGCGAACTTTTCCGCCCGGGCACTCATCTCGCTGGGGCTGCCATCCATGTTCAACGGCAAACCCACCACCAGCGCGTCCGGCTGCCATTCACGCAGCAATGCCTCGATCTGCGACCAGTCGGGCACACCATTCTGCGCTTTCAGTACACAAAGCTCGCGGGCTTGACCGGTAATCATCTGGCCGACGGCGACGCCGATCTGCTTGGTGCCGTAGTCGAAGCCCAGTAACAGGCGCAACGCGCTCATGCGTGACCGACCTGACTACTGAGCAATCTGAGGTCGACCCCCAGCGATGTGGCTGCGGCATCGATGCGCTGATCGTGCGGAACATCGAACAATATGTGTGCCTGCGCTGGACAGCTCAGCCAGGCATTGTCGACCAGCTCTGTCTCGAGCTGGCCGGGCTCCCAGCCAGCGTAGCCTAGGGCAATAAGGTGACGCTTGGGGCCGTAGCCGTCGGCGATCGCGAAAAGCACGTCCTGGGAGGTGGTCATACTTAGCGGGCCAAGGCTGAGCGTCGCCTGAAACTGAGCTTCGACCGGGTGCAGCACAAACCCTCTATCGATCTGTACCGGGCCGCCGGAGAAGATTGGCAAATGCTGGCTGGCGGGAATAACGGGCTCGTCTGGCCGTAGTTGTTCGAGTACGTCGGTCAGGTTCAGCCCACTTGGGCGATTGACTATAAGGCCCATTGCGCCATCCCTGTTGTGCTCGACCAGGTAAATCAGCGCCTGGGCAAAGTTGGGATCTGCCATATGCGGCATGGCAATCTGGAAGTGATGCTTGAGGTAGCTCGGCGAATTGACTTTCATGGGCGCTAGCTTAAGCGTTGCAAGCGGGGGCGTGAAGCCGGGCGAGCGCTGACGGGATGCTGCGCGGCTGACTCAGCGGCTCGACAGTCGGTCGCCGCGCTCGAAGCGCCAGGTTCTGATGATCTCTACCTGATCGAACTTTTGCGCAAGCTCGCCAGAGAAGGGGGCAAAAGGGGCTGCGAGTCTGACGATGCGCATGGCGGCCTCGTCGAGCAACGATTGGCCGGATGATTCGAGTACCCGAAGCTCCTGTACCGTACCGTTGCGGTCTATGACTACCAGCATTCGCAGGCTGCCGTAGATCTGTTGGCGACGGGCTTCGTCTGGGTAATTGAGATTGCCGATGCGCTCGACCTTCTTGCGCCATTCGTCACGGTACCAAGCGCTGATGTCGCGCATGGTGGCGGCACTGTTCTGGCGACTGACGCGTGGACGCTTGGCATACTCCTGCCGTTCCTGCGCGAGCTCCGCCTCGAGACTGGCAATCTCTGCGCTCAGCTGCGAGCTGTCATAGACAGGTGCCGGCTGCGCCTGTGGTTGCGGCTTGTTTTTCTGGGATTTTTCCGGTGTCTTGTCCGGCTGCGGCGCGCGGGTTGCGACAGCGGTCTTGGGCGCTTCGCTGCGGCTGCTCGGTGGCGGTGAGGACGCCGGAGTCACCTTGCGCACCTGGGTATCTTGAAAGGGTGCCTGCTCGGTCGTTTTCGGCGATGCCTTATGTTCCAGCGTACCGCTGCCCTGCTGGTTGTCCTGGGCCAGGAAATCGGCGTCCTTGGGCTTGTCTTCGCTCTTGAATGTAGACAGGGTGATTTCAAGCGTCTTGCTGATCTGGTTCGGCTCGGCCAGGGTGAAGCCGAGGCCCAGGATCAGAGCGGCATGCAGCGCGGCCGCAAGGAATATCGTAAAGCCGAGGCGATCCGCCGGGCGGACGCCGGAGTTGGCAGGGATAGGTTGGCGTGTAGCGGCGTTCATCGCATTTCAGTCGGCTCGAAGTGCGCGCAGTCTGCCCAGCGCGACTGTAAAAGTCTATGAACCAGGCGGCAGCTTTGGTCAGTTGATGCCGTCGAGGTGCCTGCAGTCTAGGCAGCGAGAAACGATATAAGAAGGAGCATAGGCATTGGTGATTGCAGTCGGCTGGTACCGCTGACTGCAATTCGATGCTAGGCGTTGCGTCGGCTCGTCAATTTTGCGTGGATAGCATCCATCAGTCGTTCGCCGATGCGCGTGTCGAACGCATTGTCGATTTCGCGAATGCAGGTCGGGCTGGTGATGTTGATTTCAGTAAGAAAATCGCCGATCACGTCCAATCCTACGAACAGGAGCCCGCGTTTGCGCAGTTCCGGGCCGACGATGGCAGCGATTTCTCTGTCGCGATCGGAAAGCGGCTGTGCGACGCCGCGTCCGCCCGCGGCGAGGTTTCCACGGGTTTCGCCCGCTGCCGGAATGCGTGCCAGGCAGTAGGGTACTGGTTCGCCATCGATCATCAGGATTCGCTTGTCACCATCCTTGATGGCGGGGATATAGCGCTGCGCCATGATCTGCCGGCTGCCATGCTCGGTTAGCACTTCAAGAATCACCGAAAGATTCGGATCGCCTTCGCTATGACGAAAAATCGAGGCTCCGCCCATTTCATCCAGCGGTTTGAGAATGATGTCACGCTGCTCGCGAGCGAACTCCCGCAAAATATCGGACCGTCGGGCGACAAGCGTCGGTGGTGTGCACTGTGGGAATTGAGTAGCGAAGAACTTCTCGTTGCAGTCGCGTAGGCTTTGCGGCCGATTTACCACCAGCGTGCCGGCTTGCTCGGCAAGCTCCAGCAGATAGGTGGCGTACACGTACTCGCTATTGAAGGGTGGGTCCTTGCGCATCAGGATGACGTCGAGTTCGGCTAGCGCGCTGTCGATCTCTTCTCCCGTCTCGTACCAATGCTGGGGGTCGTTGAAGACCTTGATCGAGCGCATACGGGCTCGCGCTTCGCCGCCGAGCTGATAGAGATCACACTGCTCCATGTAATAGATCGTCCAGTTGCGAGCCTGGGCTGCCAGCAGCATGGCCAGAGAGCTGTCCTTCTTAAAAGCGATCTGCGCGATTGGGTCCATGATTATCCCGACGCGAACAGTCATGTGATGATCTCCAACGAGGGGGCAGAACGAAGCTGCCGGGGCCTGAAATGTCGACGCAGATTGGCGGCGGTTGTGCGTTGGGTCAAGGAAAATCCCGCTGCCCTGGCAGTAGATAGCTTGCGCATGAGGAGTGTGCTAAAAAGGTCCGGCGATTGGGTGCAGCCCATCGATGGCAGGGCCTTCGGCGCACTGACATAACGATAAACTACGACTCACCGAGGCGATGGTAGGGCGAAATGGAACAGCACTCCGAGGGCTTGAAGGTCATGGTGATCGACGATTCGAAAACGATTCGTCGCACCGCCGAAACGCTACTGAAAAAAGTAGGTTGTGATGTGGTCACGGCGGTGGATGGCTTCGATGCGCTCGCCAAGATCGCGGATACTCACCCGCGCATAATTTTCGTCGATATCATGATGCCCCGACTTGACGGTTATCAGACCTGTGCGTTGATCAAGAACAACAGTTCTTTCAAGTCCACCCCCGTAATCATGCTGTCGTCCAAGGATGGCCTGTTCGACAAGGCCAAGGGGCGGATCGTGGGGTCGGACCAGTACCTCACCAAGCCTTTCAGTAAAGAAGAGTTGCTCGGTGCAATCAAGGCGCATGTGCCTGATTTTGCACCGGTAGAGCAAGTATCCTGAAGTTCGGCCCTGTGTGCCGCTGAAGCCTTTCCCACGGAGAAATCATGGCTCGCGTTCTGATTGTTGATGACTCGCCGACCGAGATGTACAAGCTGACAGCCATGCTGGAAAAGCATGGTCATGTCGTTTTCAAGGCCGAAAATGGCGCGGATGGCGTAGCGCTTGCCCGTCAGGAAAAGCCTGACGCCGTCCTGATGGATATCGTCATGCCGGGCCTGAATGGTTTCCAGGCCACCCGCCAGCTGACCAAAGATGCTGAAACCAGTCACATTCCTGTGATCATTGTGACCACCAAGGATCAGGAAACCGATAAGGTCTGGGGCAAGCGTCAGGGTGCTAAGGATTACCTGACCAAACCAGTGGATGAAGCGACACTGCTTAAAACCCTGAACGCCGTACTTGCCGGTTGATTCCGGCGGATTCGTAATCGGACAAAGGGATGTTGCCAGCATGTCGGATTTGCCAACGCCATATCAGCGACTCCTGGAAATCGATGCTCGGTGCCGCGCGCTGGCTGCTGGTCTGCCATCTCAGCAGGAAGCCATCCAGACCTGGGCTGGCATCGGTTTTCGGATGGGGGGTCGCTTGTTTGTCGCGCCGATGGGGGAGGTTGGCGAGATACTGCATGAGCCACGCTATACACTTTTGCCGGGTGTAAAAGCTTGGGTCAAGGGCGTGGCCAACGTTCGCGGTAGGTTGCTACCGGTCATGGATCTTTGCGGCTACTTCGGTCTTGAGCTGTCGCCACTGCGCAAGCAGCGGCGAGTGCTGGTAGTCGATCATCAGGAAGTGTTTGCAGGGCTTACCGTGGATGAAGTGTTCGGCATGCAGCATTTTCCGGTTGATGCTTTTTCCGAGCAGCTGCCGCCGGTCGAGGCATCGATCCAGCCTTTCATTCATGGCGTCTTTCAGCGCGAGCAGCCCTGGCTGGTATTCAGCCCGCACGCGCTTGCTGCGCATCAGGCATTCCTGGACGTGGCGTATTGAAATAGGTGGGGTCGGCTGATGCCGACCTTTTGGTTCTTGGAAGGAAACGTACGGTGGTCCAGGCGGGGGCCGGAAAAAATGAAAAAAATGAACGCAAATGCATTGCTGGCAGGGGTACGTAGCAATACGTTGATCGCCGGGCTGTTTATCCTTCTTATCGTGTCGATGGTGTTGTTGTTCGCGAACTTCGCGTACGTCAATACTCAGGCCGACTATGACAACGAGTACATAGGACACGCTGGTGAGCTGCGAGTTCTCTCTCAGCGCATCGCGAAAAACGCGGTGGAAGCAGCAGCCGGTACTCCGGAAGCGTTCGGCTCGTTGAAGGATGCTCGAAACGACTTCAGCCAGCGCTGGGGCTACCTGTCTGAGGGTGACGAGCGCATCGGTTTGCCGGCCGTCCCACAGTCGCTGCAAGCCGAGGTCGCCGCGGTGCAACAGGACTGGGACACGCTGCGGCAGAACACTGACGCGATCCTCTCCAGTGAACAGACCGTACTTTCCCTGCATCAGGTAGCTGCTACGCTCGCCGAAACCATTCCGCAGTTGCAGGTCGAGTACGAAGAAGTCGTCGATATTCTTCTCGAAAGTGGCGCGCCGGCCGCTCAGGTTTCCGTCGCTCAACGCCAGTCCTTGCTCGCAGAACGTATTCTCGGCTCGGTGAACAAGGTGCTTTCCGGTGACCAGGACTCGGTTCAGGCCGCTGACATGTTCGGTCGCGATGCGAGCCTGTTTGGCCGTGTACTCAGCGCCATGCTCGAGGGCAATGAAGCCATGGGCATTACGCGTGTCAACGATGTAGAGGCGCTGGATCGTCTGGCAGCGATTTCGGAGCTGTTTCAGTTCGTTTCCGGTTCTGTGGATGAAATTCTCGAAACGTCACCGGAGCTGTTCCAGGTGCGAGAGTCCTCCAACAGCATCTTCGAAGTGTCGCAGACGCTACTCGACAAGACTTCGATCCTGACCCAGGGGCTGCAGGGTCGTGCCGATGCCCGTTACGTCAATACCCTGGCAGGGTACGTGCTCGGTGCCCTGGCCCTGGCCTCGATCATGCTCATCGGTCTGGTCATGGTTCAGGAAACGCGTCGCCGCCTGAGTGAAACCGCCGAAAAGAACGAGCGTAACCAGACGGCAATTCTGCGTCTGCTGGACGAGATTGGCGACCTTGCCGATGGTGACCTGACGGTGGCTGCCACGGTTACGGAGGATTTCACCGGCGCCATCGCCGACTCGATCAACTACTCCATTGACCAGTTGCGCGATTTGGTCGAAACGATTAACCAGACGGCGGTGCAGGTGTCTGGTGCGGCCCAGGAGACCCAGGCAACCGCAATGCATCTGGCCGAGGCTTCCGAGCACCAGGCTCAGGAAATTGCCGGCGCGTCGGCGGCGATCAACGAAATGGCCGTATCGATTGACCAGGTATCGGCGAACGCTGCTGAATCGTCCGCAGTAGCCGAGCGCTCCGTAGCCATTGCCAACAAAGGTAACGAGGTGGTGCACAACACCATCACTGGCATGGATAACATCCGTGAGCAGATCCAGGACACTTCCAAGCGGATCAAGCGTCTCGGTGAGTCGTCCCAGGAGATCGGTGACATCGTAAGTCTTATCAACGACATTGCCGACCAGACCAACATCCTTGCACTGAACGCAGCGATCCAGGCCTCCATGGCTGGCGACGCGGGCCGAGGCTTTGCGGTGGTTGCGGACGAAGTACAGCGCCTTGCGGAACGTTCGTCGGCTGCTACCAAGCAGATCGAAGCGCTGGTCAAGACCATTCAGACCGATACAAACGAAGCCGTTATTTCGATGGAGCAAACCACCTCCGAAGTGGTGCGAGGCGCTCGCCTGGCCCAGGACGCGGGTGTCGCCCTCGAGGAGATCGAGAAGGTATCCAAGAGCCTTGCGGCACTGATCCAGAACATTTCCAACGCTGCACGCCAGCAGGCTTCGTCGGCCGGTCATATCTCCAACACCATGAACGTCATTCAGGAAATCACCTCGCAGACATCCTCGGGTACCACTGCTACCGCGAAGAGCATCGGTAACCTCGCGAAGATGGCTAACGAGATGCGCCATTCGGTATCCGGTTTCACCTTGCCGGAAACTCAGGATCAGGCCTGATTGAGAGCACGGCAGCCGGTAACGGCTGCTGTGGAAGTTCATGAGTAAGGGGCAGGACATGCAGCCAAGCGTTGACTGGTCACTGAGACCCTTGGCCGAGATGTCGTCAGCGGAGTTCCATGACTGGCAGACATTACTCGAAGAGCGCTCCGGCATGGTCGTGTCCGAGCAACGTCGGTCATTTCTGCAGGCGAACCTGAGCACCCGCATGCGTGAGGTCGGTGTGGCTGATTACGCCAGCTACTATCGTCAGGTCACAGCCGGCCCTCGAGGTGCGGTGGAATGGTCGACCTTGATGGATCGGCTGACGGTGCAGGAAACGAGATTCTTTCGGCATCCCCCTTCGTTTGCATTTCTTTCAGCCTATATGCAGCAGCGTCGGCAGTCGCGTGATGATGCGCGTCCATGGTCGCTATGGAGTGTAGGGTGTTCAAGCGGTGAGGAAACCTATTCGTTGGCGATTTGCGCTGCCGAGGCATTGACATGTAGCGGTGGCGACGCGCGTTACGGCGTGACCGGTACCGATATCAGCCTCAGCGCCCTGGGCAGGTCGCGGGATGGCATCTATAGCCGACGCCGGCTGGAACAGGTGGAGCCTGAACTGCGTGGGCAGTATTTTCAGGCACTGTCGGATGATCGATTTCAAGTTATACCCAGCCTGGCAGCGCGTGTGTGCTTTGCCAGACTTAATGTGCTGGAGCTGGCCGGTGCGCCAATGTCCGATATGGACGTCATTTTTTGTCAGAACCTGTTGATCTACTTCCGTCGCTGGCGTCGCCGCGAAATCCTTAGTCGCCTAGTCGAGCGCCTGGCTCCAGGGGGATTGCTGGTTATCGGTGCAGGCGAGGTGGTCGGCTGGCAGCACCCGGACTTGGTGCCGGTAGCTGATAGTCAGGTTTTGGCCTTTACCCGGAAAAGTTTATGAGCGGAGTCGCTATGGGTGATCGGCACGATTATGTCGCCCTGGAGTGGGTGAAAGGCGAAATTGCCGAAACGCTTAAACAGGCGCGGCAGGCCTTGGAAGCGTTCGTCGAAAACCCGCAAGACTCGACGCGGATGCGCTTCTGCCTGACCTATGTGCATCAGGTACATGGCACCTTGCAGATGGTTGAATTCTACGGTGCTGCACTGCTTGCCGAAGAAATGGAGCAACTTGCCCGTGCCCTGCTGGACGAGAGCGTCGCCAGCCAGACAGAAGCGCTCGAAGTGCTCATGCAGGCAATTCTGCAAATGCCGGTGTATCTGGATCGCATCCAGAGCGCTCGCCGCGATCTGCCCATGGTCGTACTGCCGTTACTTAACGACCTGCGCGCCGCGCGTGGCGAGAAGCTGCTCTCGGAAACCAGTCTGTTCTCGCCCAACATGTCCGCTCGTCTTCCGGCACTTTCGACTGAGTTTCTGGCGCAGCGGCAAACTGCTGATCTGCCGAGCCTGTTGCGCAAGTTGCGACAGATGTTGCAAGTCGCGTTGGTCGGGGTTATCCGCAGTCAGGACATGCCAACCAACCTGAGTTACATGGCTCGAGTGTTCGCTCGCCTGGAAATGCTTTGCAAGGACGCGCCACTGGGAGCGTTGTGGCAGGTCGCGTCGGGGGTGATCGAGGGATTGGCCAGCGGTGGCGTCGTTAACAGCACCTCGGTCCGTACCTTGTTGCGTCAGGTGGATAAGGAGCTCAAACGGCTCGTCGCGCAGGGCGCAGATGGGATCAACCAGGCTGCGCCTGACGAGCTGATCAAGAATCTTCTCTTTTACATTGCCAAGGCGCCCGCACACTCTGCACGCATCCAGGCCTTGAAGGCCAAATACAGCTTGGACGAGGCGTTACCTGATAGCACCGTGGTCGACGAAGAACGAGCCCAACTGGCGGGTCCGGATCGCGGAGCCATGCGCTCGGTTGTAGCTGCATTGTGCGAAGAGTTGGTTCGGGTGAAGGACAGCCTGGATCTGTTCGTACGCAGCGATCGGAAGGGGTTGGGCGACCTGGGTGCGCTGCAGGCGCCGCTCAAGCAGATCGCCGATACGCTTGCCGTTTTAGGTTTCGGGCAGCCACGCAGAATTGTTCTCGATCAGATTGGTGTGGTCGAAGCCCTGGCGCAAGGGCAACAGCAGCCCGACGATGCTGCTCTAATGGATGTGGCAGGTGCGCTGTTGTATGTCGAGGCGACACTGGCCGGCATGGTTGGCGGCACGTCTGACGAGCAGGGCGAAGAGAGTCATCTTCCGACCACTGATGTTGCGCAGATCCACCAGCTGGTTATTCGCGAAGCGAGAACCGGTCTTGAACAGGCCAAGGACGCCATTATCGAGTTCATTGCCTCGCAATGGAATCACCAGCATCTGGCGCGCGTGCCCGAGCTGCTGACCCAATCGCGTGGCGGGCTTGCGATGATTCCGCTCGCGCGGGCCGCGGCGCTGCTGGACGCCTGCAACCGCTATATTCAAGAACAACTACTCGCATGCCAGGCGATCCCTGATTGGCAAAGCCTGGATACTCTCGCCGATGCGATAACCAGCGTTGAATACTATCTTGAGCGCCTAAGCGAAGACTGCGGCTCGCAGGGCGATTTGATTCTCGATGTGGCCGAAGAGAGCCTGCAAGCGCTGGGCTACCCGCTACGGGAGCAACCGTCCACTGCCGATCGCGACGAGATCGGTCTCGCTGCGGACGTCGAATTGTCCGATCCGCTGGACGAAATAGAGGTTCTATTGCCGGAGCCAGTGTTGGATTCTCTGGACGCCGAGCGGTTGGACCTGGACGTCGATCTTGAATTCCAGTCGCGCGATCCGCTCGCTGCCGAGCTGCCGCCGGCCGGCTCGGGATCGGCTGTGGATTGGAACGTCGAGGAGGACCTCGATAACGATAAGCGCGACTTCGAGCTATCCGGGGCATCGTTTTCGCAGGCAATCGTCACCGAAACAGACGACCTATCGGCGGTATCTGATGACCAAGGTGCCAACGAGTCGCTCGGCTACTCGGTGGAATGGAGCGAGGCCGAAATGGCCGAGCTGGATATGCCTGAGGTCGTGTTGCCGGAACTGGCAGAGCAGCCAGCCGCCGCCGAGCCCGCGATGAGCTTGGACGACGTCATGGCTGCGCCAGTCGTCGCGATCAATCCGCCCGCACGAAACGTTCCACCGAGTTTGTTACCTCCACCTGAGGGAGAGGAGCCGGTCGATGATGACCTGCTCGAAGTTTTCATCGAAGAAGCCGCCGAGGTGCTCGAAACCATCGGCGAATATCTGCCCCGCTGGTGCGCCGACACTTCGGACAAGGACGCGCTAGGCGAAGTCCGGCGAGCCTTCCACACCCTCAAGGGTAGCGGTCGCATGGTGCGTGCGCTGATCATCGGCGAGCTGGCCTGGTCTGTTGAAAACCTGCTCAACCGCGTCCTCGACCGCAGCATTGATGCGAACGAGCCGGTAAAGAAGCTGATCGCCGACGTCGTCGCGCTCATGCCAGCGTTGGTTGAAGAGTTTGCTGCCAAGGCACAACGTCAGCGCGACGACGTGGACCGGTTGGCTGCTGACGCCCATGCCCTCGCTAAAGGCCAGCCGGTCGATCCTGATCCGCAGGGCGGCATTGAGGTCGCTTCACTGCCGGTGCAGGAGCAGGCTACTGGCGACGATGTGCTGGATCCGCAGTTGTTGGAAATTTTCCGCAACGAGGCGGAATCGCATCTCAGCACGCTGGTCGATTTCCTGGCTGACTGCGCGCAGCGTCTTCCACAGCCAGTGACCGATGCATTGCAGCGTGCCCTGCACACGCTCAAGGGCAGCGCGCATATGGCCGGAATTCTACCGGTCGCGGAAATTGCCACACCACTCGAAAAGATGGTCAAGGAGTTCAAGGCCAATCTGATCCCTATGGATCTAGCCGAAGCGGAACTTCTGCATGCTGCAGAACAACTGCTGCGGCGAGGGCTGGAGAACCTTGAGCGTGAACCGCTGGCGCCCATCGAGGGTGCCGACGACTTCATCGCGCAAGTGCATGCACTGTATCAGGCTCGTCTGGCGAATGCTGGCGAGCGCGGCGAAAACGAGCACGGCGAGCCACGCGACCCCGGCATGATCGCGCTGTTTCTGTCGGAGGGTATGAATATCCTGCTGGACGCCGAAGATCTTCTGCGCAGCTGGCGCGAGCACCCGGCCGAACGCCAGGAATTGACGGCATTGCTGGAGGAGCTGACGACTCTTGGGCTCGGTGCGCAAATGGCCGATCTGCCGCAAATCGACGCGCTCTGCCAGGCGTTGCTCGAGTTGTATGCCGTTGTACAGGATGGTCGTCTCGCAGTCAGCGCACGTTTCTTCGATGACGTCGAGCAAGGACATGAGGCGCTAGTCGGCATGATGGACCAGGTCGCCGCTGGTCTGCAGGTCAGTGGCCAGCCTGAGCTGGTCGCTCGTCTCGAAGATTTGCTTGCCGAGTCGATCAACCCGCTGGCATATGAAATACCGGACACCGACGTACACCTGGAAGATTCTAACGCTGCTGCGGTTGATGAGTTCACCCAAAATACCCTCGAAGCCGAAGCCGAAGCCGAAGCCGAAGCCGAAGCCGAAGCCTGGCCTGCCACTCCCCAGTCGGAACCCGACGAGCAGGACGAGGAAATGGTCGAGATTTTCCTCGACGAGGCCGTTGATCTACTTGAAAGCGCCGGTGGCGCGCTAGAACGTTGGCTGGGCGATCCTGCCAACCAGCTGGCCCTCTCAGCACTGTTACGTGATCTGCATACCCTCAAGGGTGGTGCTCGGATGGCCGAAATTCGCCCGATCGGGGATTTGGCGCATGAGCTCGAAACGCTCTATGAGGGTCTTTCGGACGGTCGTTACGTTCATGCCAGTGATCTCGCCACGCTATTGCTTCGCAGCCACGATCAGCTTGCGGTGCAGCTTGAGCAACTTCAAGCACACAAGCCAATGGACGGCGCGGCCGAGCTCATCGAGCGCATCCGAGCCTATCGTCAAGGCGTCACGCCGACATTCGAAAGCGATGTTTCCACGCTCAATGAAACCATCGTAGCGCAGGGCGCCGAGCCGCTCGCCGATGAACCGGATACCTCGGAAACGTCAGATCATGACGGGCTTCTGACCGACACGGCTGGCCTAGTCGATGCGGCTGCCGATGACGTTCAGGTTGAAGCCGAACAGCGATCAGGCGATGCCTTGACCCTCGATTTAGGAATTTCAGACGAGGACGCGGAGCAGGTTGAAGAGTGCTCGCCTGAGGCAGATGAGTCTGAGCATTGCGATGTCCAAGTGCCGCCAGCGGTAGCGGAGTCCGCCGAGGTGGGTGCCGGCAGCTGGGAGGACCGTGATCCCGAGCTGGTAGAAATATTTCTCGAGGAAGGCTTCGACATCATCGAGCGTGCCGGTATGTCGCTGCAACGCTGGATGGATGACGTCGACAATACTTTCGAGGTCGAAGCACTGCAGCGCGATCTTCATACCCTTAAAGGCGGTGCGCGGATGGCGGACATCCGCGAGATCGGCGATCTTGCGCATGAATTGGAGTACCTGTACGAAGGATTGTGTGCCGGTAATTATCGGGCGAGCCCGACGCTTTTCACGTTGTTGCAGACCTGCCATGACCGGTTGGCGGCGATGCTCGATGCGGTGCGCTCCTATCGCGGGTTGCCGAGCGGTCTGGACCTGATCGAAACCATTCGGCGCTTTCGGGCGAACCCCGAAGAGCAGTTGAGCATGCCCGGTAGCGTTGCGCTGAAGGCGGCGCAAGATGCCGCTCAGGACGCCGCCGAAGTCGAGATTCTAGACATCTTCGTAGAAGAGGCGGATGACCTTCTGGAGGAAATGGAATCCGCGCTGGGTCGGTGGGAGGCCTCGCGCGACAGCGCCGCTCCACTGGTCGACATGATGCGCATTTTGCACACGCTCAAGGGCGGTGCGCGTCTGGCGGCTCAAGGCTGCCTGGGCGATATGGCTCATGACCTTGAGCAACGTCTCAGCGATGCCCAACAGCAGGGCGCGCCTTGGACCGACAGTTTGTTTCTGGATATACAAAGCGGTTATGACGGCATGCTCAAGGAAGTCGAATCGATGCGCTTGCGGCTGGCGAGCGAATCTGATGCGAGCCCAGCCGAGCAACTGCCGACGAGTCTTCCTGAGGCACAATCCGACTCGCCCGTAATCATGCTCGAAACACCGATCGTTGCCGCCAGCGCCCAGGCGCCGACGGCCAACACGCCGGCTAAGATATTGCCTTTCATCCGCCGCGCCGAGCAGGCCGCGCTGGACGCCGCTTCACGTCGTGCGCCGCAGGAGCTGGTCAAGGTGCCGGCCGATCTGCTGGAGGGGTTGGTTAACCTGGCGGGTGAAACTTCGATTTTCCGCGGTCGAGTCGAGCAGCAGGTCAGCGATGTTGGCTTCACGCTGGGCGAGATGGAGGCCACTATCGAGCGGGTCCGCGATCAGTTGCGACGGTTGGATACCGAAACCCAGGCGCAGATTCTTAGCCGTTATCAGGCCGAAGCCGAGCGCGCCGGATACGATGACTTCGATCCGCTGGAAATGGATCGCCACTCGCAGCTCCAGCAGCTTTCCCGCGCCCTGTTCGAGTCGGCTTCCGACTTGCTCGACCTGAAGGAAACCCTGGCCGCGCGTAACCGTGATGCTGAAACCTTGCTGTTGCAGCAGGCTCGGGTCAATACGGAACTTCAGGAAGGCCTCATGCGTACACGCATGGTGCCCTTCGATCGGCTGGTGCCGCGGTTGCGCCGCATCGTCCGTCAAGTTGCCGGCGAGCTGGGCAAGCAGGTCGAATTTCATGTCGGCAACGCAACGGGCGAAATGGACCGCAGCGTACTCGAGCGCATCGTCGCGCCATTGGAGCACATGCTTCGCAATGCCGTGGATCATGGTATCGAAGCCGTTGCCAAACGTGTTGCCGCGGGCAAGCCTGAGCAGGGCAACATCCGCCTGGATCTGACGCGCGAGGGTGGGGATATCGTCCTTGCATTAAGCGACGACGGAGCGGGCATCAATCTCGAGGCGGTGCGTCGTAAGGCAATCGAACGCGGCCTGATGGTTTCCGGTAGCGACCTGTCGGACCATGAAATTTTGCAATTCATTCTCGAGGCGGGCTTTTCCACCGCCGAACAAGTCACCCAGATCTCCGGCCGCGGCGTCGGTATGGATGTGGTGCACTCTGAGGTCAAGCAGCTCGGTGGCTCGATGAGCATCGAATCGAAGCTCGGCAATGGCACACGCTTCCTGATTCGTCTGCCATTCACCGTATCGGTCAACCGCGCGCTGATGGTGTATTCCGGTGAAGATCTTTACGCGATTCCGCTGAATACCATCGAAGGTATCGTGCGTGTATCGCCTTATGAACTGGAAGCTTACTACCAGCCGGGCGCATCCCGCTTTGAATACGCTGGGCAGACTTACGAGTTGCGCTATCTCGGCGAGCTGCTGAACAACGGTCAACGGCCAAAACTAGTCGGTCAGAGTCTGCCCCTACCAGTGATTCTGGTGCGCTCGAACGAGCACAGCGTGGCGGTGCAGGTCGATAGCCTCGCTGGCTCGCGCGAAATCGTGGTAAAGGGCTTGGGCCCGCAGTTCGCCACAGTGCCGGGCATCTCCGGTGCGACCATCCTGGGTGATGGCCGCGTGGTGGTGATTCTGGATCTGCTCGCGACAATTCGTGTGCTGCACGCACATCTGCTCACGCAGCAGCAACCGCTGCACCTGCTTGGCGAAGACGAGCCGGGCGAGGTGGAAGTCGATCGGCCTACGCTGGTCATGGTGGTGGACGATTCCGTCACCGTGCGCAAGGTAACCAGCCGTCTTCTAGAGCGGAACGGTATGAACGTGCTGACCGCTAAGGATGGTGTCGACGCGATCACCCAACTGCAGGAGCGCAAGCCGGACGTCATGCTGCTGGACATCGAGATGCCACGTATGGACGGTTTTGAGGTGGCAACACTGGTGCGCCACGATGAGCATCTGAAAGATCTGCCGATCATTATGATCACCTCGCGAACCGGCGAAAAGCACAGGGATAGAGCAATGGCCATCGGTGTGAACGAATATCTCGGCAAGCCGTATCAGGAATCCCTGCTGCTCGAGACGATCCAGCAATTGGTCAAGACCCATGAGTGAGATCGCTGCGGCACGCATCGGCGTTATCGCCGATACATCGCTGCAACGCCATGTGCTGCAGCAGGCATTGAGCGCCAATGGTTATCAGGTGGTGCTCAACAGCGATCCCGCGCGGTTGCAGGAAGCGGACCTCGAAGCGGTCGAAGCCGATCTGTGGCTCGTCGATCTGGCGCAGACGGAGGATTCGCCACTGGTCAACTCGCTGCTCGAACGCGACCGCTGCCCGGTGCTGTTCGGCGAAGGGCATGCCCCGGAACGTCACTCTGAACATTATCCGCGCTGGGAGCGGCGTTTGTTCGGCAAACTGAAGCGGCTTGTAGGTGATCCATCCAGGGTCGTTGGCCCACGCCTCGAGGTTCTGCGAGGCGAAGAGCAACGCCCCGCGTGCATAGAGCTGCCTAGCGCTCTGGCAAATACCGGTTCGGTGGTTGGCGAGCCGGCTCGTGAGGTCTGGTTGCTGGCCGCGTCGCTGGGTGGTCCCGAGGCAGTGAAAGCATTTCTCGATGCGTTGCCAGGCGGGTTACCGCTTGGCTTCGTCTATGCGCAGCATATCGAGGCAAGTTTCGAGTCGGCGTTGTCGCAAGTGGTGGGGCGTCACAGCCAATGGAGCGTCAATCAGAGCCGCGACCACGACGCGATTCGCTGTGGGGAAGTCGTGGTCGCGCCTATCGGTCAGGAGATGGGTTTTGGCAAGGATGGCGCCATGCTGCTAAGTGGACGTAGCTGGCCCGAGCCCTACAGCCCCTCTATCGATCAGATGATGCTCAATCTGGCTCAGCAGTTCGGCAGCCGTTGTGGCGTCATCGCCTTCAGCGGCATGGGCAGCGACGGAAATGCCGCTGCCGCTTATGTGTTGCGCCAGGGCGGCAAGGTCTGGACCCAACGTGCCGAATCCTGTGTCTGCTCGAGTATGCCGGATAGCCTTCGCGAAGGCGGTTATAGCTCCCTCAGCGGGGATCCGCGCGAACTGGCCCAAGCCTTGGTCAATCACCTAGCGCAACAGGCCTGCCAGCCTGTTGCGGCTCTGCAATTGGATACCCCATGAGTCAATCCGTTATTACTCAGGAAGCCCCGACGAGCATTACCGGCCTGCTGGTTCCACTGGCCGATCGCACGTTATTGCTGCCCAACGTCGCCGTTGCGGAGCTGATCCCCTACCGTGTGCCGCAGCCGACCCAGGGAGCGCCGGCCTGGTTTCTCGGTCAGGTGCCGTGGCGAGACCTCACGTTGCCGCTGCTGTCATTCGAGGCGGCATCCGATGGTCAGCCTGAAACGGGTTCGCAGGCACGGGTGGCGGTGCTGAACGCCATGGGTGGACGCGATCACGTGAAGTTCATCGCGTTGCTGGTTCAGGGAATTCCCCGCTCGATCAAGATCGATTCAAGCCTGGCTCGGTCAGATGTAGCGCTGGCGCCGCTGGAACTGGAAGCGGTCAATCTCGGCGACGTTCAGGCGCGAATCCCGGACCTCATCGCGCTGGAGCAGAAATTGGCAGATGCCGGACTGGTCTGACCCACTATCCTGATTCGCTTGCGGCTTGCGGCTTGCGGCTTGCGGCTTGCGGCTAGAAATCCCCCCAGAGTTGCTGAGCCACGCTCAACGCTACCACCGGTGCGGTTTCCGTACGCAAGACGCGCGGGCCGAGGCGGGCGGGCCGGAATCCAGAGAGCCGCGCTTGCTCGATCTCCGCGTCAGTCAACCCGCCTTCGGAGCCGATCAGAAATGCCAGTGTGGCGGGCGGTTGGTGAGCAGATAGAGGTTCGGCCACCGGGTGCAGCACCAGCTTCAGCTCCGCTTCGATGGCCAGCCATTCATGCAGCGGCGTCGGTGGATGGATAATCGGAATAACGGAGCGACCGCATTGCTCACAGGCGCTTATGGCGATCTGGCGCCAATGGGCCAGGCGCTTGTCGGCCCTTTCATCCTTCAGACGTACTTCGCAGCGTTCACTGACAATCGGGGTGATCTCCGTGGCGCCCAGTTCCGTGGCTTTCTGTATCGCCCAATCCATCCGCTCTCCACGAGACAAGCCTTGACCAAGGTGTACTCGTAGCACTGGCTCCGGCAATCCGCGGAGCTGCTCGCGAAGTTCGACATTGACCTGCTTTTTGCCGACTTCGGCCAACTCTCCGCGGTATTCGTTGCCGCTGCCATCGAATAGCTGCACGGCGGCACCTGCCGATAGCCGCAGCACCCGGCTTATATAATGTGCAGAGGCTTCGGGAAGCGCATGAGTGCCGAGAGAAAGCGGGGCATCGATAAAGAATCGGGAGAGGCGCATAAGAACAGCTGCAAGCGGCAAATTGGAAGCGGCAAGTTTAAAGCATCGACTGTCCGACTTGCAGTTCCTGGCTTGCTTGTCGCTTGCAGCGTGTCGCTGTTGTCAGCCTGGATCGCGAAAATCGGCACGTGCGCCAGGTGCCACTGCCACGCTTACAGTTGCTCGCGTCGCAATGTCGATGCCTTCTGTAGCGACTTCTGCAAGAAAGTCGATCTGCTCTTCGGTGATGGTATAGGGCGGCAGAAAATACACAACGCTGCCCAGGGGGCGTAGCAGGGCGCCGCGTTGCAGCGCATGCTGGTAAACCTTGAGGCCGCGCCGTTCCTGCCAGGGATACGAGGTCTTGCTGGCCTTGTCCTGAACCATTTCGATAGCGACCGCCATGCCGGTCTGCCGTACTTCGCCGACCTGTGGATGGTCGCTCAAATGAGCGGTGGCCTTGTTCATACGAGCGGCGAGCGCTTTGTTGGCTTCGATCACGTGGTCCTGCTCGAATATATCGAGCGTCGCCAGAGCGGCGGCACAGGCCAGCGGATTACCAGTATAGGTATGCGAGTGCAGGAACGCGCGTAAGGTCGAATAGTCGTCGTAGAACGCCTGATACATTTTGTCGGTCGTCAGGACCGCAGCCATCGGTAGATAACCTCCGGTCAGCGCCTTCGACAGGCAGAGGAAGTCGGGCGTGATGTTCGCCTGCTCGCAGGCAAACATCGTTCCGGTACGGCCAAAGCCAACGGCGATCTCGTCGAGGATCAGGTGCACCTGATAGCGATCGCAGGCATCACGCAGCAGCTTGAGGTAAACCGGATGATACATGCGCATGCCTCCAGCGCCCTGTATCAGCGGCTCGACAATCACCGCAGCGATGTCCGCATGATGCTCGGCCAGGGTCTGCTCCATGTGGGCGAACATGTTTCGCGAGTGTTCTTCGCAGCTCATACCCTCGGGGCGCATGAAGCAATCCGGGCTAGGGACTTTGAAGGTGTCCAGCAGCAACGGCTTATAGGTGTCGGTAAACAAAGCTACGTCGCCAACCGACATGGCCGCGACGGTTTCGCCGTGATAACTGTTGGTGAGTGTGACGAAGCGTTGCTTGTTCGGTTGACCACTGTTGCGCCAGTAGTGGTAGCTCATCTTCAGCGCGACCTCGATGCCGGTCGAGCCATTGTCGGTATAGAACACCCGGTCCAGTCCTGGTGGCGTAATTTTCACCAGCCGTTCCGAGAGCTCGATCACCGGTTGGTGGCTGAAGCCTGCGAGCATCACGTGTTCGAGTTGATCGAGCTGATCCTTAATGCGCTGATTGATGCGTGGATTCGCATGGCCGAACACGTTCACCCACCAGGAGCTGACCGCGTCGAGGTAACGTTTGCCGTCGAAATCCTCGAGCCAGACTCCCTCGCCGCGTCGGATCGGGATCAGCGGAAGCAGCTCGTGATCTTTCATCTGAGTGCAAGGATGCCAGAGTACGGACAGGTCGCGCTGCATCCAGCTGTGGTTCAGGCTCATCGTCGCTCCTTTACGCGGGTGAAATCCGCGCAGCCTAGCAGAAAGTCATCTATCGGCCGGGTCGTTCGGTCGATCTATCTGTCCGCTCGATATTTTGAAACGAAAAAATGCGATTCATTTCGATCGGTTAGTCGTTAGGCTTGACGCATCTCAAATCCGGAGCGTTACCGATGCAATGGCGAAACTCATCCAGCAGCTACGGCCTGGTCAGCATTGTCATGCATTGGCTGGTGGCGATTGCCGTGGTCGGTCTGTTCGCGCTGGGTTACTGGATGGTGGGCTTGACCTATTACAGCAGTTGGTATCGCACCGCGCCGGATATTCACAAGAGCGTCGGGCTGCTGCTTCTCGGGCTGATGGTGGTACGGGTCATCTGGCGCTATTTCAGCAGCGGTCCTGCTCCGCTGGCAAGCCATGGCCGTATGGCGCGTCTTGCAACCAAGACCGGGCATGGAATTCTTTATCTCGGCCTTTTCGTCCTGATGATTTCCGGCTACCTGATTTCCACCGCTGATGGGCGCGCAATCAGCGTGTTTGGCTGGTTCGAGGTGCCGGCATTAATCACATCGATCCCGAACCAGGAAGACATCGCCGGGCAGATCCACGAATACCTCGCCTGGGGGCTGGTGATTTTCTCCGGCCTGCATGCCCTGGCGGCCCTCAAACACCACTTCATCGATCGTGACCCGACCCTTAAACGGATGCTCGGCCGCGCCGATGCCTGAAAGCACTCAAAGGAGAACTCCAATGTTGAAGAAAACCTTCGCGGCACTCGCTCTTGGTTCGATGATTCTCGCAGGGCAGGCAGTTGCCGCCGATTATGCGATCGATACGAAGGGGCAACACGCCTTCGTCAACTTCAAGATCAGCCATCTTGGCTACAGCTGGCTGTGGGGCACCTTCAAGGAATTTGACGGTGGCTTCAGTTTCGATGCCGAGCAGCCTGAAGCGAGCAAGGTCAAGGTCACACTACAGACCGCCAGCATCGATTCGAACCATGCCGAGCGTGACAAGCATTTGCGCAGCGATGATTTCCTCAACGTATCCGAGCATCCCACCGCTACCTTCGAATCCACCTCGGTAAAATCCACCGGTGAGGGTACGGCTGATATTACTGGCAACCTGACGCTCAACGGCGTGACCAAGCCAGTCGTGATCACGGCTAAATTCATCGGTGAAGGCAAGGATCCGTGGGGCGGCTACCGTGCCGGTTTCGAGGGCACCACAACGCTAAAACTGAAAGATTTCAATATCAAGATGGATCTCGGCCCGGCTTCGCAGACGGTGGACCTGATCATCTCGGTAGAAGGTGTTCGTCAGTAAGCGCAACGAGCACTCACCGTAGAACGCCGGCTCGAGCCGGCGTTCTGCTTTATATCTGGCTGCAAAGATCATGGCGGCCACGCCCATGATGCTGGCGGAATGCTCTGGAATCGCCTGATTCATGGCATTACATCAGGATCGCCTGTTTACAGACAGTCATGAATGTAAGTATATTAATCGCATTCTGCCATTCGAGTCTGCCGGAGCTGTTCTGCGCCGGGTCTGTCTGTTCAACGAGGTTTCTCTCCATGTCAATCAAGTCAGCCAGTGCTGCACTGATCACCATCTTCGCTGCTGCTTCTCTGCTCGTCGGTTGTCAGGAAGAGGCCGCTGCGCCCGCCGCCCAGCAAATCCCCAAAGTCGGCTTCGTAACACTCGAAGCCAAGCCGTTTGCGCTCACCACAGAACTTCCGGGGCGGGCACAGCCGTATCGTATCGCCGAGGTACGTCCGCAGGTCGATGGCATCATTCAGAAGCGTCTGTTTACCGAGGGCAGCGAGGTCAAGGCTGGCCAGCAGCTCTATCAAATTGACGATGCGATCTATCAGGCCACCTATAAAAGTGCTCAGGCCAGCCTGGCATCGACCAAGTCCCTCGCTGATCGCTACGCATTGCTGGTTGAAGAGCAGGCGGTAAGCAAGCAGGCTTATGAGGAAGCTCGCGCTGCCAACTTGCAGGCCGAGGCGGATCTGGAACGCGCGAAGATCAATGTGCGTTATACCAAGGTGCTCGCGCCCATTTCCGGACGTATCGGCCGCTCGGCCGTTACCGAGGGCGCGCTGGTCACCACAGGCCAGGCCCAGGAGCTGGCAATCATTCAGCAGCTCGACCCCATTTACGTCGATGTCACTCAGCCGGCACGGGATTTACTCAATCTGCGCCGCGATCTGGCCGAAGGGCGGCTGGAAAAAGCCGGTGAAAACGCTGCGAAAGCGACCTTGATGCTCGAGGACGGAAGTACCTACGCACATGAGGGCAAGCTCGAGTTTTCCGAGGTGTCGGTGGACGCCGGGACGGGCTCGGTTGTGCTGCGTGCGGTCTTCCCGAATCCGGACAAGATCTTGATGCCAGGCATGTTCGTCCATGCGCAGCTGGTCGCCGGGGTTAAGAGCGAAGCCATTCTCGCACCCCAGCAGGGCGTCACGCGGACGCCGAGCGGTCAGGCAACCGCATTGGTGGTCAACGCCGACAACAAAGTCGAGGCTCGTCAGATCACTGCATCGCGTGCCGTTGGCAACCGCTGGCTGGTCAGCGAGGGACTCAATTCGGGTGACCGCCTGATCACCGAAGGCCTGCAGTTCATCCGCCCAGGCGCTGAAGTCGAGCCCGTGCCTGCTTCCAACGTTGCCGCTGCCCAGCCACGAGCCCAGTAAGGCTGAGCCAAGGATAATCATTTAATGTCCAGATTCTTTATCGACCGGCCAATTTTCGCCTGGGTGATCGCCCTGGTGATCATGCTTGCCGGCGGGCTGTCCATTCTCGGGCTGCCAGTCAATCAATACCCGAGTATCGCACCGCCCGCAGTGGGCATTCAGGTCGCTTATCCGGGTGCTTCCGCACAGACCGTGCAAGACACCGTGGTCCAGGTCATCGAGCAACAGCTCAACGGCATCGACGGTCTGCGCTACATGTCTTCGGAAAGCAACTCCGATGGCAGCATGAGCATCACCGTAACCTTCGAGCAAGGCACCAACCCGGATATCGCACAGGTGCAGGTGCAGAACAAGCTGCAGCTGGCCACGCCGCTATTGCCGCAGGAAGTCCAGCAGCAGGGCATTCGGGTAACGAAGGCAGTCAGGAACTTTCTGATGGTAGTCGGTCTGGTTTCGACCGATGGCAGCATGAATCGGGCCGACCTGTCGGACTACATCGTGTCCAACATCCAAGACCCGATCTCGAGAACGCCTGGCGTTGGCGATTTCCAGGTGTTCGGGTCGCAATACGCCATGCGCATCTGGCTTGACCCCGCCAAGTTGAACAACTTCAGTCTTACCCCGGTTGACGTGGGTAATGCGATTCGCGAGCAGAACGTCCAGGTTTCGGCCGGGCAATTCGGTGGCTTGCCGGCGGTGCCTGGGCAACAGCTGAGCGCTACCATAATAGGCAAGACCCGCCTGCAAACCCCTGAGCAGTTCCGTGAAATCCTGCTCAAGGTCAATGGCGACGGCTCGCAGGTCCGCCTGGGCGACGTCGCCCGCGTTGAGCTGGGCGAGCAGAACGCCGCCATTAGTGTGCTGTATAACGGCAAGCCGGCATCAGGCATCGCGCTCAAGCTTGCCACCGGTGCCAACGCGCTGGATACGGCGAAGGCAATTCGCGCGACGATTTCCGAATTGGAGCCCTTCTTTCCCGAGGGGATGGAGGTGGTCTATCCCTACGATACTTCACCCGTGGTGTCAGCTTCGATTACCGGCGTAGTGCATACATTGATCGAGGCCATCGTTCTGGTCTTCCTGGTGATGTACCTGTTTCTCCAGAACTTTCGCGCCACGCTAATTCCGACGTTGGCGGTGCCTGTGGTGTTGCTGGGTACGTTTGGCATTCTCGCGGCGTTTGGCTTCAGCATAAACACACTGACAATGTTTGCGATGGTTCTGGCTATCGGATTGCTGGTGGATGACGCCATCGTGGTGGTCGAAAACGTCGAGCGGGTAATGGCCGAAGAGGGTCTTTCGCCACTCGAGGCCACGCGCAAATCCATGACGCAAATCCAGGGCGCACTAGTGGGGATTGGCCTGGTGCTGTCAGCTGTATTTTTGCCGATGGCGTTCTTCGGCGGATCCACTGGCGTTATCTACCGACAGTTTTCAATCACTATCGCCTCGGCAATGGCGCTATCGGTGCTGGTGGCGCTGGTTTTCACGCCTGCGCTTTGTGTCACCTTGCTGAAGCCCATTCCCAAGGGTCATCACGAAGAGAAGCGGGGCTTCTTTGGCTGGTTCAATCGCACCTTTGATCGCGGCGTTAATGGTTATGAGCGAGGCGTGATAGCGATACTGCGTCGCAAAATCCCTTATTTGTTGCTCTATGTCGTTATTGTCGCAGTAATGGCTGTTCTTTTTACCCGAATACCCAGCTCGTTCCTGCCGGAAGAAGACCAGGGCGTACTCTTTGCTCAGGTGCAGACCCCAGCCGGCTCAACAGCCGAGCGGACCCAGCAGACCGTCGACGCAATGCGCGAATATCTGTTGCGCGAAGAATCAGAAGCGGTGCGCTCCGTGTTTACCGTTACAGGGTTCAATTTCGCTGGCCGTGGGCAGAATTCGGGCATGGCATTCATCGGTCTGCGCCCGTGGGATGAACGCTCTGACCCTGAGCTGAGCGTGTCCGCAGTCGCCCAGCGGGCGCAGGCGCATTTCAATACCCTTCGTGACGCCATGGTGTTCGCCTTTGCACCGCCGGCGGTCATGGAGTTGGGTAACGCGACCGGCTTCAACTTCTATCTGCAAGACCGTGCTGGCGTTGGTCATGACGTGCTCATGGAGGCGCGCAATCAGTTCTTGGGGCTGGCTGCTCAGAATCCGGCGCTGACAGCTGTACGGCCCAACGGTTTGAACGATGAGCCTCAGTACCAGTTGCTGATCGACGATGAGAAGGCACGGGTGCTGGGTGTATCGCTCGGTGCGATCAACGACACGCTATCGATTGGCTGGGGTTCAAGTTATATCAATGACTTTATCGACCGCGGGCGGGTGAAGAAGGTGTATGTGCAAGGCGAGGCCAGCGCACGGATGAACCCCGAAGACCTGGACAAATGGTTCGTACGCAACGACGAAGGCGAAATGGTCCCATTCAGTTCTTTTGCCAGTGGCGAATGGGTCTATGGATCGCCCAAACTGTCTCGCTACGATGGCGTGTCTGCGATGGAAATCATGGGTCAGGCCGCACCAGGTTACAGTTCCGGCGATGCCATGGCGGCAGTTGAAGAGATTGCCGAGCAGTTACCGGAAGGGGTTGGCATCTCCTGGACGGGCCTGTCCTACGAGGAGCGTCTATCAGGTGATCAGGCGCCAGCGCTCTATGCGCTATCGCTTCTGGTCGTATTCCTTTGCCTGGCCGCACTATACGAAAGCTGGTCCATTCCGTTTGCGGTAATGCTGGTGGTGCCGTTGGGTGTCATTGGTGCGTTGCTGGCGACCATGGGGCGCGGGTTGTCCAATGATGTGTTCTTCCAGGTCGGTCTGTTGACCACCATCGGTCTGACCGCGAAGAATGCCATTCTTATCGTCGAGTTCGCCAAGGATCTGCACGAACAGGGCGTGAGTCGCTTCGATGCGGCGGTACAGGCGTGCCGTATGCGATTGCGCCCGATCGTCATGACATCGCTGGCCTTTACCCTCGGCGTGGTGCCGCTGGCCCTCGCCAGTGGTGCTGGTGCAGGTAGCTCGCATGCCATCGGTACCGGCGTCATCGGCGGCATGCTGACGGCAACGGTGCTGGTGATTTTCTGGGTGCCGTTGTTCTATGTTCTGGTGTCTTCGTTGGGCGATCGCAGTAAGCCGACCGTCGAAGAGCCAAAGGGAGATGCACAATGAACAAGTCCGTATTAAGTCTGGCGCTGATGGCCGCGCTGAGCGGCTGCTCCCTGATTCCCGAATACCAGCGCCCAGATGCGCCGACCGCGACGAGCTGGCCCGAGGGCGAAGCCTACGTTGGCGTCGTCAATGGGGGCCAAGGGCAGCAGATGGATCTGGGCTGGGAGGAGTTCTTCCGCGATCCCGTGCTGCGCCAGCTGATCGATGTGGCGCTGGAAAACAACCGCGACCTGCGCGCCGCGGCACTCAATGTCGACGCCTATCGGGCGCTGTATCGGATTCAGCGCGCCGATCTGCTACCTGCGGTGAGCGCCGACGGCTCCGGTAGCCGCACCCGTACGCCTGGCGATCTCAGCCAGACGGGGCAGGACCGTATCGGCAGCCAGTACAGTGCGACGCTCGGGGTGGCGTGGGAACTGGACCTGTTCGGCCGGCTGGGTAGCCTTCGCGAGCAGGCGCTGCAGGAATATTTTGCCACCGAGGCGGCACAGCGCAGCACGCGCATCAGCTTGATCGCCAGCGTCGCCAATGCCTGGCTGACCTTGCAGGCCGACCAGGCGCTGCTACAGGTCAGTCGCGACACGCTGAAGGCGTTCGAAGAAAGCCTCGAACTCACCCAGCGCAGCTTTGATGTAGGTGTCGCCTCGGCCTTGGAGCTGAGCCAGGCGCGCAGCGCGGCCGATACCGCCCGGGTAGGCATCGAGCGCTATACCCGTCAGGTGGCGCAGGATCGCAACGCAGTGACGCTGCTGCTTGGGCAGAACATTCCGGTCGTCCTGCCGGCTGACGGTCGATTGGAGCGTGACCTGCTGGCGATATTGCCGGTCGGCCTGCCTTCCGACTTGCTCTACAAGCGCCCCGATATCATTCAGGCCGAATACCAGTTGCGCGCTGCCAACGCGAATATTGGCGCGGCCAGAGCGGCATTCTTCCCGCGTATCAGTCTGACCGGCGCGGTGGGTACGGCGAGCAGCGAATTGTCCGGCCTGTTCGATGGCGGTTCCAGCTACTGGAACTTCTCGCCGAGCATCAGTGTGCCGATATTCAATGCCGGCCAGCTGCGGGCCAATCTCGACTATGCCGAAATCAGTCGCAACATCCAGGTCGCGCAGTACGAGTCAACCATCCAGACCGCATTCCGCGAAGTGGCCGATGGTCTGGCTGCCCAGGCGACCTATACCCGCCAAGTGCAAGCGCAGCGTGACCTGCTGGAGACCAGCGAAGACTACTACCGTCTCGCTGAGCGGCGTTACCGGACCGGAGTCGACAGCTATCTGGTTCTGCTCGATGCCCAGCGTCAGCTGTTCGACGTGCAGCAGCAGTTCATCAGCGACCGGCTGGCGCAGATGGTCAGCGAGGTCAATCTGTTCAAGGCCTTGGGTGGCGGCTGGGATGCAGAAGCCGAGCCAATGCCTAGCGAAGGCTAGGGTTCGCTGGCTGTAACAGCTCGCCTTTCTCGAAACACAAACAAAAACGCCGCCTTTGAAGGCGGCGTTCTTGTTTACGTCTCGAATCAGCGATTGCGGGTCAGCAATGCTGGTTTCTCGCCGCGAGGCTTTGTCGGTAGCTGATCCAATTGCTCAGCGCTGGGCAAACGATCGATCTTCGATTCCTTGTGGATGATCAGCGGCTGCTTTTCCTTCGGCTTGGCTGCGATGTCTTGGCGAGCCCCGCCATCATTGTCGACCCGGCGGCCTTCGTTCTTGCGCCGTGGCTGGCCACCGCGAGCTGGCTGGCCTTGCCCCTGACGTTTGCCTTTGCCTTGAGTTGCTGCGCCGCCTGTCGAGGCTGCGCCGCCGCGTTGGCCAGCCGCAGCACGAGGCTGACCGCCACCGGGTTGAGCCGGAGCACCTGGGCGGCGGCCGCGGCCCTGTTTGTTTTGATAGGGGCTGACGTAATCGACGCTATTGCCGAAGTTATCTATCTCGTCATCAAGAAACACTTCAGGATCGCGATCACCGGGAAGACGCGGCGGACGGCTGACCGGCGTAGCGGCAGCGCCTTGTGCCGTCGAGCCCTGGTCGGTACTCGTGTTGCGCGGTTTGTTGCGGCCGCGGCGGTTGCGATCACGCTCTTTTGGTTCACTGCTCGATTCGGCTGTTTTCGCAGTGCGCTCGGCGCGGGGCTTGCGCTCGCTGTTGCGGGCCGGACGCGGCTGGCGGGGCTCGCGCACCTCAGGCTTTTCCGCCTCGATGGTGCTGGCGTCGAAGCCCATCAAATCGCCGTCTGGAATCTTCTGCTTGGTCATCCGCTCAATGCCCTTGAGCAGTTTTTCCTCGTCGGGCGCGACCAGCGAGATGGCTTCACCGCTGCGACCGGCTCGGCCGGTACGGCCGATGCGGTGCACATAATCTTCCTCGACGTTCGGTAGCTCGAAGTTGACCACATGCGGCAGTTGATCGATATCCAAACCGCGGGCAGCAATGTCAGTGGCGACCAGAATACGGACGGCGTTCGCCTTGAAGTCCGCCAGAGCCTTGGTCCGAGCGTTCTGGCTTTTGTTGCCGTGAATCGCGACGGCTGGCAGGCCGTGCTTGTCGAGGTACTCAGCGAGACGGTTGGCACCGTGCTTGGTGCGGGTGAAGACCAGCACCTGCTCCCAAGCCCCCTGAGTGATCAGATGGGCGAGTAATGCACGTTTATGCGAGGCGGCAAGGCGGAATACGCGCTGCTCGATGCGCTCGACCGTGGTGTTCGGCGGAGTCACCTGGATCTTCTCGGGCTCGTGCAACAGCTTACCGGCGAGATCGGTGATGTCTTTGGAGAAGGTGGCCGAGAACAGCAGATTCTGGCGTTTGGTCGGTAGCTTGGCCAAGACCTTCTTGACGTCATGGATGAAGCCCATGTCGAGCATGCGGTCGGCTTCGTCAAGAACCAGGATTTCCACATGGGAAAGATCGATGGCTTTCTGATTCGCCAGATCGAGCAGGCGTCCCGGACAGGCCACCAGTACGTCGACACCTTTGGCCAATGCCTGGACCTGGGGGTTCATGCCGACGCCGCCAAAGATCACCGCGCTTTTAAGCGGGAGGTCGCGGGCGTAAACCTTGAAGCTGTCGTGAACCTGTGCAGCGAGCTCACGGGTCGGCGTTAGCACTAGCACGCGTGGCTGGCGCGGGCCATGGCGGTGTTCACGGTCGGGGTGGCCGCCGGGAAACAGCAATTCGAGTACAGGAAGGGCGAACCCACCGGTCTTGCCGGTACCTGTCTGTGCGGCGACCATCAGGTCGCGTCCTTGCAACACGGCGGGAATGGCCCGCTGTTGCACTGGTGTAGGCTGGGTATAACCGGCGGCCTCGACGGCACCGGCCAAAGCCTCGGAGAGACCGAGGGAAGCAAAGGACATGAGTAATCCTGTCTGTATAGGGCGATGCCCTGGGATGGTCATGCCTGGCTCGAATCGCGACTGGCGTGCGATCCCGTCCGGTCCTGCCGCATTGGAAGATGCTGACATCCGGGCGTAAGCCTGGCGGAAGCACGGAGTATAACAGAGCCTGTTAACGCCGCATTGGTAGGACAGTGTGGCAGTTCGCAGGTTCATTGACCAGCTCCCTGTTTCGCAGGGAGCTGAATCTTCGAATCAACGCACCAGTTTTAAGTTGTCCCAAATGGCCAGGCTGGGCTCGGCCTGGTTCAAGGTATAGAAGTGTAAACCCGGTGCGCCGCCTGCTAGTAGCTTCTCGCACATCTCGGTGATCACCTGCTCGCCGAAGGCCTGGATGCTGTCCAGATCATCGCCATAGGCTTCCAGCTGCTTACGCACCCAGCGCGGGATTTCCGCACCGCAGGCATCGGAAAAGCGCGCCAGTTTGCTGTAGTTGGTAATGGGCATGATGCCCGGGACGATCGGCGTTTCGATTCCCAGCTTGCGCACGCGCTCGACAAAATAGAAGTAGCAGTCGGCGTTGAAGAAGTACTGGGTGATGGCGCTGTCGGCACCGGCTTTCGCCTTGCGCACGAAGTTGGCCAAATCGTCCTCGAAATTGCGCGCCTGCGGATGCATCTCCGGATAGGCGGCGATCTCGATATGGAAATGATCACCCGTTTCGGCGCGAATGAACTCGACCAGTTCGTTGGCGTAGCGCAGCTCGCCGCTGGCCATGCCCATTCCCGAGGGTAAATCGCCGCGCAAGGCGACGATGCGCTTGATGCCGGCTTCCTTGTATAAACCGATCAGCTCGCGCAGCTCCTGCTTGCTGTCGCCGACACACGAAAGATGCGGTGCGGTGGGCACCTTCACTTCGCCGTCGAGTTGCAGCACGGTGTTGAGGGTGCGGTCGCGGGTCGATCCCCCGGCACCGTAGGTGCAGGAGAAAAAGTCGGGTTTGTACTCAGCCAGCCTACGAGCGGTGGCCAGCAGTTTTTCGTGCCCGGCATCGGTCTTGGTAGGAAAGAACTCGAAGCTGATGGCGGGGCGGGGTAGAGGGTTGCTCATGACAAATCCAGGGGGTTGTCGGGCAGAGGCTGCTCGAGACGTCCTTTTATCGATGAAGGCTGGAGGCTGGAGGCTGAACGAAAAGGCAGCTCGGTGGCGCTCTTTCGTCCAGCTTTCCAGCCTTTAGCCTCCAGCGGTTTTAGTAGCGGTAAGAGTCCGGCTTGAACGGCCCTTCAACCTCGACGCCGATATACTCGGCCTGGGTCGGCGTCAGGCGGGTAATCACACCACCGAAGCCCTTGACCATCTCGGCCGCGACTTCCTCGTCGAGTTTCTTCGGCAGCACCATGACGGTGACGTTCTTGGTCTTCTCTACGACCGGCAGATCGGCGAACTTCTCGTTGTACAGGTGGATCTGTGCCAGCACCTGGTTGGCGAAGGAGCCGTCCATGATCCGGCTCGGGTGGCCAGTGGCATTGCCCAGGTTAACCAGACGGCCTTCGGCCAGCAGGATCAGGTAGTCATCGTTCTGCGCATCGAAGCTGCCCGCGCCGGTGCGGTGGATCTTATGCACCTGCGGCTTGACCTCTTCCCACGCCCAGTTCTTACGCATGAAGGCGGTGTCGATCTCGTTGTCGAAGTGACCGATGTTGCAGACCACGGCGCGCTTCTTTAGCGCCTTGAGCATGGCGGCGTCACAGACGTTGGCGTTGCCGGTGGTGGTGACGATCAGATCGATCTTGCCCAGCAGCGCGGTGTCAATGCACGCATCGGTGCCATCATTCAAACCGTCCTTGTATGGGGAGACTAGCTCGAAGCCGTCCATGCACGCCTGCATGGCGCAGATCGGGTCGACTTCCGAGACTTTGACGATCATGCCTTCCTGACGCAGCGATTGCGCCGAACCCTTGCCCACATCGCCGTAGCCGATGACCAGCGCCTGCTTGCCGGACAGCAGATGGTCGGTGGCGCGTTTGATAGCGTCGTTGAGGCTGTGGCGGCAGCCGTACTTGTTGTCGTTCTTGCTCTTGGTGACCGAGTCATTGACGTTGATCGCCGGGATTTTCAGGGTGCCTTTCTTCAGCATGTCCTGCAGGCGATGCACGCCTGTGGTGGTTTCCTCGGTGACGCCGTGGACGCGCTCCAGCACCTGCGGATACTTGTCATGGAGTATCTGGGTCAGATCGCCGCCATCGTCGAGGATCATGTTGGCATCCCAGGGCTGGCCGCCCTTGAGGATGGTCTGCTCGATGCACCACTCATACTCTTCTTCAGTCTCGCCTTTCCAAGCAAATACCGGGATACCGGCGGCAGCGATGGCTGCGGCGGCCTGATCCTGAGTCGAAAAGATATTGCAGCTGGACCAGCGGACTTCGGCGCCAAGGGCGGTCAGCGTCTCGATCAGCACGGCGGTCTGGATGGTCATGTGGATGCAGCCGAGGATCTTCGCGCCTTTGAGCGGCTGCTCGCCGGCGTACTTGTGGCGCAGGCCCATCAGGGCCGGCATTTCCGATTCGGCGATGATGATCTCGCGGCGGCCCCAGGCGGCCAGGGAAATGTCGGCGACCTTGTAGTCGTTGAAACCGGCAGGCGTCATGACAGCGCTCATTGAAGAGTTCTCCATTCGTTTTGTGCGAATGGGCGCCGTTGATGCGTATGGTTAACGCCCCATCCGAGCCTGACAGATCCCTTGAATGGGTACCTGCTGCAGCGCCCCTCGGACAGGTGGCGGGCACGGCCGAGCGGTGTCGGCGGTGTGAAACCCGGCGATTATAGCTGTGACCGCGGCCAATCCCAAGCCCGGCGCAGCGCCCCCCGTCAGCGACCGTTGGTGTCGCGGGTGCAGATATGGCGGACCAGCCGACTAATGCTCAATCCCTGGACCAGAATCGAGAAAAGCACCACCAAATAGGTGATGTTGAGCAGTAGGTTGCGCTCCTCACTGGCCGGCAGCGCAAGCACCAGAGCCACCGAGATGCCGCCACGCAGCCCGCCCCAGGTGAGGATGCGTACCGTGCCGTTGGGCAGCGCACGGCCTAGTGCGCGCAGCAAGAGCGCGGCAGGGCCGACTGCCACCAGGCGTGTGCAGAGGATCAGCAGCGTGACGCATAGGGCGATCAGCAGGTACTGCGCTCTGAATGGCAGCAGCACAATCTCCATGCCGATCAGCACGAACAGCACCGCGTTGAGGATTTCGTCGAGCAGCTCCCAGAAGTTGTCTAGGTTTCCCCGGGTGCGTTCCGACATTGCATGCCGTCGCCCCTGGTTGCCGATGATCAACCCCGCCACCACCATGGCGATCGGCCCGGAAACGTGAAGGTGAGTTGCCAGCGCATAGCCGCCGAGCACCAGAGCTAGGGTCAGCAGCACTTCGATCTGGTATTGGTCGATGCTTTTCAGCAGGGCGAAGGTTAATGCACCGAGCAATGCGCCGAGCAGCATGCCGCCGCCGGCCTCTTCGACGAACAGCCAGATTGCCTCGTTCACGCCCGGTGCTTCGCCGCGTGCGAGCACACCGAGCAGCACGGTGAATACCACCACGGCGACGCCGTCGTTGAACAACGACTCGCCGACAATAGTGGTCTCCAGTGCTTTCGGTGCGCCGGCCGAACGCATGATGCCCAGTACCGCGATCGGGTCGGTGGGGGAAATCAGCGCACCGAACAGCAGGCAATAGATCAGTGGCGGTTGCAGTCCGAACCGCTCGAGAATCCACCAACTGCCCAGACCGATTACCGCCGTCGAGAACAGCACGCCGAGTGTGGCCAATAGGCCAATGGCCCAGCGGCGAGCGCGCAAATCCGCGAGGTTGATGTGCAGCGCGCCGGCAAACAGCAGAAACGACAACATGCCGTCCATCAGTAAGTGGTTGAAGTCGATCTGTCCGACCAGCGCTTCGATCCGTTCTTCGAGCGAAGGTAATCCCAGCATCGCCAGCCCGTGCAGCACAAGCGAGAAAACCAATGCCGTGGCCATGACGCCAATAGTCGGCGGCAGGCCGATGAAGCGATAGTTAAGATAGGCGAGTAGCGCGGTGAGGCTGATAAAGATTGCCGAGAGCTCAAGCATGCGGACCCCGATTCAGCGGTTTCAGATCGAATGCAGAATGGACTCGACAGCGGCGCCATTGGTGCCTTTGCCAGCGCCGAACTCAACTTGCGCCAGGGCGGTCACACGAAGAGGTTCGGTGAACCTCGCCGGGCGAAATGACCCTCAGGAGCTGCCAATATGAACCTCTTGTTCCGTGCTGTTCTGCTTGCCATTGCCGTCGCGTTGAGCCTGCCAGCTGCCGCCAATTCCTGTCATGTCACCGCTGAGACGTCCGGCGCAGTGCCGCCGCCGGTGGTCACCGAAAAATGTTTTCGCTACGAGGGCATGGACGATAACGATATCGACTGGGTCTGCCAGAACAACGAAGCGGTCAAGAATTCGCGCCGGGAGATTGTGGAGAGCTGCCCGACTGGCCATTTTGGTGTCTGTACCGCCGCATTGACACCGGAAACCCTCGCCAACGAGCGCGCCGCTGGCACCCAGGCGACCGACACCCCAGCGCCGACAACCGTGCCTGAGAAAGCCCGAATCGTGACCTACAACTACAAGTCGACCGATCGCGCCCAGGCCAAGATCGATTGCGAGAGCGCGGGTGGTGAATGGTCGCAGTAGCCGCTTGGCGTTTGGTGAAACGGCCGGTAGCGGCGATAATCGCCGGCCGTTGTACTTGCGAGTGGCTGAATCATGAAGCTGTTGTCGTTGAGTTTGTCGCTGATCGCCGTTTTCGCGCTGGCCGGCTGTGATCGCATCGATCCCAATTCGCCGCTCGGCAAGCGCAAGGCCATTTATCAACAAATGCTCGATACCAAGGAAGACCTCGGCGGCATGCTGCGTGGCCGTTTGGCTTTTGATCCGCAGGGCTTTGTCAGCGGCGCGGCGAAACTGGACGAGCTGTCGCGGCAGCCTTGGCAATTCTACCCAGAGGTCAAGGAAGAGCAGAGCGATGCCCGCGACGATGTCTGGCAGCAGCAGGAACGCTTCAACCAGATGGCGCGCGAGCTCGAAGCGCACACCGCTGCGCTGGTAGCCGCAACGGCTAAGGTCCCGGTGACTGCTGAAAGTATCGCGCCGGCCTTCCAGCGTGTGGAAGATGCCTGTGAAGCCTGCCATCAGAAATTTCGCGCTTACTGACGTTTGATTGCGGATTGGCGACGGTTCAGCGCTTGGCCGCTTCCAGTTGTTTCCGGGCGTGATCCAGGCGCCGCTTATGCAGCTCGATCATCTGCGCATCGCCCGTCCCCAAGGCTTCGCGTAATTGCGCTTCGCGCTCGCTGGTCAGGCGAGTCGCCTTCTCTACCTCCGCATGATTGGGTTGTAACGGGACCATGCCACGGCAGCGTTCGTTAAGGCCCTGCAGGCGCTCTTCGAGCGCTACGCGCTGGCTGTCGTCACCCTTCAGGCGGGCGCCCTGAATCTGCTCTCCGATCGTTTTACGCGCATCGTGGCATGCCTCGACGGGGTCCGGGGCTGCAATGGATGCCTGGGCGCCGCTAAAACTAAGCAGCAGCAAGATGAGAATGGTTCGCCGGGCGGACATGCGCTCTCCTTTTTATTCTTAGGCTTATGACTGGGCTGAATCGGCTAAGTGCCCTCAGAACCCGGCGATCCGTGCGGTACGCAGCTGATGGCGCAGCTTCAGCACCTCAGGTTCCGCGAAGAACGCGTGCAACTGTCGCGCGCGGGTGATGCCAATGCCCGGTTCGGCTTGCCATTGCGCTACGCTTCTAGCGGCCAGAGTTTCCCAGTTCGCTTCTATATCCGCATCGCCGCTCGGCGGTAGACCGATGGCACGCAGCCAGACGCCAAACGGCCGTTCATGAGCCAACTGATAGCTGTTTACCAGGGCTTCGGCGCTGGTCTGGCCGATGCCCTGGATCTGCTGCAGGCGGGCTTCGTCGAAGTGCAGCCAGTCGAGCAATCCCGTCAATGCATTCGCTTCGACCAGCATTCTCCAGGTGCCTGGGCCGAGATTCGGCAGGTCCAGCCCGTGTTTGCCGCTCAACCAGGTGAGCCGCGCAACAAACTGTTGGTTGCAGCCGTGGCTCGCATGCCAGCAGCTCTGGGAATCGTAGTCGGCGCGGTTGGGTACCTCGATCTCCTGGCGTTGCCGTGTTCGCCAGATGACAGCGCTCAGTCGCGGAATCGTCAGTCCGGCGAGAGTGATCGCGACCTGATCGCCTGGCCGGATATCCTGTGCCTTCCATGTTTTGAGTGACCCGAGGCTGACGCGGGTGATGCGGCGGTCGTCTAGTTGAACCGGATCGAGCTGGAGGATTGGGGTAATCCGGCCGCTTCGGCCGATGTTGAAGTGCACCTGGCGAACCTGCGCCAACGCAGTGCGCAGTGGATATTTCCAAGCCGCTGCCCAATGCGGTGGCTGGGCTTGCCAGCGCGCGCCATCCGGTCGCCGGCCCTGGCGCAGCACCACGCCATCACTGGCGAAGGGCAGCGGATGGCGATACCAGTGGTCGCGCCACTGTTCGGCTTGTTGAGCGGTGGCAATAGGCTGGGTCAGCTCAGCACTTGCGTCGAAGCCTAGTGCGGCCAGACCATCCAGACGCGCCTGCATTCCTGCCGGACCATTAGGCCAATCCCAGACGAACAGGCCGATTTGCATCGCCGTTGTGTCGTCCAGCGCTTGGCGAGCCATCGCCCCGGCGACCTTTCCGCGCGCGCCGGCACCACCCGCTTCCGCCTGGACATGTGCGTCCTGACGCCAATAAAGCTCGCCCTGCAGAATTAGTTCGTTGCTGCTGGCCAGCTGCTGCGGAATCGCCGGCAATTGCCTGGCCTTGTCGGTCCAATCCTGACCGTGGCTACCATCGCCGCGGCTGATGGCCTGGATCAAATTCCCGTTCCGGTAATGCAAGGTCACCGCTACGCCATCGACTTTCGGCTGAATCCACAAGTCCTTGCGGGGCTCGATCCAGTCGCGCACCGCCGCCGCATCGGCAAGCTTCGTGAGTCCGGTCTGTGCGACCGGGTGCGCAACCGGTCCGGCGGTTCCTGCCAGCGGATCCGCAGCGTTCGAGGCGAGTTTCGGGAGGCACGCTTGCCATTGCCGGAGCCGTTGTCGCGACTGGTCATAGATCTCGTCGTCGACCAGCGAGACGCCACGGCGGTGGTAGGCGTCGTCCCAATCGGCCAGCTGCCGCTCGAGTCCGGCGATTTCCTCAGCGGCTCGATTATCGGGCCAGTCAGGGCAGTCGGCCAGGCTGGCGGAGGAAATTACACAGAAAAATAACGCGATCAGACGTTGCATGAGAGCATCCTTGCTCGTTTCGGTCGTTGCATTGTGCCCCGCTGCGCAAGGCGCGGCCGTGCACTAGCGCATGTTGGGCCGCTTCCGATTAGCTTTTTTCAGCCGGCAGCGCATGGAATGAACCATGGCGCAACGGGCAGCGGGACGTCGCCGGGCAGCCAGCGCAGACCCAGCCAGCTTGCAAAAAAGGCTTACCAACCAGGGCCAGTGGCGCAACATGACGAGCCTCATCTCGACCGAGCAACTACAATCGCGCATCCCTATTCCGGAGAGACGTCCCCCGTGCAATCTGTGATCTCCATCGAGCAGCTGAGCAAGACTTATGCGTCCGGGCATCCGGCGCTCAAACAGATCGACCTGCAGATCCGCAAGGGCGAAATCTTCGCCCTGCTCGGACCCAACGGCGCCGGCAAGACCACGCTGATCAGCATCATTTGCGGCATCGTCAATCCCGGCAGCGGGCGGGTTCTGGTCGATGGTTTTGACATCATCGGCGACTACCGCGAGGCCCGCTCGAAGATCGGCCTGGTGCCGCAGGAGCTGTTCAACGAGGGCTTCGAAAGTGTCTGGGCCACGGTGCGCTTTTCGCGTGGATTGTTCGGCAAAGCGCCCGATGATGCCTATCTGGAGAAACTGCTGCGCGATCTGTCGCTATGGGACAAAAAGGGCGCACGCATCATCGAGCTATCCGGGGGCATGAAGCGGCGGGTGATGATCGCCAAGGCGCTGTCTCACGAGCCGAACATTCTGTTTCTCGACGAGCCCACCGCCGGCGTCGATGTCGAGCTGCGCCGCGATATGTGGGAAATGGTGCGCGGCCTGCGCGAGCGTGGCGTGACGATCATTCTCACCACGCATTACATCGAAGAGGCCGAGGAGATGGCCGACCGCATCGGGGTGATCAGCAAGGGTGAAATCATCCTGGTCGAGGACAAGAAAGCGCTGATGCACAAGCTGGGCAAGAAGCAGCTGACCTTGCATCTACAACGGCCGTTGACGGAAATTCCTGCGGAACTGGCCGGTTATCCGCTGGAGCTGGGCGACGATGGCAATCAGCTGATCTTTACTTTCGATGCTCAGCACGAGGACACCGGCATCGCCGATCTGCTCAAGCGACTGGCTGAGCACGGCATCGATTTCAAAGATCTGCAATCGAGTCAGAGTTCGCTGGAGGAAATTTTCGTCAGTCTGGTAAAGGGCAGCCGCATATGAATTTCTACGCAATCCGGGCCATCTACCTGTTCGAACTGGCGCGCACATGGCGCACGCTGTTGCAGAGCATCGCCACCCCGGTTATTTCTACTTCGCTGTACTTCGTGGTGTTCGGCTCGGCTATTGGTTCGCGCATGGAGGCCATGCATGGCATCCCTTACGGCGCCTTCATCATTCCCGGTCTGGTCATGATGGCGCTGCTCACCGAGAGTATTTCCAATGCCTCGTTCGGCATCTATATGCCGCGTTACTCCGGCACCATCTACGAGGTGCTGTCGGCGCCGGTTTCCTATCTGGAGATCGTCATTGGCTATGTCGGCGCGGCAGCGACCAAGTCACTGGTGCTCGGCGTGGTGATTCTGCTAACGGCGCGGCTGTTCGTCGACTATGAGATTCAGCATCCGTTGATGATGACGCTGTTCCTCGTGCTGACGGCGGTGACCTTCTGCCTGTTCGGCTTCATCATCGGCATCTGGGCCGATGGTTGGGAGAAGCTGCAAATCGTCCCGTCGCTCATCGTCATGCCGTTGGCCTTTCTCGGTGGCAGCTTTTACTCCATCGAAATGCTGCCGCCGCTGTGGCAAAAGGTCACTTTATTCAATCCGGTGGTGTACCTGATCAGCGGTTTCCGCTGGAGCTTTTATGGCGTCTCCGACATCGGCGTTGGCATCAGTCTGGCGATGATCCTGGTCTTCCTGATGGCCTGTTTGGCGGCGGTTTGGTGGATCTTCCGGACGGGTTACCGGTTGAAGAACTGACCCGGTCCGGCCCTTTCTCCCGCGCTCCATGTAGCATGGAGGAGCATTTTTTATTTCGAGGCAAGCATGAAACTCGTTCCTTCTCTCGCCGTTCTGGCTGCTCTCAGCCTGGCGGCTGGCTCCGCCGCGGCCTTCAACCTCGGCGAGGCCGCCCGGGCAGTGTCAGGCATCAGCGGCAATGGCGCTACGCAGAGTAACTCTCAGGCGCAGGCGCTCAGCCTGATCGGTCAGCTTGACGAATTGAACGTCACACCTACGCAGGCCGTAGGCGGCAGCGGTGCGCTATTGCAGTTGGCGAAGCAGCAGCTGAGCAGCAACGATTACGCTCAGCTCGCCAAATCCGTACCCGGCATCGACAAGCTCACTGGCGACAGTGGGCTGGATCAGCTCGGACAACTGGGCGCGCTTACTGGCCTGCTAGGAAAGTCGGATACGACCGTCAATGCGCAGGCCGCCGCTGCGGTGGACGGCGTGCAGAATCTGGGCGACGTCAATCAGGCGTTCTCTGCGCTGGGCATGGATGCCGGCATGATCGGCCAGTTCGCGCCGCTGTTGCTGCAGTACCTAGGGAACCAGGGCGTGGGCGGTTCTCTGCTGCAGAGCTTGGGCGGCATCTGGGGCGTCGGCGGCGCCTGATTTCAATAGTCAGAAAAGAAGCCCCGTACGGCATAGCTAGCGGGGCTTTGCTCATTTTGCTGAGCGCGTGCTACCAGGATCCATAGGGGATGCCGTGTTTTTCGATGTAGGCTTTGGATTCAGGTTCTAACGGAAGTGCGTACTGACCGCCAGTTTTCCCCTGGGAAGGGCCCTTAGGCTCGATTTCCGCTTGGGCTCGTAGAACCTCAATGGGACCGCCGCAAGTACTCATCACCCAACCCTTGACCACGCCGCCTGGCGCTAGGCCTAGCGCCAGGGCATGGCGATATTCGCTGGTACGACAGGGCGGGTCGAGACGCTCGCTCATCAGTTGCCGCGCACGTTCAGGAATTTCGATGGTAATCCGGTAGGTTTGCGGTTCGGCGAGCGATTGCCAGCGCACGTAAATGCGCTTGGGCAAGTCGGAGCCGTTAACGTGGCGGCCCGCGCCCCAGCCAAGATTGCTGCGCCAGCCTGCGGCGTTTCCGCTGCCATCTGCTGGTTTGGCGATTGATGCAGTCCCACCACCCATCCGATAAAAGCGGTTGCCGTGGACATCTTCCACATCGGCAGTTTCCACCCAGACCTCCATATAGTCCGGAGCGAGAAAGCCCAGGCGCCAATAGGGGTAGGGCAGGCTGCCGGCGTACTGTTCGGGACTGGCGCAACCGAAGAGCATTAAAAACAGCAGACCAAGCAGTACCGATTTCATCGCTTCGCTCCTAGGGTATCGTCGTGGCGTACCCGACCATTTACGGCGGGGGCATTAACGAAGACTGTGTCCCACCTACCGCCGCCCTGTCCCATTGCGGCGTTCCAATTGGACGAGAGGTGGATATAGCGCTGACGAAGTAGACGTTCCTCATCCTCATTCAGCGAGCCGCTACCGTTCATGACCCGCGCTAACGACTTGTCGCAGATCGGTAGAAGCTCCTCTGGCACGTTCAGATCCTCTGTTACAGGTACATTCCTAAAAGGTACTTTCTCGCCAATTGCCAGCGCGTGCATTACACGCAAATACACCCGAGAAAGGTGCCCATACACCGTGCGCTCCAGATAGGGTGCGGCCATTACGTATTTCATCTGATCGGTACGCCCACCGCTGAAGGGCGGGAAATGCTCCCAGACATCGGTTTCCAGGCGGGCGGTTCTGTCCTGTGGGTCAAGCAAGTCGGCTTGGCGAGCAAGTTCGGTGTCATCCTGCGCCTGCTGATAGGCGGAGGTACGCAACGGGTTGGTGTCGCGGCTGACCCAGTCACGGCGCGGGCGAACGACATAAAGTCGTTCCACTGACTCGGGGGGATAACCACCACCTAGGTCCGAATGGGCACCAGGCAGCACGATTTCGCGGTGAGGAGGAGAGACTCGGTTGAGGGCAAAGTTGCGGCGATATTCGTCACGAGCCACCAAGTGCACAACCCGCCGGGCCGCATCGGGCGCTAAATAAAGATCGATGCCACCATTTGTGGCGTCGCTGGGATCGGCCCAGTCGTCCCAGCCGCCGATCGCCGCAACGGTATCGAATAGACCGATGAAATTGATGGTTACGCCGCGGCGCCAATCGAATCCTGGCCCAGGGGTGAGCTTCCCCTGACGTTGCAGCGCACCCAGTGGGCCCTGGGCGCGCTGCAATACCTGATTGGCGAAATGCCTAGCCGCTGCGGCGCCTCGGCTGAAACCGAATATATCCAGCTCCAAGGCTCCGATCACTGCACCCGGATTCGCTTGCTGAAAAGTATCCAGCGCCTGGGCGATGAGCGAGAAACATTCTTCGACCTTGGCTAACACGCCTGTGTCACCCCGCCCGAGCGCCTGCCCAGGAAATAACGTGTCCCTCTTGCCGGTCGTTGTGCCGATTCCCGTGACATAAACCCGAAGAATACTAGGCGTTTCGCCATCCTTTGGTGTCGGCTCATCACGGTACAGCTCATACAACCGCCAGATATTACTTACGTCATTGGCATAGCTGCTGTCCGGATCGAGATGGTGGGCTTCGCAGCGCTGGACGATTGCCTGCGCTTCCAGTTCGCCCAATCCGATATCCGAGGCGCGGCATTGAGCGCCGATGGCGCTGTTGCTGGCGTTGTTGCCGGTGCCGTCGAAAAACACGCCGATGCGCAGGGTGACGGCCTGGCGTTCGGTCAGTTCTTCCTCCTCTTCTTCCTCTTCGAGACCATGTGGGGCGAGAGCCCTGGACGCTTCTTGCCCACTGCGGGAGTCAAGGCGCGTTGTCTGCGGCGCCAACGCAGAGACGGCCACAGCCGTGGCGGCCGCAACTTGATCGTTGACCATTGGTTTAGGCGGGCTGAACGGCGCTGGCGTATGCGTATTGCCGATGATGACCGAGCCGGAACCGCCAACGATCACGTCGCCATGGACGCCAACGCTGCCCAGCGTGGCGGCTGGTTTGCCATTGATCAACACATTGGGAATGAGATTGCCCGACAGCGCGCTACCACAGCTGGTGGCGTCACCCAGGCGGGCGGCGGGTAGGCTGTCAAACAGTACGTCGGATGAGCCGCTGACGATGGGGTTGTTACCGTGCCCGGTCTTCGGGCAGGCGGTGGGATCGCCCAGGCGGGCGGCCGGTTTGCCGGACATGACCAATCTCCTTATCGGTATGCAGCCGGAACCTTGCCGCAAGAGCATGGCAAGCGTAAACGGTGCGCCGTTTTTTATGGGCTGGTTCGCAGGCTTTGAGCAGTTGCGCTAGAATTTGCACAGCACAAAAAAACCCGCGCAGCACATGACTGGCGGGGCTTTCTTGCAGTCTGAAGCTTGTCGCTGCTTTACAGCCCGGCAGCCGCTCGCAGGGCGTCGGCCTTGTCGGTCTTTTCCCAGGTGAAGGCGGTGAAGGTGTCGCCACCGACCGTCATTTCATAGGGCTCGCGACCGAAGTGGCCGTAGGCCGCGGTGGCCTTGTACATCGGATGCAGCAGGTCGAGCATGGTGGTGATCGCGTACGGGCGCAGATCGAAATGCTCGCGAACGAGCGCGACGATCTTCTCGTCGCTGAGCTTGCCGGTGCCGAAGGTGTTGATCGAGATCGAAGTCGGCTGCGCCACGCCGATGGCGTAGGACACCTGGATTTCGCAACGCTCGGCCAGGCCGGCGGCGACGATGTTTTTCGCCACATAACGGCCGGCGTAGGCGGCTGAACGGTCGACTTTGGACGGGTCTTTGCCGGAGAACGCGCCGCCGCCGTGACGAGCCATGCCGCCGTAAGTGTCGACGATGATCTTGCGGCCGGTCAGGCCACAGTCGCCCACCGGTCCGCCGATGATGAACTGGCCGGTCGGGTTGATGTGGAATTGGGTGTCCTTGTGCAGCAGTTCGGCCGGGATCACGTGCTTGACGATCAGCTCCATCACCGCTTCCTTGAGGTCGGAATGCTTGACCTCCGGATTGTGCTGGGTGGAAAGCACGATGGCGTCGATGCCGACGACCTTGCCGCCTTCATAACGGCAGGTGACCTGGCTCTTGGCATCCGGGCGCAGCCACGGCAACAGGCCGTTCTTGCGCGCTTCGGCCTGGCGCTCGACTAGCGCGTGGGAGAAGCGGATCGGGGCGGGCATCAATACGTCGGTTTCATTGCTGGCATAGCCGAACATCAGGCCCTGATCGCCAGCGCCCTGATCTTCTGGCTTGGAGCGATCCACGCCCTGGGCGATGTCCACCGACTGCTTGCCGATGATGTTGATGATGCCGCAGGTAGCGCCATCGAAGCCGACTTCCGAGCTGTTGTAGCCGATGTCGATGATGACGTCGCGCACCAGTTGCTCGAGATCGACCCAGGCGGTGGTGGACACTTCGCCGGCGACGATGGCGACGCCGGTCTTGACCAGGGTTTCACAGGCCACACGGGCGTGCTTGTCCTCGGCGATGATGGCGTCCAGCACCGCATCGGAGATCTGGTCGGCGATTTTGTCCGGGTGCCCTTCGGACACGGACTCGGAGGTGAAAATCGAATATTCGCTCATCTAACGGTTTCCTATTACCGGTGGGTGAGTCGGCTGTCAGCGGGTGGCCGGGAAAAGTACCGGGCCTGGATCTGAAAACCGTTCTTCAAGCCAATGTAGAGGCTCTCGCCGGGCGTGAGCCCCGCGGCATCGGCCCAACGGGCCAGATCGTCCTGTTCGAAGCCCAACCATAGGTCGCCGCAGGCCTCCCTGGCCCACCCCTGGTTGTGGCTGCACAGCTCGGTGACCAGCAGGCTGCCGCCTGCGTTCACCAGCCGCGCCAGTTGCTTCATCGCTTCACCCGGCGCCGCCAGATGATGCAGAACCATGTTCAGCACGACGCAATCGGCTGCAGGACATTCGTCCTGCAGCGCATCGGCAAGTTGCAGCTCGACGTTATCCAGTGTGTCCTGTTCGCAGCGCGTGCGTGCCAGTTCGAGCATCGCCGGGCTGTTGTCGATGGCGACCACCCGCGCGAAGCGGCGCGCCAGTTCGGGCAGAAAGCTGCCATCGCCCGGGCCGACTTCGAGCGCCGTCGCGCCGGGCGCGAAGCTCAGCGCATCGAGTAACGCCGCTACGCTATCGCGGTAGTGCGGCAGACCGGCGATCAGGTCCTGACGTGCCTGGAAGCTGTCGGCCATGCGCGCGAAGAAACCCTCGCTGGCGGCACTGCGTTGGGCATGCACCGCGGCGATCCGCGCCTGAACATCGACCGGCAGCGCAAGTTGGTCGAGTTCTTCGAGTAGCGCGGCGTGCAGCGTACCGCCGAGGCTGTCGCCTTGCGGTAGAGCGCGGCGATAAAAGATTGCATTGCCCTCGCGCCGAGTCGCCAGCAGCCCAGCCTGGGTCAGCACCTTGAGGTGGTGACTGATGCCGGATTGGCCGGTGGCGAAGATTTGCGCCAGTTCGAGCACGCCGAACGAATCGCTGGCCAACGCCCGCAATACGTTCAGGCGCAGCGCGTCGCCGCCGGCCTTGCACAGGGCGGCGAGCTGGTCGCTGTCGTCGAATGAAATCTGGGGGATGCGCAAGCTCATAGGCCGCGCAGTCTAGTCGGTGGTTTTTCGTCCAGCAATGGCTGTATCAAAAAGTTTTGATATTGGCTCGGGCCGGGGGAAGTCAATTCACCAGGCTGGTAACCCCCATTCCACAGGAGACCAGTCCGAGGCCCAGCAGGAAAAAGCTTGGCAACAGATCGAGTACTCGCTGCAGCCTCTCGTGGCTGGACAGGTGCCGCGATAACAGGCTGTAGGCGATCAGGATCGATACATCGACCAGCGCCCAGATGGCAATCAATGCCAAAGCCTGTGGAGCGAAGGGCTGCGCCGGAAGGATAAAGCCCGGTAGAAACGCGAGGAAGAACAGGATGTCCTTGGGGTTGGACAGGCCCACCGCCATGGCGCGCCAGAAATAGTGGGCTTCTGACCGAGGCAGGTTCGTATTTCCTTCTCCTCCGCCACACAGGCCGTCGGCACCGAGCCAGATCAGGTAGAGCCCACCGAGCACTTGGCCCCATTCGAGAATGACCGGCTCCAGGTCGAGTGCCAGGTAGATCAGTACCAGCGCGGCGACCAGCAGGAGCTGTGCGGAGATTACGCCGCCGAGAATGGTCCAGGCAGGCCAGCTGCGCCGAGCATCGGCAATGACCAGTGCGACGACCGGACCGGGGGAGGCGATCAGTAAGGCGACCGCGGCGGCAAAGGCGAGGTAGGTGGCATTCATAGTTCGGTTACCAGTTCGAAAATGCGCGACTGCTTGCCCAGTTTTTCGGTGTAAAAACGCAGGTTGCAGCTGGCGAAGGTGCGCTGCATCCAGCGGTCGCTGCCATCGAAGCGGGCGGTGAAAGGACTGCGCGCGTGCGCAGTACGGCGGTTGTCGATGATCAGCAGGTCGCCACGGGTGAGCCTGACCGGTTCAACCGCTTCCCAGGCGATGGCTCGCAGCTTGTCCAGTGCGCTTTGCGCGCGGTCGCTGTAGGCGATCATGAACTGCGGATCGAAACGAAAGAAGGGTGCGTCGGGGTCCCCGTACAGCACAGTCTGGTGCTTGTTGATATCGATGCGCTGGTTCTTTTCGGTCGCGCCGTAATCGGAGAGAAAGTTGTACGGTTCGTTGAGGAAGAATGCTTGCTGCTCATGATCCAGGCAGTCGAGAGTGCGATCGACCGAGGCGATATAGGTGATCGCCTCCGCCGCAGGATCCTGGCGCAGGCATAGCAGCAGTAAATAGTCTGGCTGGATCGAATGAAAGGCGTTCTCGGTGTGCAGGTCCAGCTCGGTATCGAAGCTATCGGATGTGGCAGCGCGAGATTGCGCCTGTTGCGGGAAGCAGTTGTTGACGATGCAGCCGCCGGATTCCTGCACATAGCCGATCGGCTCACCAAGCAGAGCGGTCGCTTGCAGCAGCAGCCGTTCGCTGCTGTCGTCAGGCTTGTGCAAATCGGCGCGAGAGGCGGGGGTTGGCGGTATTTCACCTATCGTGGTGTCTTCCAGCAACAGAAAACCCTGCTTGTTACCGAACAACTTGAAGTTCAGGATCTGCGCCATCTGTTCCTGACTCAGTCCTCCATTGCTGACGCTGGCGGACAAAAGCTGGTCAAAGTCGCGATTGGACATGTCATCCTTCCCTGAGCATTTCTACGAGGCACACGCCTCTTTCTTGTCGATGCCATCGCACTGCTGGCTCGGTTGCTGGCGCAGTATTGGTGGGGTTCGGAGGGTTGCAAAATGGAAAAAATGGCCGTCTGCGATGAGTTTTACTCATGCTGGAGCGAGGTGGCATGACGCTGCGGATGCCTCCGCTGTACGCGCTGCGTGCCTTCGAGGTCGCCGCACGCTTCGGCTCGTTCACTCAGGCTGCCGAGAGCCTCTGTATTACCCAGAGCGCAATCAGCCGGCACGTGAAAACTCTGGAAGAAAACCTTGGCTGCCAGCTCTTCGAGCGGCGCGGCTCAAAGCTGGCCCTGACCGACACAGGACGTATGCTGGCGCAGGAGCTCAAGGTGGGCTTTCGAACCATCGAAAACGCCTGTATCTCGGTCAATCGCCAGCAGAATGCACTTAGGCTGAAAGCACCTTCGACGTTGACCATGCGCTGGTTGCTGGGCGCGCTGGAAAATTTCCAGCTGGCCCACCCGCAAAACCGGGTGCAGCTCACCAGCGCCTGGATGGATCTGGATGCGGTGGACTTTCACAACGAGCCGTTCGATTGCGCGATTCTGCTCGGGCACGGCGGATTTCCAGCCGATTGGAACCGCGTGAAGCTGTTCGACGAGTGGCTGGTGCCCGTGTGTTCACCAGATATTTTCGGCGACGGGCGTTGGACCCCGGAGCATCTGGCCAGCGCCGAGCTGATCCACCCATCCCGCGATTGCCGCGATTGGCGGCGCTGGCTGCAGCGGGTCGGGCTCATCGATGTGATTGCCTGGCAGCAGGGCAAGCTGTTCGACACACTGGAGCTCGGCATTTCCGCTGCGGCCCAAGGCCATGGCGTTTCCATCGGTGATCTGGCATTGGTCGGCACCGAGCTGCACAAGGGCACGCTGGTGCTGCCATTCGAACAGGCGGTGCGCTCCGGCGACAGCTACTACCTGGTCTGGCCGGCGTCCGGCGAAACCCCGAGTACGCTCACTCGGATGAAGGATTACCTGCTGCAGCGTCTACCGGATATCGGCAACCGTGGCGTAAGCCTGCTCGACTAAGCGGGTCGGAGCGGCAGATCGCCACGTTATTCAATCATTGCCCCGCCACCCGCGGTAGGGGAAAATGGCGGCCTTTTTCTTCCCTCTTCGTTTCAGAACAGCCCCGCAGGAGATCAGCGATGCCCAGCCGTCGTGAGCGAGCCAATGCCATCCGCGCCCTCAGCATGGATGCCGTGCAGAAAGCCAACAGCGGCCACCCGGGTGCCCCGATGGGCATGGCGGACATCGCCGAAGTACTCTGGCGCGACCACCTCAAGCACAGTCCGACCAACCCGCTGTGGGCCGACCGTGACCGCTTCGTGCTGTCCAACGGCCACGGCTCGATGTTGATTTACTCCCTGCTGCATCTGACCGGTTACGACTTGTCCATTGATGATCTGAAGAACTTCCGCCAGCTGCACAGCAAGACCCCGGGGCACCCCGAGCTCGGCTATACCCCAGGCGTCGAGACCACCACCGGCCCGTTGGGTCAGGGCCTGGCCAACGCCGTCGGCTTCGCCGTGGCCGAGAAAATCATGGCCGCGCAGTTCAACCGCCCCGGCCATGATGTCGTCGACCACAACACCTACGTGTTCCTTGGCGACGGCTGCATGATGGAAGGTATTTCCCATGAAGTCTGCTCGCTGGCCGGCACTCTGGGCCTGAACAAGCTGACCGCGTTCTACGACGACAACGGCATCTCCATCGATGGCGAAGTGCACGGCTGGTTCACCGACGACACCCCGCGCCGCTTCGAGGCCTACGGCTGGCAGGTGATCCGCAATGTCGACGGCCACGACGCCGACGAGATCCAGATTGCCATCGACACCGCGCGCAAGAGCGATCGTCCGACGTTGATCTGCTGCAAAACCATCATCGGCTTCGGCTCGCCGAACAAGCAGGGCAAGGAGGAATCTCACGGTGCCGCCCTCGGTGACGCTGAAATCGCGCTGACTCGTGAAGCGCTGGGCTGGGCTCATGGTCCGTTTGAAGTTCCGGCCGATATCTACGCCGAGTGGGATGCGAAGCAGAAAGGCGCCGACGCCGAAAACGAGTGGAACAAGCGCTTCGCTGCCTACCAGGCTGAATTCCCGACGCTGGCTTCCGAGTTCAAGCGCCGCATGGCGGGTGAACTGCCAGAAGATTTCGCCGAAAAAGCCTCCGAGTTCATCCGCGAAGTGGCGACCAAAGGCGAAACCATCGCCAGCCGCAAAGCCAGCCAGAATTGCCTGAATGCCTTCGGTCCGCTGTTGCCGGAACTGCTCGGCGGCTCCGCTGATCTGGCCGGGTCCAACCTGACGCTATGGAAGGGCTGCAAGCCAGTGGTTGCCGAGGATGCTTCCGGTAATTACATGTACTACGGCGTGCGGGAATTCGGCATGAGCGCCATCATGAACGGTGTCGCCCTGCACGGCGGCCTGATCCCCTACGGCGCGACTTTCCTGATGTTCATGGAATATGCACGCAACGCCGTGCGCATGTCCGCATTGATGAAACAGCGCGTGCTTTATGTCTTCACCCACGATTCCATCGGCCTCGGCGAAGACGGCCCGACGCATCAGCCAGTCGAGCAGCTGACGGCCCTGCGCAGTACGCCGAACCTGGACACCTGGCGGCCGGCCGATACGGTTGAATCTGCGGTGGCCTGGAAGCACGCGGTCGAGCGCAAGGATGGTCCGAGCGCACTGATCTTCTCGCGGCAGAACCTGCCGTATCACATCCGCGACAACGAGACCGAAGCCTCGATCTCCAAAGGCGGCTATGTCCTCAAGAACTGCGTGGGTGAGCCGGAACTGATCCTCATCGCTACCGGTTCGGAAGTCGGTCTGGCCGTGCAGGCCTATGACAAGTTGACCGCGCAGGGCCGCAACGTGCGTGTGGTTTCCATGCCTTGCACCAGTGTGTTCGACGCCCAGGATGCCGCGTACAAACAGGCCGTGCTGCCGGTTGAAGTCGGCGCGCGGATTGCCGTCGAAGCGGCGCATGCTGATTATTGGTACAAGTACGTCGGTCTCGACGGCCGGATCATCGGCATGACCACCTACGGCGAGTCGGCCCCGGCGGGCCAGCTGTTCGAGCATTTCGGCTTCACCGTCGACAACATCCTTGCGGTGGCTGAGGAGCTGTTGGAAGACTGATTCCAGCTGCTAATAGGTTGGTCCTCCAATTGGTAGGAGCGAGCTTGCTCGCGAACGCGCCATAAATGCTTCGTGAGCAAGAACTATGTGTCCCACTCGCTCCTACGAGACAGCGGAAGCTTTATGTCCAATCGACCCTATCGCATCGCCCTTAATGGATACGGCCGTATCGGCCGCTGCGTATTGCGCGCCTTTTACGAGCGTAACGCGGCCTTTAACTTCGAAATCGTTGCCCTCAACGATTTGGCCGACATGGCCAGCCTCGAATACCTCACCCGCTTCGACTCTACTCATGGCCGTTTCCCTGGCGAGGTCAGGGTCGAGGGCGATTGTCTGCACCTCAACGGTCATTGCGTGAAGGTGCTGCGCGAATCGACACCGGAGGGCATCGACTGGCGCGCGCTGGGGGTGGACCTGGTGCTGGAGTGTTCCGGCGTCTACAACACCCGTGCCGGTGGTCAGCGCTTCATCGACGCCGGCGCGCCGCGGGTACTGTTCTCGCAGCCGATGTCCGGCGCTGCGGACGTCGATGCGACCGTGGTGATGGGTATCAACCACGACCAGCTAAGCGGTGCCGAGCAGCTGGTTTCCAACGCTTCCTGCACCACCAACTGCGGTGTGCCATTGCTCAAGCTGCTCAATGACGCGGTTGGCCTCGACTACGTATCCATCACCACCATTCACTCGGCGATGAACGATCAGCCGGTGATCGACGCCTACCACCACGACGATCTGCGCCGCACGCGCTCGGCGTTCCAGTCGGTAATTCCGGTGTCGACCGGCCTGGCGCGCGGCATCGAGCGGCTGCTGCCGGAACTCTCGGGACGGATTCAGGCCAAAGCGGTGCGGGTGCCTACGGTGAACGTGTCTTGCCTGGATATCACGCTGCAGACATCCCGCGATACCGATGCGCAGACAATCAACCGGATACTGCGTGAAGCCGCCGAAGGCGGGCCTCTGAAGGGTTTGCTCGCGTATACCGAGCTGCCCCATGCCAGCTGCGATTTCAACCACGATCCGCATTCGGCGATCGTCGATGGCAGCCTTACGCGAGTTTCCGGGCCGCGGCTGGTGAATCTGCTGGCTTGGTTCGATAACGAATGGGGCTTCGCCAACCGCATGCTCGACGTGGCCGAACACTATCTGCGAGTTGCCCACCGCGCTTAGCCGGACGCACCAACGAATCGCCGTTCTTGAACTTAAGGAAGATCACATGACCGTTTTGAAGATGACCGACCTCGACCTCCAGGGTAAGCGCGTGCTGATCCGTGAGGATCTCAACGTGCCGGTAAAGGATGGCGCGGTGAAAAGCGATGCACGCATCCTGGCCTCCTTGCCGACCATCAAACTGGCGCTGGAGAAGGGCGCCGCGGTATTGGTCTGCTCGCACTTGGGCCGTCCGGAAGAGGGCGTCTACAGCGAGGAAGACAGCCTCAAGCCGGTCGCCGATTACCTGAGCAAGGCGCTCGATCGCGACGTGCCGCTGGTCAAGGATTACCTCGAAGGCGTGCCGGTGCAGGCTGGTGAGCTGGTGCTGCTGGAGAACGTGCGCTTCAACAAGGGCGAAAAGAAGAACTCCGACGAACTGGCGCAGAAATATGCCGCGCTGTGCGACGTCTTCGTTATGGACGCCTTCGGCACCGCGCACCGCGCTCAAGGCTCGACCCACGGCGTCGCCAAATTCGCCAAAGTCGCCTGTGCCGGCCCTTTGTTGGCTGCCGAACTCGATGCACTGGGCAAAGCTCTGAAGAGCCCGGCCAAGCCGATGGCGGCCATTGTCGCCGGCTCCAAGGTGTCGACCAAGCTGGACGTACTGAACAGCCTGAGCCAGGTTTGCGATCAGTTGATCGTCGGTGGCGGCATCGCCAACACCTTCCTCGCCGCTGCCGGTTTCCCGGTCGGCAAGTCGCTGTATGAAGCTGATCTGGTCGATACCGCCAAGGCCATCGCGGCCAAGGTCAGCGTGCCTCTGCCGGTTGACGTGGTGGTGGCCAAGGCCTTTGCCGAGGACGCCGAGGCCACGGTAAAAGCCGTTGCCGATGTGTCCGACGATGACATGATTCTCGACATCGGCCCGCAGACGGCCGCCAATTTCGCCGAACTGCTGAAGTCGTCGAAGACCATCCTCTGGAACGGTCCGGTCGGCGTGTTCGAATTCGATCAGTTCGGAAACGGCACCAAGGTGCTGGCAAAGGCGATCGCAGATAGCCCGGCATTCTCCATCGCGGGCGGCGGCGATACCCTGGCGGCCATCGACAAGTACGGTGTCGGCGAGCAGATCTCCTACATTTCCACTGGCGGCGGTGCCTTCCTCGAATTCGTCGAAGGCAAGGTGCTGCCTGCCGTCGAGGTGCTTGAGCAGCGCGCGGGCTGAACCCGCGCGTTTACAAGCGCAACGGTAAAAGGCAACCCCTGGGATTTACTGCTGTCTCTGTTCTGTCTGAATGAGGAATGGAGACTCACCATGCGCTACGCCGTTATTGCTGTTTGCTGCCTGGGGCTGGCCGGTTGCGCTGGCGGCTCGCCGGATTCGCTCTGCGAAGTGATTGATCCGCCGCCAGCCGCAAGTCCCACAACGCAGAATGATCAGCGGGTTGAGATGCAAAGCACCGGCGACCCCACTGCGGGCACCGCGGCTGACGCTCAGGATTGCTCCTGATACGAACCCGTCAAAGCCAAGGAGAAGGAATGAAAGGCCTATTGATCCTGATCGCCATAGCGCTGCTAAGCGGCTGCGGCCACTGGCAATCCGGTCCCGATGCACCCTTTGTACGCTGGAAATGCCAGAGCCAGCAGAACATCGCCTGGCGCTATGCGGATGCGAATCATCAGGCAGTCGAGCTGAAGATCGGCAATAGCGAAGAGGTTCATCGCCTGCGCAGGGAACCTGCCACCCAAGGCGCTTTCTATAGCGATGGTGTTCTGGCGTTTCATAACAAAGGCCCTGAGGCGCTGGTGTATAGGCTTGCCGATGACAAGCTGCTGGCCCACGGCTGCAGCGCATCGCTGATCTCGATTTGAGACATCACCGCCAGCACGACGGGTTTGTCTGCCTTTTCGCCATGCATAGTGGCTTTTAGTCTCTGCACTACTACAATGCCGCGCCATACCGCGCGGTGCTTGAACACCGCCTGCCCTGCGGCAGGCTTTACATGATTAATCGACCCTAACCGGGAGAAAGGAAAACATGGCACTCATCAGCATGCGCCAGATGCTCGACCACGCCGCCGAATTCGGCTATGGCGTGCCGGCCTTCAACGTGAACAACCTCGAGCAGATGCGAGCCATCATGGAAGCGGCCGACAAGACCGACTCCCCGGTGATCGTCCAGGCTTCGGCCGGCGCGCGCAAATACGCCGGCGCGCCGTTCCTGCGCCACTTGATCCTCGCTGCGGTGGAAGAGTTTCCGCATATTCCCGTAGTCATGCATCAGGATCACGGTACTAGCCCGGACATCTGCCAGCGCTCGATTCAGCTGGGCTTCAGCTCGGTAATGATGGATGGCTCGCTGCGCGAAGACGGCAAGACGCCGTCCGATTACGAATACAACGTCCGCGTCACCCAGCAGACCGTTGCCTTCGCCCACGCCTGTGGCGTATCGGTGGAAGGTGAGTTGGGGTGCCTGGGTAGCCTGGAAACCGGCATGGCCGGTGAAGAAGACGGCGTTGGCGCGGAAGGCACGCTGGATCACAGTCAGCTGCTGACCGATCCGGAAGAAGCTGCCGACTTCGTCGCCAAGACCAAGGTCGACGCCCTGGCGATCGCCATCGGCACCAGCCACGGCGCCTACAAGTTCACCAAGCCGCCGACCGGCGATACCCTGTCGATCCAGCGCATCAAGGAAATCCACCAGCGCATTCCGGATACCCATCTGGTCATGCACGGTTCTTCCTCGGTCCCGCAGGAGTGGCTGAAAATCATCAACGAGTACGGCGGCGACATCAAGGAAACCTACGGCGTGCCGGTCGAGGAGATCGTCGAAGGCATCAAGTACGGCGTGCGCAAGGTCAACATCGACACCGACCTGCGTCTGGCGTCCACCGGTGCGATTCGCGAATTCATGGCTAAGAACCCCAGCGAGTTCGACCCGCGCAAGTATCTGGCGAAGACCGTAACGGCCATGCGCGACATCTGCATCGCGCGTTATGAAGCCTTCGGCACCGCCGGCAATGCCTCCAAGATCAAGCCGATTTCCTTGGAAGGTATGTTTGAGCGCTATGCGCGCGGCGAGTTGGACCCCAAGGTCAACTGAATCCTCACCGCAAAAACGAGCCCGCCCTGTGCGGGCTCGTTGCGTTATTGAAGTTAGAAAAATTCGGGTTTGCTGTGAGCAGTAGCGCCGCTCAGGCCAGCAAACGCTGGATCTGGCTGCGCAGGGTATCCAGCGAAAAGGGTTTGGCGAGGATCGGGGCGGAGCGAGCAATGGCGCTTCCGGACTCGTAAATCTCGATCGGATACCCACTGATGAAAATGACTTTCAGCTCTGGCCGCAACTTCAATGCTGGCTCGGCGATCATTACCCCGGAAACACCATCGGGCAGCCTGAAGTCGGTCACCAGCAAGTCAAGCTGCGGCTTGGTCGCCAATATTTCGAAGGCCTGGACGGAATCCGACGCTTCTAAGACCTCGTAGCCTTCGCCGGCCAGATAATCAGACAAGAGGCAAAGAATGTGGGGTTCGTCCTCAACAAGCAGAACGACGTTGGCAGGTGTTTGGCTCATCAGAGCGATTCTCGATGTTTTATATGAACGTATTGCGTCGGCCCGGCACCACTTGGCTCTGGGACAGCACTTTGGAACGCGGTGGCTCTATGCAAGTTCAGGGATGCGCGGCCATCCGTCAATTGCTTGTTGATATTTGTGTCGTTAGCGGCTCGCGCTTGAATTGGCAATCGCGTCCAGCCTGGCTCGCCTACGCTTTCAATGGCCTGCTAGGCTCGGGGCTGTTAATTCTGGGAGCCCACCATGCCTGACGAAAATGCCCGTGCCATCGCCGACCTGACCTTGGACGACTACCGCAACAATGCCGAGGCGTTCCGCGACGGCACTCGCGATCATGATGTCAGCCAGAATATCGATGCCCTGCTGCGACACATTCGCGGCGAGCCTCCATTCCGGATTCTCGATCTGGGCTGCGGTCCAGGACGTGATCTCAAAGCATTTACCGCACGCGGCCATATTGCCGTCGGGCTGGACGGTGCCGAGCCGTTCGTGCGCATGGCGAGCGCCGAGACCGGCTGCGAGGTGCTGCATCAGGACTTTCTGCAGTTGGATCTGCCAGGCGAAGCGTTCGACGGCATCTTCGCCAATGCGGTGCTGTTCCATCTTCCCAGTCGTGAAATTGCCGCTGTGCTACTGAAGCTGCATGCCGCGCTTCGCCCCGGTGGTGTGCTGTTCAGCTCCAATCCGCGTGGCAACAACCAGGAAGGGTGGAGCGGCGCACGCTATGGCAGCTGGTACGACTGGCCGACTTGGTGCGGGTTGCTGCAGTCGGTCGGATTCGCTGAACTCGAGCATTATTACCGGCCGACAGGTTTGCCGCGCGAGCAACAGCCCTGGCTCGCCAGTGTCTGGCGGAAGACGTGAGCTGCGGACAACAGCAGGCAGTGGTTGTTTCGTCAGGGCAACGCAGAATGCATGCCGAAAGCGGTGTCGTCATGCGTTTTGCATGCACGCAAAACGCTATTATGTGACGCAAGTCACTGAATTGAGTTGCTTTATTTTTCTACTCCGGTTGGCATGAAGAGTGCTCTACCTCTGGATGCTGGAACATAACCGGAGTACACAATAATGATCGTTGCTGAAAAAATTCTCGCTGCCGCGTTTCCTGAGTTTGAAGTAGTCACCAATCCTCGCCCGGATGGCGGGCTTCTGCTGACGCTGCGCAATGATGATCGGGACATCATCAGGCGTGCCCTGTCCAAAGGACAAACCCAGACCAACGTTCAGCTGGAATGGGTCATCAGCTCGGTCCGCCGTGACCTGGCGCTAGAGGCTGGCATGTCGCCTGCCATCGCGCGGTTGCAGAGCCAGAGCCGCACCGGACTGCCGACGTACCAGTACGCCTAAGGTCGAACGGCAGGCGTGCCGTTGCAGCCTGCCGACTTCGAGAGCTGCGCGATTCAGCGCAGACGATCCGACCGGGCCAAAGAGCCTGGCTGCTTCGCAAAACCTGATGAAAGCCATGAGGAATCCTGCATGAACGCCATTGACCTGTTGATCGACGATCACGAGAAAGTGAAGGACATACTGACGCGCTTGACCGAAAGCACTGAGCGCGCCGTCAAGGCCCGCACCGAGCTGCTGCAGAAGCTGGAAATGGAAGTCACCATTCATACCCAGCTCGAAGAGCAGATTCTTTATCCCGCCTACAAGGAAGCGGGCGACAAGGAAGACGTGAAGATGTACTACGAGGCCAAGGAGGAGCACCGCGCGGTGGACTCCCTGGTACTGCCTGATCTCAAAGCCACAGACCCTGCGAGTCTGGAATTCTCCGGTCGCGCCAAGGTTTGCAAGGAGCTGCTCGAACATCACATCGAGGAAGAGGAATCGGAAATGTTCCCCAAGGCACGCGAGCTGTTCGACAAGGCTCGGCTGGAAGAAATGGGCGAACAGATGGCCGAACTGAGGGATCGCCTGAAGAAAGAATTCAACGCTAGTCGGGCAGCCTGATCGTTCATTTCCAGAACCGCCAGGCACCGCTTGGCGGCTGGGCCGGGTAGTGTCAGCTGCGCGTGGCACTCTCTGTTCCGTACAGGGTCAATTTTCAGAGGATTTTAGGATCCGAATTTTGCCGACGCTCCCGTCGGCTTCATTACTGGAGGTTTACCCATGCGTCTTGCTTATCTATCTGCCCCGATTCTAGGCCTGCTGCTGGTTGGTTGCGGCGCGGATGAAGACCCAGAACGAGAGGTGACACCACCGCAGCCCACCACCGAGCAGCCTGCAGCACCGTCGACCGGTATGCCTCCGTCTGGCACTGGCACAGGCACAGGCACAGGCACAGGCACAGGCGCCGGTACGGGAGCAGGCCCAGGCACCACGGGTACCGGTACTGGCGCTGGTGTCGAGTCTGGCAGCGGAACCGGCATGGGCACAGGCGCTACGGGCGATATGAACACAGCGCCGGCTGACAACGGCAGCGGCATGGGCACCGAATCGGGTGCCGGCACCGCGCCGAACACCACGGGTAGCGGCACTGGCGCGGCGCAGTAAACGATACCTGACAATCATGGGCGCTCGTTCTGGTTTACGAAGCGCCCGCTGCAGGAGAACAGCATGAAGTCGAAATTCATCACGCTCGTGGTCGCTGCGCCGGTCTCGCTGTTGCTTGTCGCATGCTCGCCTGACGACGAGCCGTCGGCGCTGGATAACGTCAGTGAAAACCAGCAGGAATATCAAAACACCGCTACCGATCCGGCCGGGCCGCGTGAGGTTTCGCCGCCGTCGAACCTGTCCAACGAATAAGGCGCCATACCGGCGGGCGGCCCTATCAGACGTATTGCGCCGCGGCGTAACCGGACGCCCAGGCCCACTGGAAATTGAAGCCGCCCAGGTGACCTGTGACATCGAGCACTTCGCCGATAAAGTACAGTCCCGGTGATTTCTGCGATTCCATGGTCTTCGACGACACCTCGCACGTATCCACGCCACCCAGCGTCACTTCCGCGGTGCGATAGCCTTCGGTTCCCGCAGGAATCAGCCGCCAATTACTCAGCCGTTCCGCAATTTCTTCGAGTTCCGCCGGACTGTATTGCTTCAGCGGTCTGGACACGAACCAGTGTTCGGCCAGCAGCCCCGCCATCTTGCGTGTGAACAGCTCACCGAGGAGCGTTTTCAACTCGGTATTGGGCCGTTCATGCCGTTGCTCATTCAGCCACTCGACAAGGTCCAGGTGCGGTAGCAAGTTAATCTCGATGGCATCGCCCGGCTGCCAGTACGAGGAAACCTGCAAGACCGCCGGGCCAGAAAGACCGCGATGGGTGAAGAGGATGTTTTCGCGAAAGCGCTGGCCGTTGCAGCTCACCAGACAGTCCTCCACCGACGTGCCGGACAGCTCTTCGCACATCCCCTTGAGCTGCGGCTCGGTGATGGTGAAGGGCACCAGGCCGGCACGCGTCGGCAGCACCGTGTGGCCGAATTGGCGCGCAAGCTGGTAGCCGAAACCGCTGGCACCGAGCGTTGGGATCGACAGACCGCCCGTGGCGATCACCAGCGACTGACAGATGATTTCGCCAGCGCTGCCAAGCAGCACATAACCGTCTTCGGATCGCTCGACCGACTGCACCACCGTGTTCAGACGAAGGTCGACACCGGCCTGTTGGCATTCGTCCGACAGCATGCCGAGGATGTCGCTGGCCTTGTTGTCGCAGAACAGCTGGCCGAGTTTCTTCTCGTGGTACGGCACGCCGTGGCGGCCGACCATTTCGATGAAATCCCACTGGGTATAGCGAGCCAGTGCCGACTTGCAAAAATGCGGATTGGCGGAAAGGAAGTTTTCGGGTTCGGTGTACATGTTGGTGAAATTGCAGCGTCCGCCGCCGGACATGAGGATCTTTTTGCCGGCCTTGTTGGCATGGTCGAGCAGCAGCACCCGGCGACCTCGCGCGGCGGCCGTGAAGGCGCACATCAAGCCCGCTGCACCTGCGCCTATCACCACTACATCCGTCCGCACCACAGCTCACCTCGATCTGAAAACGCGGCATGTTACTCCGCCAGCCAAGCGCGCGCAGGGTTGCCCGACGGCAGACGATGGGACCGGCGCTTTGACTCGGCCCGTTTTGTGCTTTGCTGAAGGTGGATGGATGCCTGGCTATGGATTGGAACGAGACAGAATTAGTGAAATGGATACGGCTTTTGCTGCTGATGGCACTGACGATCAGCACCACGACCAGCGCCGAGGTGTTGCGCCTGGCTGGCAATGTCTGGCCACCCTATACGGATCAGCGCTTGCCCGGTGGGGGGGTGTCGGTAGAGCTCATCCGCACGGCGCTTGGCCGGGCGGGTTACCAGGTGGACTACATCGAGGTGCCTTGGGCGCGAGCTGTGCTGGGCCTCAAACGTGGCAGCTACGACATGCTCAACGTCTGGCCCAGCACACATCACGCAGCCTACGCCCGCTACACGCGGGCATTCCTGAGCAACCGCGTGCGCTGGGTTCAGCGGCGCGACAGCTGCATTGTTTATCGCGGTCTGGAAAGCCTGGTGCCGTATCGAATTGCCCTTCTGCGCGGTTACGCCTTCAGCGATGCGCTGGAGAACGATGCTCGGCTCCACAAGGGTTACGCTGCCAACTTCGTTCAGGCTGCGAGGATGCTTACCGCGGGGCGTGTCGACCTGACGCTGGAAGATGAGCGCACGGCGCAGTTTCACTTCGCCAGAGAGCTCAAGGACGTGCACGATGCCTATCGGTTCGTGCCAGGCGAGTTCAGCCTGCTAGACCTTTCGCTGGTGGTCCGCGATGACCATCCGCAGCAGGCTGCGATCATCGCTGCGTTCGACCGCGAGATCGCGGCGATGGTCAAGGACGGCTCCTATGCCGAAATCTTTCGCCGCCATGGGCTACCAGCGCCCGAGTCTTTGCCTCAGCCCTGAGGCGCGACCTGGCGAATCAGGTGGCTGACCATGCTGCGCAACGGTGCCAGCTGGCGGCAGATCAAGCCCAGCTGCGTCTGCAGCAGGCGGTGGCTGTCATCCGAATCTTCGGATGCTTGCTCGAGCTGCTGCGCAAGGGCTTCTTCCTCTTCGCTGTACACCGCCACGGATTGATTGTTCTGCAGCGCCGTCGCCAGTTCGTCGAGGCTGATGGCCAGTTTCTGCGCCGCGCTTTCGAGCATCTCGTCACGGGCGTCGTTCGGCAGGCTTTCGCGATGCGCGCCCAGGCCCGAGAGGTAATTGAGCAACGTGTGAGAAAGGATCAGGAAGCGAAAGCCGGTCTCGGCGTCCTTGCGGAAATGTCCGGGCTCCAGAAGCATATTCGACAAGGTGGTCGAGAGCGCCGCATCGGCATTATGGGCGTTGCGTCGAGCCAGTCGGTAGGCGAGGTCGTCGCGCTTGCCGCTCTCGTACTGATGCATGATCTGGCGCAAATAGTCGGCGCTGCGGCTGAGCGTATTGGCGACCACCTGATTGAGTCGGCGACCCTGCCAGTCTGGAAGGATAAGAAATACCGCGGCAGCAGCGATCAGGCTACCCAGCAGGGTATCGACCAAGCGCGGCCAGATCAGCCCATATCCGTCACCGACCTGGTTGAAGCAGAACAGCACCAGCAGCGTGATCGCCGCGGTCGCCAAGGTGTAACGACTGCTACGAGTAGCGAAGAACACGACGCCGGCGATCACGGCGAACAAGGCCTGCATCTGCTGGCTCGGGAACAGGTCGAACAGCGCCCAGCCCACCACCAATCCGAGCGCGGTGCCGGTCACCCGCTGCACCAGCTTGATCCGCGTCGCGCCGTAATTCGGCTGGCAGACGAAGACGGTCGTCAGCAGCACCCAATAACCCTGTTCCGGGTGAATCGCATGCAGCACGGCATAGCCGCAGATCAGCGCCAGACTCATGCGCAGGGCATGGCGGAACAGCAGGGAAGTCGGTGTCAGCTGCAGGCGGATACGGCTCACGGCGTCGCGCAGCGATTGTGGCTGGCGATCCAGCAAACTGCTGTCCTGCTCGCCTTCCAACGCATCGGGGTTGCTGGCGCTGGCGAGCTGGCGTTGCATGGTCGTCAGGTTGCCCGACAGGGCGCGCAACGAGCGCAGCAGACCGCGCCAGGCGGGGTTGCTCTGCAGGCGCAAGTGGTCGAGTGAGGCTTCCAGATCCGCCAGCGCCTGGGCGTTGGCTTCGCTGTAGCGGAAGGGCTGGCGCAATTGAATGGCATTGGCCAGCTCGGCACAGGCCACACCCTGCAATCTCAACAGCCGTCCGCAGCGGAACAGCACGTCGCTGTGGAAGAACGCTTCGGCCAGCGCCTGATAAGGGTAATGCGAGGAGCTGACGCGCTCATGCAAATCCTGAGCGAGGAAATAGAGCTTGAGGTAGTGGCTGATTTTCACGCCGGGACGACCATTGCCGAGGCGGTGCAGGAGGGTTTCTTTAGTGGCGTTCAATGCGCTGACCACCCGGCCATTCTGTTGCGCCAGTTGCAGACGGCGCTCCTCCACATCGAGTTGGCGCACCGGCTCGAACAAAGCCGCCTTGAGCTTGAAGTACTGTCCCAGTTCGCGATACAGGCGGGCCAGGCTCTGTTGCACCGGCTGGTGCGCGAACAACGCATTCCACAACACCGACAGCAGCCCGTACCAGGTCGCGCCGGCGAGCAGCAGCAGAGGATCGCGCCAGGGATAGAGCGCCGCGCCGCCGCGTTGGTCGGCAGCGATCATGCTGTAGATGGAAAGGATCAGCGTGGCCTGGGCGATGGTCGCGTAGCGTTCGCCCAGCGCACCGAGCATCACCAGGCCAAACGCGGCGCCGGCCATGCCGAAGGCGAACAGCAGCGGATTGGGAAACAGCAATTGCACCGAGGCGGCCGCAACGCTGAAACACAGAAGGGTAACCAGCAACGCCGAAAGCCGGCCGAGCCAGCTGTCGTCGGTCTCCGCCAGGGCGCTGGCAATCACACCGAGAAACAACGGAATCGCCATCGAAGGCTGCCCGAGGGACCAGCTCAGGCCCATGCTGCCGGCCAGCGCGATCAGCACGCGCAGGCTGTAGCCGAACTTCTCCAGTGCCCAAAGGCGGCGCAGGGATTGGCTGAGCGATGGTGAACGCATACGGCATTTCGACCTGGCTGTAAGAGGTAATTGGACGCCAATGGTGTGCAGGCGTCACGGGTCAGCGTTGCAAAGCTTATACCGACCATCCGTCCCGCATCACCAGAACGCAATCGCTTGGTCATCGTTTCGCCGTATTCGGCTGGCTTGATTCATGTCGCCCCTCCCCACTCCGAGAAAGAGGACACCGCATGAACCGTGAACATGATGCCAGTCGCCGCAACCTGCTCAAGGGCGGCGCCATCGCCGCCGTCGCCGCCACTACGCCGTTACTCGGCACACTGCAGGCCTTCGCCGCGCGCAATGCACAAGGTCGCGGTGCCGGCCTGGCCCGCAGCAGCTACGGCCCGCTGCGCCCGACCAAGGACTTGAGTACTGGCCTGGAACTGCTGCAATTGCCCGATGGCTTCCAATACAAAAGCTTTTCCTGGACCGGAGACATGATGGAAAACGGTCAGCCGGTGCCCGGCTCCCATGACGGCATGGGCGTGATCGAGGTGCGCCGCGGGCAGCATGGCCCGGAGATCGTGCTGGTGCGCAACCATGAAATCGGTACCGGCGCGATGATCGAGGCCAACGGTATTTACGATGGCGTCACGCTCGCCAATGGTCAGCGTCTGGCAGGCGGCACCACCAATCTGTACTTCTCGCGCGGTATCGAACATGAGGTGCGCACCGTGCCAAGCCTGGGTGGCACCCGAACCAACTGTGCCGGCGGCGTGACGCCCTGGGGCACCTGGTTGTCCTGCGAGGAAACCACGGCGGACAACAGCAGTGCCGGTGGTCGCCCGCACGGCTACGTCTTCGAAGTGACCGCCAATCCTGCGCTGACCACCGGCCAGCCGATTATCCAGATGGGCCGCTTCGCCCATGAGGCGGTGGCGGTGGATCCGCGCAACAGCTACGTCTACCTGACCGAAGACGCCCGCAACCAGGCCGGCTACTACCGATACATTCCCACCGACGCCAGCCAGCAGCCCGGCTCCCTTGCGGCAGGTGGAATTCTGCAGGCCGCGCGAGTCCGCAACCGCGCCTTGGTCGATCTGCACGCACCGAAGCAGGGCGACAGCTATCAGCTCGAATGGGTCGAAGTACCAAACCCGAACCTGGAACCGCAGCCCGAAGGCAGCGGCCCCTATGCCCAGGCGCGCCAAGCCGGCGGGCTGAGCATGAGCCGTGGCGAAGGCATCTGGCACAGCGAAGGCAAGCTGTTCATCGTCGACACCAGCGCGGGTACCGATAGTCAGGGCCGTGCCGGTTACGGCCGCGGCGCGGTCTGGATGCACGACCTGGCAAACGATCGCCTGACCTGCATCTTCGCTTCCACCGACGCGGAAATCGCCAACAACCCGGACAACATCACCGTCAGCCCGCGAGGCGGCTTGTTGCTCTGCGAAGACGGCGGCGGCGCGCAGGATGCCTACGGCTTCGGCGAGCGCCTGCTGGGCCTGACCACGGCGGGCGAAGCCTACATATTTGCCAAGAACAACATAGTCTTCGATGACGTGCAGGCTGCCGCTGCCGGCAAGCGGGTTTCCGGCGGCGATTACCGTAATAGGGAGTTCTGCGGCGCCTGCTTCGATCCGACCGGGCATTTCCTCTTCGTGAATGCCCAGACGCCGGGCATCACATTTGCCATCTGGGGCCCCTGGGCGCGCGGGTCGTTGTAACGGGAGCGGTGGAGGCGGGACCTGAGAGCGTCCGGCCTGACGTAGGGTGGATGTCGCTTTTTACATCCACCTTGCTTTGGTTCGGTGGATCGGTGAAGCGTGATCCACCCTACGGTCTGTCCAGCCTCCAGCCTCCAGCCTCCAGCTTATAGCTGCCTTACTTTCAACGATCGCCCCTTGATCTTCCCGGCGTTGAGGCGATTCAGCGCCGGCTTGGCGACGCTGCGCTCAACGGCCACAAAGGCCTGGAAATCGAAGATCGCGATCTTGCCAACCTGAGTGCCGGGAATTCCCGCATCGCCGGTCAGCGCGCCGAGGATATCGCCAGGACGTAGCTTGTCCTTGCGGCCAGCACCGATGCACAAGGTGATCATTGGCGGTTGCAGCGGTTCGCCGGGCTGCGCTTTCAGATCGTTCAGCGGCTGCCAGTTGAGCGGCGCCTTCTGGCGCTCTTCGATTGCCCGCGCGCGATGGGCTTCGGAAGGGGCGACCAGGCTGATGGCGATGCCTTTCTTGCCGGCGCGCCCGGTACGTCCGACGCGGTGAATGTGGATTTCCGAGTCGCGCGCCAGTTCGACGTTAATCACCATGTCCAGCGCGTCGATATCCAGGCCACGTGCGGCGACGTCGGTCGCGACCAGCACCGACAGGCTGCGGTTGGCGAACATCGCTAGCACCTGATCGCGGTCACGTTGCTCCAGATCGCCATTGAGCGTCATGGCGGAAATGCCCTTGGCGGTGAGCTGGTCGACCAGCTCTTGGCACTGCTGCTTGGTGAAGCAGAAAGCGACGCAGGTTTCCGGGCGGAAACTGGCGAGAATGCGCACCACGGCGTCCATCCGGTCTTCCGGGTCGATTTCGTAGAAGCGCTGCTCGATCTGCGAATCGTCATGCAGCGCCTCGGCCTTGACCTGCTGAGGGTCGCGCATGAACGTGGCCGAGAGCTGCTTGATACCAGCGGGATAGGTGGCTGAAAACAATAGTGTCTGACGCTTGCTCGGGGTCTGGCCGATGATTTCGGCGATGGCATCGTAGAAGCCCATGTCGAGCATGCGGTCCGCTTCGTCGAGTACCAGCGTGTTGAGCCCGTCGAGTTTCAATGTGCCTTTTTTCAGGTGCTCCTGAATGCGTCCGGGCGTGCCGACGATGACATGCGCGCCGTGCTCCAGCGAGCCGATCTGCGGGCCGATGGAAACCCCGCCGCACAGCGTGAGAATCTTGATGTTGTCAGCCGAACGCGCCAGGCGGCGCAGTTCCTTGGCGACCTGATCAGCCAGTTCGCGGGTCGGGCAAAGCACCAGCGCTTGGCAGCCGAAATAGCGTGGATTGAGCGGCTCGAGCAGCGCGATGCCGAACGCGGCGGTTTTGCCGCTGCCGGTCTTTGCCTGCGCGATGAGGTCCATGCCCTTGAGCATCACGGGCAGGCTCTGGGCCTGAATCGGCGTCATTTCGGTGTAGCCGAGCGCGTCGAGATTGGCCAGCGTCGCGGGGCTGAGAGGCAGGGTGGCGAAGGCTGAACTGGGCACGGTAGTCATCTGCAAGGGGAAGTGGTGCGCAGTCTAACAGGCCCATGCGGTCGTCGCGTGGCAGCCGCCGGACCCACCGCACTGAGCGGAACGGATACAGTCCCGGCAGGTCCCAAAGGAGTCAATGGATACTCCAGGAGTTTGTTTTGTCCCGTCTGTTGTTGTTGCTGAGCGCGTTATCACTGCCCGTCATTGCCGCAGAGCCGACGCTCTTCGGCCGCTATGAACAGATCAAGATCGAAGATATCGGCAAGACCCTAAAGGCCAAGATGGACACCGGTGCCATGACTGCCTCGCTGTCGGCTCGTGACATCGAGCACTTCGAACGTGACGGCGAGGACTGGGTACGATTCCGCCTGGCTGTCGAAGGCGCTGGCGATACATTTTATGAGCGTCCCTTGGCGCGCATTGCCGAAATCAAGTCACGCGCAGAGGAAGCGGCGGGCTCCGATGACGATGCCGGGCGCGGCCCCGGTGTCGCCGAGCGCCCTGTGGTGGAAATGCAGTTGTGTATCGGTGATCAGTTGCGCGAAGCCGAGGTGAACCTTACCGATCGCAGTCACTTCAGTTATCCGCTGCTGATCGGCGCCACGGCCATCAGCGATCTCGACGCGGCCATCGATCCGGCGCAGAAGTACACGGCAGGTCGCCCGACCTGCTGAGGCAGCCTCTCAGGCTGGATAACAGGACGGCTGACGATCGGTAGGTTTGTAGCGGTCGCCCGCGACTCGCTCTGAGCCTTGCCCGGAAGCGGTGATTGGGCCGCAACTTTAAAGCGGCCCTGCCCTTACGTTACTCAGGCATGCGCGCTGTCTACCGCTGCTTGAGGGTCCGTTTGCTTCCTATTTAGCGGCGGGCCCTTCGTGAAAATAACGATGGAAGTAGTGAAACTTAGGTTCACAGATATGTGCGGCCAATACAGCGCTGCCCATATAAATAAGATATGCCGTGCCGGTTTAATCATCAGATTAATGGTTAGTCATTTATTGTTGAAGAAGTTGATATAAGCGATTTTTTTGAAATGTAATTGAAGGGTAACGGCAATAAATGATGTTGGCCCCGGTTTGCTAGCTAGTCGAGCCGAGCGATCTGCGGTCCGGGTGAATCTGGCGTGATTCCCTCTGCTTTGCAGGGGCACTGGTGAAGGTCGTCCTGTCATGCCCCTGTGCAGTGGTTCACGAAATCTTTGATGCCTAGAGAAGATGGCGGCTAAGCGGGCACTTTAGTCCCGTCAGACTAAAGTCGGGGCTTACTTTCCAGCACGTATCCTTGTTACATTCATGATGTGGTTCCCCTTACTCGTAATAAAAATAAGACGGAGAACGTCATGGCCGACGCCGATAAAGAAAATGCTGCTGCGTACTGGAAGGCGAATGTTCGCCTCATAACATGGAGCCTGGTGGTCTGGGCCCTCGTCTCATATGGCTTCGCCATATTCTTGCGTCCCATGCTTTCCGGCATACCGGTGGGGGGGGCGGACTTGGGCTTCTGGTTTGGTACTCAGGGATCCATTCTTACGTTCCTTGCGATCATCTTCTTCTACGCGTGGAAGATGAACAAGCTGGACAAAGAATTTGGTGTGGAGGAGTAACCAGCATGAGTCAATTCTGGATAAACATGTTGTTCGTGGGTGCATCCTTCGCACTGTACTTCGGTATTGCGTACTGGGCCCGAGCTGGCTCGACCAAGGAGTTCTACGTCGCCGGTGGTGGCGTTCATCCCGTGACCAACGGTATGGCGACTGCGGCAGACTGGATGTCTGCGGCATCTTTCATTTCCATGGCCGGTATCATTGCTTCCGGTGGTTATGCCACTTCGGCCTATCTGATGGGCTGGACGGGCGGCTACGTGCTGCTGGCGATGTTGCTGGCGCCCTACCTGCGCAAGTTTGGCAAATTCACCGTACCGGACTTTATCGGTGATCGCTTTTATAGCCGAGGCGCGCGCCTGGTTGCGGTTATCTGTCTGATCGTTATCTGCGTGACCTACGTGATCGGTCAGATGTCTGGTGCCGGTGTGGCGTTCTCCCGCTTCCTCGAGGTGGACAACAACACGGGTATATGGCTTGCTGCCGGTGTCGTGTTTGTCTACGCGGTGTTTGGTGGCATGAAGGGCATTACCTACACCCAGGTGGCCCAGTACGTGGTATTGATCATTGCCTATACCATTCCGGCTGTGTTCATCGCCATGCAGCTGACTGGCAATCCGATTCCCAGTTTGGGCATGTTCGGTACTCACGTAGAGTCCGGCCTTCCTTTGCTGGACAAGCTAGATAGCGTCGTGCGTGATTTGGGTTTCCAAGACTTTACCGCTGAAGTCGACAATAAACTCAACATGGCCCTGTTTACCCTGTCGCTGATGATCGGTACTGCAGGTCTGCCTCACGTCATCATCCGTTTCTTCACTGTGCCGAAGGTGGCAGATGCCCGCTGGTCCGCAGGCTGGACCCTGGTATTCATCGCGCTGCTTTACCTGACTGCTCCGGCCGTTGGCTCCATGGCGCGCCTGAACCTGCTCGACACTATTTATCCAGAGGGTCCGCAGGCCGAAGCGATTCGGTTTGATGAGCGTCCAGATTGGATGAAAACCTGGGAAGAGACCGGTCTCATCAAGTGGGAAGACAAGAACAGTGATGGCCGTATCCAGCTGTATAACGACGCCAACGCCGACTTCGCTCCTGCTGCTACAGAGCGTGGCTGGAATGGTAACGAGCTGGTCGTCAACAACGACATCATCGTGCTGGCAAACCCTGAAATCGCCAACCTGCCTGGCTGGGTCATCGGTTTGATCGCTGCAGGTGGTATTGCCGCAGCGCTCTCGACTGCTGCAGGCCTGCTGTTGGCCATCTCCGCGGCTATCAGCCATGACCTGATCAAGAACATCATCAATCCGAAGATCAGTGAGAAGAACGAGATGCTCGCTGCGCGTCTCTCCATGACAGGTGCGATCCTCCTGGCAACCTGGCTGGGGCTGAATCCTCCGGGCTTCGCCGCGCAGGTGGTAGCTTTGGCGTTCGGTATTGCCGCAGCTTCGCTGTTCCCGGCGCTGATGATGGGTATCTTCTCCAAGCGTGTAAACAGCAAGGGCGCGGTCGCAGGTATGGTTGTGGGTCTGGTTACCACCCTGGTCTACATCTTCATGTACCTTGGCTGGTTCTTCATCCCCGGCACGGCGTCCTTCGCCAATACGCCTGAAAACTGGTTGTTCGGCATCTCTCCGCTGGCCTTCGGTGCAGTGGGCGCGATGATCAACTTCGCAGTGGCTTATGCTGTGTCGCTGTCCACTGAAGCGCCTCCGCAGGCAATTCAGGATCTGGTTGAAAGTGTTCGTACCCCTAAGGGTGCTGGCGCTGCGCTTGATCACTAATGACAATGCAACCAGACGTCAGACTTGGTCTGACACGAGGTTGAGGTAGGAGTCGGGCTTCCATTTGGAAGCCCGATTTTTTTTGAGGGAGCTGTATATGATCTGGCATTTAATCGCTGCAATTGTTGCTGCCCTGGCGGGTGCGGGGATCGCACTGCTGCTGCGTAATCTCACTCGCAAGCGGCTGCCGAAATGGATCGTTCCGGCATTCGCCGGCTTGGGCATGCTCGCCTATACGATCCATTACGAGTACACATGGTTTGAAACCAAAGAGGCGCGTCTGCCGGAAGGATCGGTGATCGTTTCGAGTGAAGAAGGCCATATGTTATGGCGACCCTGGACCATGATGTTTCCCATGCCGCTTGTTTATACGGTACTTGATAGTGCCAATGCGCAAATGGAGGAAACTTCCAAGGGGCGAATCGCCCGTTTCGCCCTGTATCGCTTTGAAAAGCGCCACCTGATGTCCACGGTGATAAGCGCGCCTTATCAGTTGCTCTGCGACGAAAAGGTGATGTTCAGGTTGAACGAGGCAGGTCAGGCGAAGTTTGAAACCATGACCGAACTGGAGACGGACGCACCGCTTTACCGGGCCGTTTGCTTATCCGACCGTTTGTAACGCGCTCCAATCCAGCGATGCGCCACCATGGCGGGTCACGTCACAATTGCTGGTGCTGGCTGATCCTTCCGCTGCCTACCCGACTTCTTCGGCCAGGCAGCAAAGGCCACAGGCTTAGTACCACCTGAGCGCCCAATCCGAGCCAGGCGAGCACATCCCACCAGCCGTCGCCGAGTAGCGCGGCGAACAATCCGGCCACACCGAGCAGGCCGATCAGACCAGGCAGCAGGAAGGTCGATTGGCGCCAGCTCATGCCATCACCTCGCGCGCCGATGTTGCGCCGCGACGGCGAACCCACCACAGATACAGCCCGCTGCCGAGCACGATGATGGTCAGCACGTCGAGTACCGCCCAGAGCAGCTGCATTGGGCGACCACCGTAATCGCCGAAATGCAAAGGCTGTGACAGACCGAGCGCGTCCATGTACCACGGGCGCTCGCCGACTGCGGTCACGTCGAGTGTTTGCGCGTCGATCAGCACCGGGGTGAAGAGGTGAGAAGTCAAATGGCTGCTGCCATTCATGAACACGGCGTAGTGGTGTTCGCTGGAAAAACGCGTGCCGGGAAAAGCGATGAAGTCCGGTCGCATACCCGGCGCCGCCTGGGTGGCGATTTCCAACAGCTGGCTGGCGGGTGCGCGTGTCGTCAGCGGCGGCGCATCCCGGTAGGGTTCGAGCATCGCCGTCAGCGATTCGGCGCGCCAGGCCTCGATCAGTAGATCGGCACAGGCACTGACGACGCCGGTAACTCCAACCACCAGCGCCCAGCTGAGCGTGACGACGCCGATCAGGTTGTGCAGGTCGAGCCAGCGCGTACGACGGGAGCGTTCGTGACGCACCTTGGCAAAATCGAGACGCCGCATGAACGGCGCGTAAAGCACCACGCCGGAAACGATCGCGACGATGAAAAGAATGCCCATGAACGCCAGCAACAGCTTGCCGGGAAGCCCGGCGAACATATCGACGTGCATGCGCAAGAAGAACATCATCAGCCCGCCGTTGGCCGCCGGCATTTCCACGGCTTCGCCGGTGCGGGCGTCAAGCATGAAGGTATAAGAAGAGTTTGGCTCCGTCCCTGCTGTAGCCGCGGTAATCGCCACCACGCCGTTGGGTTCGTCCGCTTCCCAGCCGAAATACTGCACGACCTCTCCAGCGCGATGCCGCTCGGCCGCGCTGACCAGTTGCTGCAGGTCGAGATGCGGCGTTTCGGCGGGCATCTCATGCAACTCTGGCGCCTCGCCGAGCAGATGCTCCAGCTCGTGATGAAAGATCAGCGGCAGCCCGGTGATGGCCAGCATCAGCAGGAACAACGTGCAGATCAGGCTGGTCCAGGTATGGACGAAGGACCAGCGGCGGATGGTTTTGCTTTGCATCAGGTAAATCCTGTAATGACAAAGCCGGCCATTAGGCCGGCCCGGGAGGCACCGCTGATCAGAACTCTAGCTGGCCGGAGAACGTCAACGTCCGCGGATCACCGAGGTAGTAACTGTTCAGCCAGTATTCCTTATCCGCGAGATTGCTCACATTGGCACGCAGCGTGAGATCGTTATCGCCCACCGGCATGCGGTAACGGGCGCCAACATCGAAGGTCGTAAACGAAGACAGGCTGTACTGGTTTTCCGCATCGCTGTACTGCTTGCCGGTGTAATAGGCGCCGCCGGTAATGGCGAAGCCTGGGGCGCTGGCCACGTCGTACTCCGCATAGAGCTTCGCCAGCTTCGAGGCGACGTTGGTGGGCTTGTTGCCGTCGTTGGCGGCGACGTTGGATTTCTTCACGCTTGCGTCGAGCAGGGTCAAACCTCCCACCAGTGTCAGCGCAGGCGTAACCTTGCCGGTGACACCGAATTCGATACCCGTATTTTCCTGGCGCCCGTTTGGTGTGTAGACGAAATTGCTGATGTAGTTCGGCTTGTCGATGTTGAACAACGCAACAGTAAACAGCGCATCGCCCCAAAGGGCCTTGGCACCTATTTCGTACTGCTCACTGACTTCTGGCGGCAGCGCGACGGTCGGCCCACCGGGGAATACCGAGGTCGAGCCTCCAGCTTCCAGCCCTTCGATATAGCTCGCGTACGTCGTCAGCCAGGGCGCGGGCTTATAGATCAGCGAGACGTTCGGCGAGGTCTCGCTCTTCTCGTACTCGGTTATGCCCGCACCGTAGACGAAGTCGTTAGAGAAGGTTTCGATTTTCGAATGAACCACGCCGAGGATCGTCGACCATTGTGGATTAAAGGTAATCACATCACCGATGAGGACGCTGCTCAGATCGCTGGTTGCGGAGAGATGCTTGCTGCTGTTGCCGATGCTATAGCCAGGCTTGCTGACTTGCGGTGCTTCGCCGATCAGGACGTTGTCGACAACAGAGTCCCATTGAAAATCAAAGGGAATATGGTCGGTGTGCTGCTTGGTGCGCAAACTGTTGCCCTGATAGCCGACTGTAAGTTTGTGCCCCAGGGGGCCGGTTTGAAATACCGAGTCAAGAAAGAGGTTGGCGGAGGTCTCTTCGTTATCGACGGGGGCGAACGCGTAAAGCGGTTGCGCATAGGTTCCGGCGGGAGTGGTGGCGTCGATTGTCGGACCGGTATAGACGTACTCGTCGGTGTATTCCGCATAGGCCAGCGCTCCACGAAGCGTAAACACATCGCTCAGGCGCCAGTTGAAACGGCTTCCAACGCGGTCATGTTCACTGTCCGAAATGGCCCAACGTTGGCTGTATAGCTTGTCATTGTCGAGATCGCTGGCGCTCGGTCGGCGGCTGCCATCCGCTACGAACCAATAGCTGGTGAGGCCGTGAGTCTCGTTTTCTTTATGCGAGGCATCGAACTGGATCAGCAGGTCGTTGCTGACGTTCCAGTCCAGCGCCAGGCTGATCATCTGACGGCGCCGCTTCTGCATGTCGATGGCGGTCTCGCCATCCTGGGTCAGCATGTTCAATCGATAGGCGAAGACACCTTGGTCATCGATCTTGCCGCCAAAATCGCCGTGTAAGTAATAGTTCTCACCACCGGCATTTCCGAGCGTCACGCTGTTGTAGCGCTCGTAGGTAGGACGCTTGAGAACATAGTTGACCAAACCACCGGGGCTTGCCGGTCCGTACAGAAAGCCGCTGAGTCCGGTGAGCACCTCGATCTGCTCCATCTCCTCGACGAAATTGCCGCTGTCGTAACCGGTACTGAAGCGCAGACCGTCATTGGCGATGCTTAGGTTACCGGCATCGCTGAAACCTCGAATAGCGACCGCACTGGCGTAGCCCGCATTTTTCGGCGAGTAGAGCTGAGTGAAAGGGTTGCGTTTGAAGATGTCATCGGTGGATGTGGTCTGAGTGTTGCGCAGCATGTCTGATGAAACGACGCTGATCGAGTAGGGGGCATCCTGAAGCGCCATGCCACCCAGCGCACCGACATTTCTGGCTGTGGTAGTTCGATAGCCACTTTCTTCACCACCTTCGACAAGAGGCTCGGTAGCCGTCACGGTTACGTCTGGAAGCGCCATCGCATCGGTTGCTGCAGGGTGCAGGCTGTAGCTGCCGGAGCTGTTCTGACGCAACTCAAGACCCGTACCGCGTAGCGCTTCGTGCAAGGCTCCCTGACCGTTAAAACGACCTTGCACCGGTTCAGCCATGCGCTCACGGGTCAGCGCCGGGTCGATACTCAATACCAGTCCTGCCTCCGCTGCAATGCGATTGAGTGTGGTAGCAAGGGGGGCGGCAGGCAGGGCGTATTCGCGGATTTCGTCCGCAGCTGTGGCGTTGTTGGCGACGGACTGTGCGAACAGAGGTAACGGCGCGATGCCGATGGCAACGGCGAGCAGGCTTGGGCGAAACAGTGGAACGAGCGACGGCATTGTGAATGACTCCCGAATAGGAATATGTCTCAGTTACTCATCAGGCCGAAGGACAATCAAAAAGTGATAGGGCAGCGCTGAAAAATATCTATCTAGGCAGATTCGTTTCGAAAGCCGGCTCGCTTGATGGCTCGCGGCTTCGTAGCGAGGCGGTCAATCGCCAGTGGGCGTCGCTGAGTCATCCGGCACGACCTCGACCCACCAGTCGGTATGGCGCTCGATCCGTACCGGGAGGCTGGGCGGCAGGGCGGCGAGCGCGCGGTCTGTGTCTTGCAACGGAAAGCTGCCGCTGATGCGTAGGGACTCGAGGCGCGGATCGAGGCCCAGATAGCCACGCCGGTACTCGCCCAGCTTCGCCAGCAGCTCACCCAGCGGCATGTCATCGACTATCAGCATGCCGCGGCTCCACGCATCCGCCGCGATGGGTGCAGACGAGCTGGCTCCAAGTTGATCGCGGCGCATCAGCACCTGCTCGCCGGCACGTACGGTACGGCCCTCCTGAAGATCGTTCGGAAGTGCGGCAACCGCCGAGCGCAGCACGATAAGCCGGGTGGCGTCGCCCTCGCGACGAACGATAAAGCGGGTGCCCAGCGCTCGCAGGTCACCCTGGCTGGTTTCCACGATAAATGGCCGCGGGTCGCTTTCCGGGGCCGTTTCCACCAGTACTTCTCCCTGATGCAGGAACAGCCTGCGCTGTTTCTCATCGAAACGGACGTCCAGTGCGCTGCGGCTGTTCAATTGGATACGGCTGTTGTCATCCAGGGTAAAGCTGCGTTGCTCACCCGCGCCCGTGCTTTCGTCTGCCAGCCAGATCGGCAGTGGTCGTGCCTGAAGCGCAAGGCCAATACCAATGGTGCAGAGCAAGGCCAGCCCCAAGAGCGCGCGGCCAGCACTTTGTCGTTTGGCTGATACGTTGAGCTGCAGAGCACGCCGAGCGCTTGGCGAGTTGATCGTTCCCAGCTGCCGATCGATACCGCCGAGCTGCGCCCATGCCTTGGCATGCTCAGGACTCATAGCCAGCCAGCGTTGCAAGTCGGTGAGGTGTGATTCGCTGTCAGCGCTATCACCCAGACGCAATTGCCAGGCGATGGCTTCGTCGAGGATTCGGGCCGATACGGGTGTTTGCGCGTCGCTCATGTCGGCTCGCCATAGGCAGCGATGTAACACTGACGAAGCGCTTGGGCCAGATACTGCCGCACGCGCGGGACCGAGACGCCAAGACGCTGGGCAATCTCGGCGTGAGTCATGCCATCCAGACGGTTGTAGAAAAAAGCCGCCCGGGCGTTCGCCGAGAGCTGACCAAGCAGCGCATTCACCTCGCGCAGGGCTTCGAGGATCTGCAATTGCTCCTCCGCACTGGGCTGTGTTTCCTCTGGCTGCAAGGCCAGCTCGTCAAGGTAGGCACGCTCCAGTGCGTTGCGGCGGAAGTGGTCAATCAGCAATCCGCGCGCAATGGTCGCCAGCAGTGCGCGGGGCTCGCGCACGCCGCGCAGGTCGTTGCGTTTGAGCAGGCGTAGGAAGGTATCCTGGCTCAGGTCCTCGGCCCGATGGGGGCATGCCTGATAGCGCCTCAGCCAGTTGAGCAGCCAATCGCGATGATCGCGATACAGCGTGCCTAGGAAAAGTTGGTTGGACGACTCACTAGCCGACAAGGCTAACGCTCCAAGGCCGGGAACTGGCCGGTAACGAGAACTATTCGCAGCATGATCTCAAGTTGCCGCCATCGGTGCAACGTCAGATCATCGGTTGAGCATGATTAATCGGGGCTAAGAAAAGTTTCGATGACAGGAGGCGCTTCACGTCAGATGCGCGCCTGTTGTCGCCGACGCCAATTGGTCAGGCGCTGGTTCAACGCCACGAGGCTATCGAGGCCCTGCCGACGCGCTTGGCTGAAAAGAATCAGGGCGATTTCGGCGGTCACCAGCGCATCGGCGCTGGCGTGATGGCGCTGCAGGACTTGTAAGCCGAAGCGTGCACACCACTCATCCAGACCATTGTGCCGCGGTCGGTTGTCAGGGCAGAGCATCGGCGCCAGTTCGGCCACGTCTATAAAAGAGTGACGGAGCTTGTAGCCGAGGGCCTGTTTCAGGGCGCGAGTCAGCATGTGCTGATCGAAACCAGCGTGAAAAGCCAGGATCGGGCTGTCGCCGATGAACTCCAGAAGGTCCAACAAGGCTTCGGCTGGCTCCTCGCCGGCCTCCAGTGCGCTCGGGGCGATACCGTGGATCAGTACGCTCTCGCTGACTTTTTGCGCAGGCCGCAGCAGCGTCGACTCGAACTGATCGCCCAAGTTGATGCCGCCATTCTCGATCACCACCGCGCCGATGGAGAGAACGATATCCCGACGCATATCCAGGCCGCTGGTTTCCAGATCGAGCACCACCAGGCGCTGCTCCTGCAGTGGGCAGGTTCCCGGCGTCGTGGGTATTGGCAATCGATCGCGGCGTTGCAGCTGATCCAGGTCGAGAGCAGGGCCGCGTGTCTTGAACCAAGGCATATTCATAACTGATAGTGCAGGGCCAGACTGCTCTGCAGGCGCTGGGCCTGACGGAAAGACTCACGCAGGATGCGTCGATCCAGATGGTTGAGGGTGTCCGGATCGAGGCGATTGGAATAGGGCTGGCCTCCGCGGGCCTGTTCTTGATGCTGCTGCATGCGCGTCTGCTGAATGAAATGGTAGGCCTCCTCGTAGGCCGCGCCATCCTTCTCATCGATTACCTTTCTCTCAACCAGCTGCCGCAACCGGTCGAGCGTGTTGCAAGTGGCGATGCCATGGCCTAAAGCGAGCAGTCGCGCCCCGTCGACGAAGGGCGTCAGCCCCTGCACTTTGAGATCCAGGGTCGCCTTGCCGTCGCCTTTGCGGGTCACCACGAAGTCGCGGAAGCGGCCCACGGGCGGCCGCTGACGCAAGGCGTTTTCGGCCAGCATGCGTTGGAATAGACGATTTTCGCCGATTTCCTCGAGCAGTTCGTTGCGTAGCTGCTCGTAGCCTTCGCAGGGTCCCCAGACGGCCCGCAGATCGAAATAGATGGTGCTGCTGAGCAGGTTTTCCGGCGTCGACTCGCGAATGAACGAACTGAAGCGGCGCCGCCATTCTTGCCGCGACAGGCACAGCTGCGGATTGCTGGCCATGATGTTGCCCTTGCACAGGGTAAAGCCGCAGATGTCGAGATCATGGTTGATGCGCTCGGCGAGCGGCAGCAGCCGTCCGCGGATATGTGCGGCCTCGGCGGCATTGGCGGCCTCGAACAGGATGCCGTTGTCTTGATCGGTGTGCAGCGTCTGTTCGCGCCTCCCCTCGCTGCCGAAGCATAGCCAGGTGAAGGGAATGCCGGGATCGCCGAGCGCTTCGATGGCCAGCTCGATCACACGGCAGACCGAGTGATCGTTGAGTAGCGTGATGATGTGGGTGATCTGTGTCGAGGATGCGCCGTGCGCCAGCATGTTATCTACCAGCGGCAAGATGCGGTTGCGGATGATCACCAGCGTCTCGATGCTGTCGGCATGAGAGATGGCCTGCGCCAGATGAACCAGATCGACGCGCTGCAGGGAAAACAAATCGCGCTCGGAGATCACGCCGCTTAGCAGGCCGTCCTCGACCACACAGACATGTGCGATATGCCGCTCGGTCATGGCGATCGCCGCATCGAACGCAGTGGCGTCCGGCGGCAGGTGGAAGGGGTTATGAGTCATGAATCGGTCGATCGGCGCAGACAGCTCGATGGTGCCGGCGCCGATCACCTGACGCAGGTCGCGCAAGGTGAAGATACCCTGCGGACGCAGGGCAGCATCGGTGATCACGATGCTGCCGACATTGGTCTCGTTCATCATCCTGACCGCTTCGACGAGCGGCGTCGATGGCAGGCAGGAGACCGGATGATGCAGCGCCAACTCGCCAATCCGGGTTTCCAGGGAATACTGCGCGCCGAGGCTTTCCACGGCGCGCATCTGCGCCTGCTGGTTGACCAGATCGAGCAGGCTGCTCACGCCGCGCATGGCGAAGTCGCGGAACGCGGCGGATTTGGACACCAATTTGACGAACGCCGGCTTGTTCAGCAGAAAGCAGAAGGTGTCTTCCGCTGCGAAATGTCCCGTGCGTGTGGCGCGCTCGCCCATCAGTGCGGCCATCGGGAAGCATTCGCCGACGATTACCTCGAACGTCGTCTCGGTCCCGCGTTTGCTGGTGTGCGGCCGCTGGCCGTGAACGCGGCCCTGCTTGACGATGTAGAAGTGATCGACGACGCCGTCATCGGGCGAAATGATGCAATCGCCTTCGCTGTAGAAACGCAGCTGGCAGTTCTCTACCAGATAGGCCAGATGTCCCGGCTCCATCTGGTTGAAAGGCGGATATTTGCGCAGAAACTCCATGGTCCCGTGGATGTTCTGCAACACGGCGGTCTTGCCAGCCTCGGCGAAGGCATCGGCTTTGCTCATGGTTCGCTTCCAGTTTTCGCCCAATGGTGGGCTTTGGGTCCCATGGGGCACATTGGACGTAAGTCTAGTCGCGAGTGGCAGCTGCCGGGGTGATACGAGGCAGTCTCGCCGATAGGGTGTTACAGGGTTACGCGTTCCGGCATGGTGATCAAGGCAAGCTGCTATTCAGGACGCTTGGTTATTCGGCGGGCTTCAGCACTTCTGAGCGGAATTGAGGGCATAAAAAAACCGCCCTGTGTGGGCGGTTTTTCATCGCTTTGGCTTTGCGGGTTACAGACCGTTCTTGGCCTTGAACTCGCGGCGGCGGCGGTGCAGCACCGGCTCGGTGTAGCCGTTGGGCTGCTGGGTGCCTTCGAGGACCAGTTCAAGCGCGGCCTGGAAGGCCACGTTGTTGTCGAAGTCCGGTGCGAGCGGGCGATACAGCGGGTCGCCAGCGTTCTGACGATCCACCACCGGCGCCATGCGCTTGAGGCTTTCGACAACCTCTTCTTGAGTCACCACGCCATGACGCAGCCAGTTGGCCATGTGCTGGCTGGAGATGCGCAGGGTGGCGCGGTCTTCCATCAATGCGACATCGCTGATGTCCGGTACTTTCGAACAGCCGACGCCTTGGTCGATCCAGCGCACCACGTAGCCGAGGATGCCCTGGGCGTTGTTGTCCAGTTCGTTGCGCTTTTCTTCCTCGCTCCAATTGGTGTTCGGCGCCAACGGGATGGTGAGGATGTCATCCACCGAGGCCTTCTCGCGCTTGGCCAGTTCGGTCTGACGAGCAAACACGTCGACCTTGTGGTAGTGCATGGCGTGCAACGTGGCAGCAGTCGGCGAGGGTACCCAAGCAGTGTTGGCGCCAGCCATTGGATGGCCGATCTTCTGTTCGAGCATCGCAGCCATCAGGTCGGGCATGGCCCACATGCCCTTGCCGATCTGCGCTTTGCCTTGCAGACCGCAGGCGAGGCCGACATCGACGTTGTTGTTCTCGTACGAGCCGATCCACTTCTCAGCCTTCATCGCCGCTTTGCGAACGACCGGGCCGGCTTCCATGGA